>CAXMRN010000090.1:0-35962 GCA_964195565.1 uncultured Polyangiaceae bacterium | reverse complement strand
CGGGGATGTGACGAACGGCTCGGCTTGCAAGAGTGGTCGGATGCACTTGAGAGCTTTGACCACGCAAGCCTCGCCTCGGCGCGCGCGCCAATCTGCGGTGGTTGCTGTCTTGCAGATTGGCACTTGCGACGTCGACCCATCCCCGCCTCGCGTTCCCCCCGCGGCCCTCCACACGGAACCATCTAAGGCGACGTGTGCGACCGTATGTGGATTTCTCCGAGATCGTAATCGCTGGCGCGGAGACTTTTGCTGAGACACATTCCCGCTATGACCGATGACAACATTCGAAATCTTGGGCCGCTGGCGGCCTTCGCCGGCACTTGGGAAGGGGCGAAGGGGATCGACCTTGCGCCTGATGATGATCGGGTATCTGTGGAGCGGAACGAGTTCAGTGAGCGGGTGGTGCTCGAGCCTATCGGGCTCGTCGAGAATCACGAGCAGTCTTTGTATGGGCTTCGGTACTCGAAGATGGCGTGGCGGCTCGGCGTCGAGGATCCGTTCCACGAAGAAGTTGGCTATTGGCTCTGGGACGCGGCGGCCCGTCAGGTCATGCTCAGTTTCATCGTCCCGCGCGGCGTGATGGTGCTGGCTGGCGGTACAGTCGAACCCGACGCGAGGACCATCAAGCTGTCCGCCGAGGTAGGCAGCGAGGTCTTCGGAGTCTGCTCCGGCCCCTTCCTCGACCAACAGTTCAAGACCGTCCGCTATGACATCGAGCTCACCGCAAACGACGACGGCTCTTTTACATACGCCCAGAACACCCAGCTACAGATCAACGGCCAGCCCGACATCTTCGCGCACACCGACGAAAACACCTTACGCAAGGCCGAGTAGGGCGCGACCGGGGCGCGGCGAAACGCGACGCGCGGTTTCAGCGGACGGGGCGCCTTGCAAAGGTGGCCGGAAAAACTGGGGGGCGTGGGCCACGCAAGGCGCCCCTCGGACCTCGCGCCAATCGTCGGTGGTTGCTGTCTTGACGATTGTCACTCGGTACGCCGCTGAAACCCCCCATCGCGTCCCACCGCACCCCTCAGCACGAAACAACAATGGCGACGGGCGCGAACGCGCAGGACGCTACACGACTAGTGCCCCGTCCCGGTTGGCTAGCGCGTCAGTGCGATGTTGGGACGTAGCCGTCGGTCATCATTTCGTTCACCCGGTCTAGTGCCGCCTTCCAGGAGCGCGCGAGCTTGGGGGTCCAGTCTGGCCCCGAGACGGCGGCGAGGGCCTCGAGCATTGCTTCGGCGTAGGGGGGATACATATCGGCAGGCGTCTCGTACGAGAACTGGTGGCGCGAGCCCATGGCGTGGACGTACTCGCCCAGCCAGTGCTCCTGGTCGAGCATGTTGAGGACTGCGCCGAGGGTCTCGGTCATCATCCGCTGCTGGTTGGCTCGGCTGTAGGTGCCGAAGAGCTCCACCGCGTCCGGACGCTTGGCGAAAAGGCTCTCGTACACGCGGTCGGTCAGCTCGGACTCGTGCTCCGATACCTGAGCGAGGTGTTCCTTGAGCAAATCCACATCAATTTCAGCGTTTACAGCGTCCATAACGTTACTTTACATTAAATAAAGTAAGAGGCCAGCCGACCTTGAAACTTAATACTCTCAAAAAGGGGACTGTTCCCTTTTATGTTCGGTGATCTGCTTCCCGAACTGCGCTCAATCTACAATCGATGCGCTCGCGACTTGCGTTGCGATGTGCACGCAGGACGCAACCGGTCTCTCCACGGAGTGCATGGCTTGCACCGGAGACACGGTGGCGTGCGGCGCAGCGTTCTGCATCGCGCCGTGTGTCGCGGATACCACGGCGCCAGCTTGCATTGACTGCCGCTGCGACAACGGCTGCACCCCGGACTACGACGAGTGCTCAGGGCTTCCGAGTTCCGGCGACTGCGGCTAGGAGTAAGGCACACTCAAACAAGACCAAGGGCGCCCACCACGTGGGTGCGATGCTGAACCTCGTGATGAGCGCTACCTCGGTGTGACGTCTCTTCACCGTTTCGGTTGACCCATGAGCTCACGCACCCGCTGCGCCCTCGCCCCCCAAACCCAAGAGCTGCGCGGGACTAGCGTGAAAACCTGAGCAATCTCGTTCGCGAAACCGGCATCCGTTTTGCACGGTTTCAAGCCGTACCGGGAGGTTGTCATGCGGTACTTATTCGGGTTGGTGTTTGTGTCGGCTCTGGTGGCTGGGCCGCTTAGCGCGAGCGCGCAAGTCGGCGAGGGTGTCACGACCTCAACGCAAGCGAGCGCCGCCTCGCTTTTCATAGGCCAAGAGTTCTTGCTGCCGCAGCTCGTGTTGCGGGCGAACTACTACTACGTCTACCCCGGCTGTCCGCTCGGTTCGCGGGGCGGAAAGTGTACAGAGCCAACGTGTGGTTTCACCGCATATACTCCTGCATCGAGAAGAAAACCCTAAATTTCAGGTAGATGGCCTCGACGGCCTTACACAAGCAGGCTTTCCAGCCTGAGCCGATTTGCCCTAGATTACCCTTGCGGCGCTCCCGAGGCTTTGCAGACACCAGCCTATGTGTTAGCTGGGGTCCTATGAAGACCTCCAAAACTACGAAATTGGCTTTGATTCTCGGCGCCCTGCCTCTTGCCTTCGCCCTCATGCAGGTTCCCGGATGCGGCGATGACGACAACACCGGCAGCAGCGGCGGCAATCTTTGCGTGGATGCGGGCCAAAGCTGCACCGCGAATACCGAGTGCTGTAACCGGGACTGCGAGGACAACGGTCGCTGCGACAACGACCAGTCCACCAATCCGGACACCGGGTGTCTGGGGTAGGGCGCCGTCTGCACCGCGGACGCCGGCTGCTGCAACCTCGACTGCGATGACAACGGCACCTGCGATGATGACCAGCCGGGCGTCGGCACGGGCGGCACGGGCGGCACGGGCGGCACGGGCGGTGCATGCGCGAACCCGGGGCAGAGCTGCACGCAGGATACGGGCTGCTGCAACTTCGACTGCGACGATAACGGCACCTGCGATAACGACCAGACGAGCGGCGGCGGCGGAACTGGCGGTACTACTGTCTGCAAGCAGCCGGGTGCCATCTGCACCGCGGACGCCAACTGCTGCAACAGCGACTGCGACGATAACGGCACCTGCGATGACGACCAGGGGCCCGAGGGACCCGGAAATGGCGGCACCTGCGGGAGAGAAAATGCTGCATGTACCGTGGACGCCGACTGCTGTTCGCATGATTGCGAGAGCGACGGTTGCGACTAAGAGAGTGACCGCGACGGTGCCTGGACCCACCCCGCAGACGCGGGGGAGGGCCAGGGGCACTGCGTCCATTTAGAGAATGTCCCAGCCCGCCCATGTGGCGGGCTCCGGTTTGGCGTCCCAAAGCCTTCCGAGTTGGAACCAAATCATGGAGTGGCTGCGGGAGGTGCAGCGCGCCGGTGGATCACTCTCGCGCCTCATGCACGAGGAACTTGCGAGCGAACACCGCCGCACCGCGTGAGCCCACGAGAAGCCCCGGAGCCGGAACCGGGCGCACACGCATCCGACCACGAGCCCGGGCGGGCTGTAAGCCGCCACGAGGAGCCGCCACGGTGCACACGCGACCGCATCGAGAACGTGTGCAGGTCGACCGCATCGAGCACGCAAACCGATCACCGGATCGCACCTCGTGTGCGCACACAATTTGAACTTCAAAACACCGGTGCGGTGCACGCTCGAACGGAACCGGATCACAGAGTTGCGGATCACCTCTATTCGGTGGTTCCGCGAAGTCGCCAGCAAGCCGCCAGCAACAGTCGCCAGCGGGGGCAATGCTTGCCAGCAAAGTTGCCAGCAAGGGGGTTTGGAAGTTGGCGGGGATCACTTTCCCCTGCGTTTTTCTGGAGGCGCCGGTCAGGATCGAACTGACGAATGGAGGTTTTGCAAACCTCTGCCTTACCACTTGGCTACGGCGCCGCGAGCCGCATTCTGTAGCGCTTCTGTTGGCGCTTGTCACGCGGCGTTTTGCAGCTTAGCCGAGGACCGGGGTGGCGCGCCACACCTTGCGTGGTAGGCAGTCCCACATGACATCACAGGACTCCTTTCAGAGCCGTGTCACCATTCATGCAGGAGGCCGCCAGGCCGAGATTCACCGCCTGGATGCTCTGACCCGCGCCGGCTTCAAGGGCATCGATACCCTCCCTTATTCCATCCGGGTCCTGCTCGAGAATCTGCTGCGGTTCGAGGACGGCACGACCGTCACCCGGGAGGACATCGAGGCCGTAGCCAACTGGGATCCAGCCGCGGCACCAAGCACTGAAATCGCCTTTCGTCCGTCGCGGGTGCTGCTTCAAGATTTCACCGGCGTTCCGGCCGTCGTCGACCTCGCCGCCATGCGCGACCAGTTTGCGACGATGGGCGGCGACCCAAGTCGCATCAATCCGTTGCAGCCTGTCGACCTTGTGATCGACCATTCCGTGCAGGTCGATTCGTACGGCCTCTTGCGCTCGTTCGAAGACAACGTGAAGCGCGAGTTCGAGCGCAACCAAGAGCGCTACCAGTTTCTCAAGTGGGGGCAGAGCGCCTTCGAGGGCATGCGTGTGGTCCCGCCGGGAACGGGCATCGTCCACCAGGTCAACCTCGAGTACCTCGCGAGCGTGGTCTTCACGCGTGACGCGGATGGGAAAACCATCGCGTATCCGGACAGCCTAGTCGGCACCGATTCGCACACGACGATGATCAACGGCCTTGGCGTGCTCGGTTGGGGCGTGGGCGGCATTGAGGCCGAGGCCGCGATGCTCGGTCAGCCGATCAGCATGCTCCTGCCTCAGGTCGTCGGCTTCAAGCTGACCGGCAAGCTGCCGGAGGGCGCGACCGCCACCGATGCGGTCCTGACCGTGACGCAGATGCTTCGCGAGCAGGGTGTGGTTGGAAAGTTCGTCGAGTTCTACGGAGAGGGGATGGAGAACCTCGCTCTTCCGGACCGTGCGACGATCGCAAACATGGCGCCCGAGTACGGCGCGACGATGGGGTTTTTCCCGGTCGACAACGAGACGCTCGCGTACCTTCGCTTTAGCGGCCGGGACGAAGCGCACGTCGATGTGGTCGAGCGGGTGCTCAAGGAGCAGGGGCTGTTCCACACCGCGAGCTCGCCCGAGCCGCGGTTCACCGATACCCTCGGCCTCGACCTCGGCGATGTGGTGCCGTCGATTGCGGGGCCGAAGCGTCCCCAGGACCGGATTGCGCTGATCGACTCCAAGCGCTCCTTTGAGGGCGTGCTTCAGGGGTTCGAGGCGTCGGCCGACAAGGGAGCGGAGGTCACTCGAGGAGACGACACGTTCAACCTTCAAAACGGCGCTGTCGTCATCGCCGCGATTACCAGCTGTACGAACACGTCGAACCCGGCGGTGATGCTAGCCGCCGGGCTCGTCGCGAAGAAGGCCGTCGAGAAGGGCCTTCGGACGAAGCCATGGGTGAAGACGAGCCTCGCGCCTGGGTCGCAGGTGGTGACCGAGTACCTCAAGGAATCCGGACTCGCCGACGATCTCGATACCCTGCGGTTCAACTTGGTCGGCTATGGGTGCACGACATGCATCGGGAACTCGGGCCCCCTGGACCCGGAGATCGCGGAGGCGGTCAAGGCCCACGACCTCATCGTCACCTCCGCACTGAGCGGCAACCGTAACTTCGAAGGCCGAGTCAATCCGCTAACCCGTGCCAACTACCTCGCGTCGCCGCCGCTGGTCGTGGCGTATGCGCTCGCGGGGACGATGAACATCGACTTCCAGAGCGAGCCGCTCGGGCAGGACACCGACGGAAACGACGTGTTCCTTCGGGACATCTGGCCCTCCCACCAGGAGGTGACCGACGCTCTCCGGAGCTCGGTGAAGAAGGAGCAGTTCGTGGAGCGCTACGCAGTGGTTCTCGACGGGCCGCCACAGTGGCGCGAGATCAGCTTTGAGCGGGCGGACCGCTATCAATGGGATCCTGACTCGACGTACGTGCGACTGCCGCCGTTTTTCGATGGGGTCGAGGTCGGTGATCCGGCGCCACCAACCGACATCGAAGGTGCGCGGGTGCTTTGCCTGCTCGGCGATTCGGTGACGACCGACCACATTTCTCCGGCAGGCGCTATCGCGCTCGACGGCCCCGCCGCAAAGTACCTGGAGGAGCACGGCGTCTCGCCACGCGACTTCAACAGCTACGGTAGCCGCCGCGGCAACCACGAGGTCATGATGCGCGGCACGTTCGCGAATATCCGGCTTCGCAATCTCTTGGCGCCAGGCACCGAGGGTGGCGTCACGCGCTACTTGCCCACCAATGAGCAGGCCAGCATCTATGACGCCTCGATGAAGTATCAGGCTGACGGGACTCCCCTCGTCGTCATCGCGGGCAAGGAGTACGGCACCGGATCTTCACGCGACTGGGCCGCGAAGGGCACGCTGCTCCTTGGCGTCCGGGCGGTCATCGCGGAGAGTTACGAGCGCATTCACCGGTCCAATCTGATCGGTATGGGTGTGCTCCCGCTCGAGTTCGAGGCTGGCGCGGGTCGGGAGGCGCTGGGGCTGACCGGCGAGGAGACCTTCGCCATTACTGGGATCACCGAGGGGCTTGCCCCAGGCAAGGCGCTCTCGGTCCAGACCGACACCGGCAAGTCGTTCACCGTCAAGGCGCGGCTCGATACTCCACAGGAGGTGGAATACCTCCTTCATGGCGGCATCTTGCAGTACGTCTTGCGACAGCTCGCCGGACAAGGGTAAACGACTGCCTAGGGCGTCATGTCACTTGTCTTTGTAATCTCGCCGCCCCGCGCGGGGTCGACGCTGCTTCAACGCATGATGGGTGCGCACTCCGAGATCTTCACGCATCCGGAGCCGCACCTGATCACCCCCATCGCGCACCTCGGCGTCTATGAGAACGTCGACAAGGCGCCGTACGACCACATCAACGCGGCAGAGGCCGCGAAGACGTTCATCGAGGGACTGCCGGGCGGAGAGCAGGACTACCTCGATGCGTTGCGGGCTTACACCGACACCTTGTATGGCCGGATGCTGTCGACGAGTGAGAGCAGCTACTTCCTCGATAAGACGCCAGCCAACGCGCTCGTGCTGCCCTTCTTGCAACGGATCTACCCGGACGCGAAGTACGTGGTCCTCACCCGACATCCTCTCGCGGTCTTCAGCTCGTACGCCAACAGCTTCTTCAGCGGCGATTGGGAAGCCGCCCACAGCTTCAACCCGATCCTCGAGCGGTACGTGACGGCGATGGCGGTGTTCCTCCGCGAGAGGCCGGTCCCTTTGCTGCACGTGGCCTACGAAGATTTGGTGACCGAACCCGAGCCTCAGCTCGAGCGGATCTTTGCGTTCCTCGGCCTCGAGCACGAGCCGGACGCGGTTGAGTACGGCAAGGCAGAGCCAATGAAGAAGGGCATGGGCGACCCCATTACCGTCCATACGCAGGGCCGCCCCGTGGCGGACAGCGTCGACAAGTGGGCTGCCGAACTCGCTCACGATCCCGCCAAGCGCACACTCGCCGAGCAGATGATCAACGGCATTGCGGCCGCCGACCTCGAAGCATGGCAATGGCCGACGGACGCGCTCTGGGCGCCGATCGAGGCGGCGGGAGGCGGGCCGGCGCCGAAGCCAGCCCGCAACAGCTATACCTTTCAGCGTCGTGTCATGCTCGCCCTGAAGAAGGACATCCACAACCGCGCGCACGGGAAGATCGTCAAGCGTGTGAAGTACTACTGCGACGTCCTGCTCAGGGAGTAGAGCGGCGCGCGCGGGCGATGAGCACCTGAGATTCGGAGGCTGCGGTGATCGGATCGCCGTCGAAGTCACCTGTCAGTGATTCCAGGTCGAACCCGTTGTAGTGGAGCAACGCCTCGAGCTCAGCGGGGAAGAACTGCCGCTGTGTGAGCGGCGTGCAGAACGATTGTTCCTTGGTCTCTGGATGCTCGAAGTCCATGACGACGGTTTCGATCTGCGCGAGCGGGTCGTAGCTGAAGTACTCGCTATAGCGATACCGGACGCCATCCCGGGGATGGGGCACCTCACCGCCCCGGTATCGCTTCGACGGATCGCGAGCCATGCTGACCGGATCGGGAAGCAACACGTCGAAGGCGAAGCGGCCTCCGGCCTCGAGATGATGGTGGACCGTCGCGAACCCGCGCTCGATTTCCTCCCGCGTGTACAGGTGCATCCATACGTTGAAGGGGGCGATCACCAGCGGGAACTTTCGGCGAAGGCGAAGTCGCTCGAGGTCGCCCCGACGAAGCTCCACGCGCTCACGCGCCGCCCGTGGCAGCCGATCGAGCCGTTGGTGCGCTTGTTCGAGCATGGGGGACATCGGTTCGACACCCACCACGTCGATGCCTGCTTTGGCGATCGCCAGGGCGACGCGGGCGGTTCCCACGCCTAGCTCGAGCACGGGGCCGCCGGATTCGGTGGCAAGCCCTGTGTAGAACCGAACGTCGTGCCGTCGTCGTCGGTACGCCTGATCGTAGTACCGACCGTCCTCGTAGTGTGCCTCGGAGCCGGTCACGCTGCGCGGACGCTTGCGCTTAGCCACGCGCCCCCGCCAGGTGTGCCGCAAGCTCAGCAAACCCGTGGCCTCGGTCGCCGTCGGTGACGTATCGAGGCGGAACGGGAAGTCGGCCCATTTGTTCCCGAACGTTTGCAACCCCGACGCTCTTCGGGAAGTACTCGAAGGCGGCAGCGTCGTTCCCGCTATCGCCGACGAAGACCCATCGCTCGAGTTCCGTACTCAGGTCGAAGCCGAGCACTTGATCAATTGCGCGAGCCACTCCGTTGGCTTTGTCCCACCGACCCGGCGCGGCGTGTGCGTGTACGGTAGAGACGGAGCTCCGCGCGCCCATCCTCTCGATGAGCGCGACTAAGGCGTCGATCTCCGCTCGGGGCAGTGACGCCGATTCGCCGATGTCGAACGCGAGGTCGCAGCGACGGTGGCGATCGTCGCGAGTGGTCCGCACTTGGGGCATCGCCGCGGCGGCCTCTCGACGGATCGCGTCGAGCAGGGTCGCTTGCTCGGCGCGCTCGGCTTCGGAGCAAAAATAGCCTTCGTGCGTTCCGGCGTCGTCGACCCAAGTCCAGCCGGCACCGTTCTCTCCGACCGCGATTCGGACCGGCCACAAGCGAGCGATCACATCGGTCCATCCGAGTGGCCTCCCTGTCACGGCGATCAGGTCGAACCCAGCATCGACCAGCAGGTGCATAGCGGAGTACGCGTCGGGCTCGAGGACGCCGTTCCGGGTCACCGTATCGTCGATATCGAACACGAGGCCGCGAACACCGGCGGGGTCCAGCTCTTGGTAGCGCTCCATCTCGGCTCCCCATACCATACCCCTAGACTTGCGGACCCGTTCAGAGCGGCGTACCGTGGAACGAGACGGAGGGGATACCGTGCCCAATCTTGGATTCGGCGAGCTAGTCATTGTTTTTCTGATCGTGATGCTGATTTTCGGCGCCGGACGGCTGCCTCAGATCGGCGAAGGGCTCGGGAAGGCCATCCGCAACTTGAAGCGGGGCCTCAACACCGACGACGACATCGATGTGACGCCAGACGTGACTCCAGCCAACAAGCAGGTCCCGCAGCAGGCCGCTTCCCGTGTGGAAGACGCTGAAGTCGTGGACAAGGTCGAGACCAAGTAACGGTCAGTCGGTTTGGGCTGCTGGCTCCGACCGAACCGTCCGAGACGTCCGGGCTTCGACAAGCGTCTTGCAACTCAGCCGAAGTGCTGGGGCGAGTTCTGACGACGTCGCCGCCTCCCTGAGTTCGGGTTTGCGGAGCAGAGGTGCGAGGAGCAGTGCGATGTCCAGCGGCGTAGCTGGGTTGCGAACGATGGTGTTCCGCGGCCGGTAGCGCACCACCCATCGACGATGATGGTAAACCGTTTGCAACACCGTCGGGTGATTCGGGCGCGTGGCACAAATGCGGACAACGTCTTCTTCGGTGAGCGACGGGTTGTCGAGGAGAATCCGAACGACGTCAGGGTGAGGGTCGCGTACGACGCGTTGAATCAAGGAGCGGTCGTGTGTGCGCGCAAGTGACTTCCGCTCGCCGAGCGTGAGTGGGCGTCCGCGTCCGAAGTCGGGCACGCGACGTTTGTCTTCGACAGGAGTGCCTTCTTCGATTGGTGGCGCGACGAAGTCTGCGACCTGGTGAAACTCCGCTTGTCTTGCGGCGGCGCCAAGTGCAGCTCGCCTTGGGTGTAGCCGAGGGTCGAACAGCGCCCAGCCGATTGCGAGAAACACGGACTGCGCATCGGGCCCGCCCAGTGCCGCGCCCCGGTGCGCTTCGTCGAACAGTTGCGCCACCTTCTCGTCGGGCATGTCTTCGGCACGTTCGCAGATCAGGCCGACGCGCATGTCGATCTCATCCAGCCGCGCGAGCCGCCGCAAAAACTCCTCAAACGATGTCGCATCCTCCACGGTCGTCGCGCCCCTCTGACCAGCGTAGTGAGGGGGTCCGAAAGCGCCAGCTTGACGCACTGCGTCGCCGGGCTAGCCTGATTCAACCATGGTCGAGGCGGAACAAACCCGAGTCATCAAGCGGTACGCGAATCGTAAGCTCTACGACACGCGGGACAGCAAGTACGTCACTCTCGACCGCATTGCCGAGCTCGTTCGCAACGGGGATGAGGTCAAGGTGATCGACAATGGCTCGAAGGCGGACCTCACCAAGGTCACGCTCGCCCAGATCATCTACGAAGAGCAAAAGAGCGGAAACGCCACGGCTTGGTCGGTGCAAAGCCTTCGTGGCTTCATTCTTGAAGGACGCCAGAAGCTGCTTTCCTCGCTCAAAGAGGGGCCGGTCGGCAAGCTCGTGGGGCGCGCCGAAGAGCTCGGCGCCGAGGTGTACAGCGCAGCCGACGACCGCGTTCGCTCGGTTCTCGAGAGCGCGACGGCCCACGTGAAGCAGCTCCAGGGCGAAGTACTGCGGCTTCAGGCCCGGATCGAGGAGCTGGAGGCCAAAGTACGGCAGGGCTCTAGAAAAGACGACTCGCCTGACAACTTGGAATAATCCCCGATTTCGGGGGTTCTAAGAGCAGGCATGCCTAGCAAATCCAAGAAAATCG
The DNA here is from genome assembly GCA_964195565.1 of uncultured Polyangiaceae bacterium. Classification (GTDB taxonomy): domain Bacteria; phylum Myxococcota_A; class Polyangia; order Polyangiales; family Houyiibacteriaceae; genus SG8-38. Next base: position 24,917 of record CAXMRN010000090.1, on the reverse strand, counting down.
CCGCTCAGCGGCAGCTTTTCGAGGTCGAGGTGCGACCCCAATTGGACACGCTCTATGCGATGGCTCTGCGGCTGACGCGCTCTCCTGTCGACGCGGAGGACCTCGTGCAGGACACGCTGGTGCGAGCCTATCGCTTCTACGACCGCTTCGAGGCGGGCACGAACTTCAAGGCTTGGCTGCTGAGAATCCAGATGAACACGTTCGTCAACCGGTATCGGCGCGCGACCCGCGAGCGACAGGTCTTCGATGGCCCGATGGCGGTTCCCGTCGGGGAGGGCGTGATGAGCCGCGCGAGCATGCGTGGCCTCACCGACCCGGTCGGAGATGCGCAGCGCCGTTTGATTGCGCATGAGATCAGCCGCGCGTTCGAGGAGCTGTCCGAAGAAGCCCGCGCGATGGTGCTCCTCGCGGACGTCGAAGAGCTTTCGTACAAGGAGATCGCCGAAGTCGTTGGATGTCCCATCGGTACGGTCATGTCCCGCCTGCATCGCGCTCGGAAGCAGCTGCAGGTGTCGTTGCAAACACACGCCGTGCAGCTCGGCATCATCGAAGATGACGACGATCCCGTCGAGGATCCGATTCCGCTCGAAGCATTTCGCGCGCGCAAGGCGGGGAAGTCATGAGTTGCAAGCTCGTACGACGTCATCTCGGCGCGTTCGTCGACGAGGAGCTCGACCCGGCGACACAGATCGAGTTCGAACGCCACTTGGAAACATGCCCGGGCTGTCAGGAGCATCTCGTATTCGAAAGCTCGTTGCGTCAGCAAACGCGCGATTCGCTCGGCGGAGTTCATGCGCCGGCGCATCTCTGGGGCCGCACACTGCATCGCTTGGACGAGATCGACGAGGCGAGCGCGGAGCACACTTCGCTGATCGAGGTGCGACCGATGCGCTGGCGCCAAACTTGGCCGATTGCGGCAGCCGCAGCGGGCATCCTCATCATCGGTGGCGTCGTGGGTATGCCGCCGAGCGCTGACTACAAGAGCGCGGGCATGCTCCAAGACGTGATGAACCTGCATTCGCAGGCGCTCCCCTCCGATGTGGAGGCCTCGGCGCCGCAGGAGGTCGTCCGCTACTTCCAGGGCAAGACCCCGTTCCCGGTGAAGCCCGCGAAGTTCGAAGAGCCGACCATGAAGTTCATCGGCGCCCGTTACATCAAGGTAGGCACTAGGCCGGCCGCAGCGCTCTACTACAACCACGGCGGACGACGCGTGACGCTACTGGTGTTTCAGTCTCCGGAGATCGTACGGAACGCCCAACGCACACATGTCGGTGGCCGTGAGGTCTACTATTATGATGTAGGCGGCGACGTGGTGACGATCCGCCGGCAGGGCGGCGTGAACTATGCATTTTTCGGGGACCTTGATCGCCCTGTGCTGTTCCAGCTCGCGGCGAACGCACGCGTCGCGTACTGAAAGCTCGACCGCTTCTGAGTTTTGCGGCCGCTCCGACGTTGACATGGTGAGCCTCGGACCTCTATTCTTTTTTTTGACGCTGGCGTAACTTTGCATGCGCTTGGGGGACCGGGTAGGACGCAGTTTCGTTGATAGGGCGAGAAGGCTGGTAACCTGGCTTTGGGAATTCGAAGGGGAGTCCAAATGTCGGATGAGAACATGTCGAGCGATTTGCCAACCAAGGTCGGGGGTCCGCCCGAGATCGACGATGAGATCGATGAGTTTGCGGAGAGCGCCTTCGACGCGCTCATGATGGACGGCGAGGCCAAAGAGTCTTCCGAGGAGCCCGAGGTCGCCGACGCCGTAGAGGCAGCTGTCGCCGGAACCGCGGAGTACGAGGATGTGGAGCTCGACGACGTGATCATGGTCTCCGACGTGCCGCCCGACGAGGTGTCTGCCGCGTCCGCGCCACCGTCGGCGCCACCTGGGTCGATGCGGCCCGAGTCCGCGCCGCCTGCCCCGGAAGGACCCGGCATGAGCGAGGTTCAGGTTGCGCGTCTGCGCTCTGAGATCTCCGGACTCAAGGCGAAGCTCGCCGGGTCGTCCGGCGGAGTATCGAGCCGGCAGTTCCTCGATCTTCGTGAAGCGCTCAACACGAAGGACAAAGAGATCCTCGATCTTCGCGACCAAGTGACAGGACGCGACAAAGAGATCCTCGAGCTCAACAATCAGTCGATTGTTCTCGAGCGCGCGCGTGCCGACTTCGACGAGAAGACCGCGGGCCTAGAGCATTCGCTTTCCAAAGCGCAGGAGTCGATTGCGAGCCTGAGCGAGGACAAAGAGAACTCCAACAAGCGTTACGAGGATGTGAAGGGCCGCTTCGAGCGTGAGAAGGCGAAAGCCGAATCTCTCGAAGGCGAGCTTTCGCAAGAGCGCGAAGGGCGCGTGGCGGATGTCGAAGCGCTCAGGAGCGCGGGCGACGCCGAGATGGCGAGGCTCCGCGTAGCCCAGGAAGAGGCCACGGATCTGCTCAAGGCAGAATCGGCGGCAGCCCTGGCCCAGGCTCGGGAAGACAATGCGGCTGCGCTCCATGCGGCGGCAAGTGAGAAAGACACGGCGCTGGCCTCCCTTCGGTCCGAGCTTGCAGACGCGCAAGCTGCTGCCCTGGCGCAGGCTGCTGCGGAAGCCGACGCGACCAAGCAGGCGTCTCTCGCGACGCTCCGCGAAGACCTCGATACGGCGGCTTCGACGAACATGGCGGAGGCCGAGGCCGAGTGGAAGCGAACGATGGCAGAGCGCGAAGCTGCGCTTCAGGCCGAAAAACAGCTCAAGATCGAGACGCAGGAGCAAGAGCACTCGAAGCAACTTGCGACTTTGGGGCGCAAGTTGGCCGACACCGAGTCTGAGCTGTCGGGTGCGCGTGAGCGCGAGGCTCTGAACGAGGAACGAGCGATCGAACTCGAAACCAAGCTCACCGAGAGCGAGGCAGCGTTGGCGACCACGAGCACTCAGCTCGGGGAGACGCAAGAGACGCGTGACCGGCTCCAAGTCGAGCTCGGCGAGACCAAGGAAGCGCGAGACGGGCTACAGCAGGAGCTCGACGCGAGCCAAACCAAGGTCGGGCTGCTCGAAGGCAACAAGCGGGACCTCGAATCGCGGGTCGGCTCGCTCGAGGCCGTGAAGTCTCAGCTCGAAAGCAAGCACTCGATGGCGGTCGAAAAGATCGCGACCGACGAGGCGATCCTTCAGCGGGTGCGCAAGGCCATGGCCATCAGCCTGAGCCTCCTCGAAGACCAAGAGAAGAACACCTACGGCAACGCTACCTCCGAGATGGAAGGCGTTTCCGAGGACGCAGAGTAGGGACAGGACGAGTCGACGCCAGGCCGGGTGAGCTCGGGATGGCGTCGTGCTTGTGGACCGACCGGACGAGAGCGCCAAGGTCGCGCTGCCCGAGAGGGGGTGGCGCGACTTCCGCGAGCATCGTCATGAAGGCGGCCGCGTGGGGTGGGCGGTCATCGGCGTTTGCTGACAGTAGAGATTCGATGGCGTCCGTGAAAGGTCGTGGAGCCCCGAGCGCCACGTCGGGGAGAAGCTCGTGACGTCCGTTGCGGGCGCGGTCGAGGGTTTGGATGTCGCTGCCGCCGTCGAATGGGCGGAACCCCGCTAGACACTCGTAGAGCAACACCCCCAACGAGAAGAGATCCGAGCGCGCGCTGCACTGCCGGCCCAATGCGTACTCCGGCGCCATGTACGGAATCTTTCCCTTGAGAGCGCCGCTCTGGATGCTGCCCGGGTGATTGGTGGCTTTGGCGATGCCAAAGTCCGCGAGCTTCACTTCCCCGGCGTTGCTCAGGAGCACGTTGGAGGGCGACACGTCGCGATGAATGATGCCGGCGGCGTGGCCCTGGTCGTCGGCGGTGTGTGCGAAGTCGAGAGCCGAAGCGAGGGCGTACGCGAGGTGCAACGTCAGACCCGGATCGAGCGTCTCGCCTTTCAAACGCAAGTGACGTAACGCGGCGCGCAGGTCCGTGCCCTCGACCAGCTCGAGGGTCAGGTAGTGAGTGCCTGCAACCATTCCGAAGTCGAGCACGCGCGCGATGTGCCCATGATGCAAGAGCGCAGAGAGCCGAGCTTCACGAACAAACATCGCCACGAAGTCCGAGTCGTTGACGAACATCGGAAGGATACGCTTGAGGCACACACGCTGCTCAAAATCGCGCGGCCCGCGTCGGACTGCCAGGAAGGTCTCCGCCATGCCGCCGACACCCAGTCGCTCGACCAGTTCGTAGTCGCCAAAACGTTCGGGAGCGCGGGGAAGCATGAACAGAAGAAGATAACACAGTGTCGCCTCCAGGAGTCAGCTTGAGAATGTTGACGAGCCCCGGGCAGGATGCCATGCCGCCGTCCATCCCCGACCATGCGTGAACCCGCCCCGTCTCGTTTTGACTCTAGCTCTATCGAACGCTTCATTCGCTTCGGCGTGAGCGAAGACTAGCGAGCCCTCCATCCATGGCGCCGCCGTGCCGCGTCTACCCGAGCGCCGCGCGCAGCGCTTGCAGGCAAAGCTCCACATGCTGAGGCGTGGCTGACGCACCCATCAAGCCAATGCGCCATGCTTTTCCTTTGAAGTCGCCGAGGCCGCCGCCGATCTCGAGGCCGTGCTCGGCAAGCAACTGCGCGCGTACGGCGAGGTCGTCGACGCCTTCGGGGATGCGTACGAGGGTGAGGGGAGGGAGGCGCACCGATTCGTCGACGACTAGCTCGAGGTCGAGCGCTTCGAGGCCTCGCTGAAGGGCCTCGGCCTGTGCGCGATGCCGCTCGTAGCGTGCGTCGAGCCCCTCTTCGAGCACGAGCCGGAGCGCTTCATGCAACGCGAAGATCATGTTGACCGGCGCCGTATGGTGATAGACGCGCTCGCCGCCAAAGTAGCGGCCGATGAGATTCAAGTCGAAGTACCAGCTTTGGACTGGCGTCTTTCGATTGGACAACACTTCCCACGCGCGGTCGGAAAACGAGATCGGTGAGAGCCCCGGTGGGCACGACAGGCATTTTTGAGTGCCGGAGTAGACCGCGTCGATTCCCATACGGTCGACGTCTACGGCCACCCCACCGAGCGATGTCACCGCGTCGACGAGAAGCAGCGCACCACAGGAGTCCGCGATGGCGCGGAAGGGGCTGAGATCCTGCAGCACACCGGTCGACGTCTCCGCGTGTACGACAGCGAGGACCTTGAACGGTCGCTCCTTCGCGGCCAGGATCAAGTCCTCAGGATCGATGGCCTGGCCCCAGGGAGCGGTCACCATCGTGACCTCCGCACCGCAGCGTCGAGCGACCTCTGCCATGCGTCCCCCGAAGACGCCGTGCTGACAGATCAAGGCGTGGTCACCAGGCTCGAGCAAGTTCACGAAGCAGGTCTCCATGCCCGCGGACCCGGTCGCCGATACCGGAAGCGTCACGGCGTTCTCGGTGCCGAACACCGTTCGCAACATCGCCTGCGTCTCGTCGAGCGTGCGGAGAAACAGCGGATCGAGATGCCCGATCGTAGGCTCCGCCAACGCGCCTAGAACCGCTGCCGGAACATCCGATGGCCCAGGCCCCATCAACACCCGCTTGCTCATCCTGCCACCATACAAGACAAAACCCCCCGAAGATCTCTCCGGAGGGCCGTCACACGAAAAAGGGGACAGTCCCCTTTTTCAAAGGGTCAATTGAGGCGGCGGTAGACGCCTACTACGACGCCGAGGACCTGGGTGGTGCGCCAATCGTTCTTCGGGATCAGGATGGGCGCCATGTCCTTGTTGGCGGGCTGGAGCCGGATGTGCTCGCGCTCGGGGAAGTAGTACTTGCAGGTGGCTTCGTCGCCGACCAGCGCGATGATGACCTCGCCACGGTTCGCGGTGAGCTGCTTGCGGACGAACACGAAGTCGCCGTCGAAAATGCCCGCTTCGATCATGGATTCGCCGGCCACGCGAAGACCGAAGACGTCGCGCTGACCGCCGATGAGCATGCGGTCGATATGCACGGTGTCTTCGGGGTGCTCGATGGCCTCGCTGAGGGCGCCGGCCGCGACGCGTCCGACAATGGGAATCTCGATGAGGTTGTCATTGGCGGCGGGTGGCCGGCTGCTGGGCTTGCCATCAGGCGTCTTCATCAGGCGCAGGGTGCGCGACTTCATATCCTCGCGGGTGAGGTAGCCCTTGCGCTCGAGCGCGCGCAGGTGGTCGTTGACCCCGTTGGTGCTGCGGATGCCGAGATGATTGCCGATTTCACGAAGAGTGGGTGGGTACCCGCGCGCCTGTACCGACTCCCCAATATATTCGAGCACAGCTTTTTGCCGTGCCGTTAGCTTATGCATGGTCTCCCCCGCTCGCATGTCTCACCGCCCTTGCTGATGTGTCTAAATCCTGCACAAATGTCCCCTGCATTGTTGAGCAGGTGGGACAAAGGTACATATTGTCGCCAATTTTGTCAAAGAACCGACGATATGTACAGCAGTGCTCAGTTGAACCGGTCGGAAGGGGAGCGATTCGTGGGGAACGGAGGCTCATCTGGCGGGGGCCCGCCCATGGGATCCACACTCTCGGCGGGTGGTGGACGGTCGCTCAATGCCTTGTCCAAGGCGCCTGAGATCGCTCGCGTCGGTGAGAACCCCAGCAGGCCTTCGAGGCCCTTGCCGTCGGTGAGACCACGCCAGAACCCCTGAGCGATGGTGACGAGCTCTTCCGCGTCCATCCCGTCGAGCGCCTGGAGCGCGTACTGGGCGGCCCCGCTCAAGACGTCGATGCCCAGCCCAGCCGCCGCGTACGGGGGCACGGGGTGGACCAGGAGCTCGCGAGTGGCGAAGGCCGTCGCCCACTCGCCCGCCTGCCTGCCGCGAAGCAGCGATCGCGCGGTCGAGCGCTCCATGAAGAGGCCGATATGGATGGGACCGAGCTCTCGTTCGACGGCGTGGGTCAGCACCCGATGGTCGCGGTGCCACGCCCCCCCAAGTGGGCCAGCCCACTCGGACATCGCCACAGGCCCCGCAAACACGTCCAGGGTGCCTCCGTTCCGTCGAAGGACGGCGCCCGTCCAGAGTTCACCCTCCTCGAAGACGCCGAGCACGACGTTGCGTTGGTCCGGCAAAAGAACGTCGATCGCCGGCTTGGCAGCGGGGGCCGCCGCAAGCAGCAGGTCCGGCAGGGGGTTGGGCCAGACCCGAAGCCAGTTGCCGTTGCCGAGCTCGCGCAACACATGGGCAAAGCGCATCACCCGGGTGGCGAAGTCTTGGTTCGGGTCGAGCGGCTCCGCGAGGTAACTCTCGAGGTCGGCCATCGCGCGCTCACGCATCACGATACACGCGCCAGCGTCGTTAGCGGCGCAAACCGCCTCGAGGCCTCCCTGTGAAGGAAGCATCCCAGGGTCGAGCGAGCCGGCGGCGGTGTGAAAGCAGGCCACAGGCTGCCTCTCGGCATCGACGACGACCACTAGAACGCCGCGGGATGTCCCTTCGTCCTTCTCGCCGAGGAACAACGAGACCAGCCGGTCCCATGACGTTTCGTCGAAACCGAAGAAGGCGAAGTCCTCGCTGATCACGGCGCCGACTCTAGCATGCTCGCCTCTTGCGTCTGTCTAAACTTGTCGTCTACAACGCGAGCGTGAGTTTTGTTTGGGTCGCCATAGGAGGAGCAGCAGGTTCGTGCTTGCGGTATTGGGTGTCGTTGACGCTCGGTCCGTTGACGGCAGCCCAGGGGTTTCCATGGGCCACGTTCGCCGCCAACGCGCTCGGGTCGCTCGGACTGGGCTTGGTATTCGTGCTCGCCGAGGACCGCTCGTGGTTTGGCGCCGACTTGCGACTGCTGTTGGGCACCGGTGTGATGGGCGGCTTCACGACGTACTCGGCGTTCAACCTCGAGAGCATCGGCCTCATGCAAAACGATGCGTGGGGACGCGCGGCCCTGTACATGGGTGGCACGGTCGCAGTCTGTTTGATCGCCGGTGCGCTCGGCCTGATCATCGGTCGCGCGATCCGCGGCTGAGTCAGACTTCGGGCTTTTTGAGGAGCCACACTCGCGCGGCGTGCAGAAGCGCGTAGAACGCTCCGGCGCCCGCAGCCAAACCACCGAGCCAATAGCTCTCCTGCGAAAGCAAGATCGCGCCCGCGATGATGAGGGACCCGACCACGAGCCCGCTAAACGCTCGCCGGCCCAATCGATCCGCGGCCGACTCGAGCTGCATCTGTTGCGTTCGGACGCTAAACGCACCGTTGCGCAGGTCATCGAGGATCTCTTCGACCTGCAAAGGCATCTCCGAGGCCGCACCGCCCAGACGACGCAGCCCCCGGAGCGCGTCTTGGGTCATACGCTCGGGTGAATACCGCTGTTGAAACAGCTCCATGAAGTAGGGCCGCACCTCCTCGATGAGGTCCAGTTCGGGGTAGATTTCTTTGCCCACGCCCTGAACCGTCATCAGGCTCTTGGCGAGCATCAGAAACTCGGTTGGGATCTCCACGCCAAACCTTCGTGAGCTCATCACGAGGTCGCGGACCAGCGGACCGATTTCGATGTCTTTGAGTCGTTTGCCCAGGTAGCGCTGCGCCATGTTCGCGACCTCGGCGTTGTAGGCATCGCGACTCACTTTGTGCGTGGGTCGGCCTAGCGCGTACAGTGCATCGGCGATTCCGCCGTAGTCTTCTTGTACCGCCGCCAGCATCAAATCGATGGTTCGGTCTCGCATCTTCGGCGTCAGTCGACCGACCATGCCCACGTCGATCATGCCGATCACCGGGTCATCATCCGTCCCCATGATGATGATGTTCCCGGGGTGCGGGTCGGCGTGAAAAAAACCATCCTCGAAGATCTGCTGAATGATGATCTCGACCGAACGCTTCGCCATGAGTTCGCCGCTGACACCGGCGCGCTGCGCGGCATAGACCTTGCGCCCTTCGAGATACTCCAGAGTCAGAACTCGCTTTGCGCTTGCCCCTCGGTAAACCTTGGGGAACTTGGCGTGCGGGTTGTCTTCGAAGTTGGCGGTGAATCGTTCGTGGTTGTCGCCCTCGAGGGAGAAGTCGAGCTCCGCCGAAACCGACCGGTCAAACTCCTCGACCAGGCTAACCGGCCGATACAGATGGGACTCTGGCATCGAGCGAACGATGGCGTGTGCGAGCCAGTAGAGGAGGTCGACATCGCGGGCCATCAGGGCTTGCACCTTCGGGCGCTGCACTTTCACGACCACGTCGGCGGCATCGTCGCCGTTCCGCAGCCGGGCCCGGTGGACCTGGGCGATGGAGGCCGAGGCAAGCGGGGTCTCCTCGAATGACTCGTAGACGTCCAAAAGGGCGCAGCCGAGCTCCCGCTCGACTTGTTCCTGAATGGCCGGGAAGGACTCTGGCGGCACGTTGTCCTGGAGCTTTTTCAGCTCGACGAGGATGTCTTCCGGGATCAGGTCCGGACGCGTCGACATGATCTGCCCGAGTTTCACGAACGAGGGCCCCAAGTCCTCCAGCACCTTCCGAAGCCGAATACCGGCCGGCATCCGAGCCCCGTCGCCTCGCTTGCGCCCCGGAATTAGGGTGCCGAGCCCCGTTCGGTCGACGACCTCCCCGAAACCATGCCCCGCGAGGACGCCGGCAATCTGCCGAAGACGCTCCAGGTCACGCACCGTGTTGAGCAGGGAAGGCATCGGCGCCGGAGCGTAGCCAAGCGCCGAGGGCAATTCTAGCTGTCGATCCCCGCGGCGGATTCGAAGCGCCTTTTCAGCTGCCACCCTCGTATTTACGGCGGCGAAACAATTCGGAAATAATCGAGGGGTACACCGTCTGGCATTGGCGGTTCTCGTTGGGCTGCTTGAAGTTTCGGAGGTCCCATGAAGAAGGTGGAAGCCATTATCAAGCCTTTCAAGCTCGATGAGGTGAAGGATGCTCTCAACGAAGTTGGCATCAAAGGCATGACTGTGACGGAGGTCAAAGGGTTTGGCCGAACGGGCGGCAAGCGAGAGGTGTATCGAGGGTCCGCGTATGTGGTCGATTTCGTCCCCAAGGTGAAGGTCGAGATCGTCGTCCCCGACTCCCTGGTCGTTTCGGTGATTGAAGCGGTCGAGAATGCAGCCAAGACCGGCCGCATCGGTGACGGCAAGATCTTTGTCTCGCCCATCGAAGAGTCGGTCCGTATTCGTACGGGCGAACGCGGCGAAGCAGCGGTCTAGCAGCTCGTCTTGTTTCTATAGGCGCCTCGCCGGCGGCGGGCCGGCGGGGCGTTCTTGCGCCCTGCGCCCTGTGACCGTGCGGGCAGGTTTGCCCTATATTCCGCTTAGAATTGACGCGTGCTTGCCGGGTCGGATACCCTTTGCAGCAGCACCGGTTCATGGGGAAGAGTGCTTCACGACTAGCCGCGCAGACGGTTCGTGTTCTGCCGCGGAAGCGGTTGAGCAGGGCGCTCGGCAGGCTTACGGCGTCGCGGGCCCCCCAGCGGGTGGTCGACGCCGCGGTTGCGGCCTTCGTGAGAGCCTACGACGTGGACCTGAGCGAGGCGGCTATGCCGCCGGGCGGGTTCCGCACCTTTGATGACTTCTTCACTCGAAAGCTCCTCCCAGGAGCCAGGGTGGTGGATCCCGATCCCCAGGCCCTCGTATCGCCGGCGGACGGCCGAATCGAGGACCTCGGTGAGATCACGGCCGAGGGCGAGCTCCTCGTCAAAGGCCAAACGTACACGGCCACCGCGCTGCTCGGAGACCCGGAGGCAGCCGCCTCGTACGAAGGCGGCCACTATTTCATCGTCTATCTCTCGCCGCGTGATTACCATCGCGTACACGCGCCGACCTGCGGAAGCGTGCAGTGCATGCGGTACATTCCGGGCACTTTGTTTCCTGTGAACCGGATTGGGACCGACTTTATCCCCCAGCTTTTCGCAAGGAACGAACGTCTTGCTATTGTGCAAGAAGGCGTGGTTCACGGAATTGTGACGACGATCATGGTGGGGGCGATCGGTGTGGGACGCATTGGGTTGAGCTTTGATGATGTGCAGACAAACCGGGGGGACACCCCTGGGCTGCGGAGCTACGCCGATTCGCCGATTCCCAGGGACCGCGGCGAGGAGCTTGGCGTGTTCCACATGGGCTCGACGGCGATCGTGATGACGCCCCCTGGGTGCAAGCTGGAGGTCGTCGCGCAAGCTGGCGCGTCCATTCGGATGGGTGAGGTGATGGCCAAGGGGAGCATCGATGAGCGGTGAGTCGGCTCCGCGGCGTCGGCGCGCACTTCGCGTTCCGATCACCGACATCCAGCGTGCAAGCATGCTCGACGATTCGGCGGAGTCCCTCGACGACGACGACGACGCCGCGGCGCGCTCGGTATCGAACGTGGTGGAGCTCGAGCCGCCGAGTGGCGTGATGCCGGCGGTCGATTCGGACGGCGTCGCCGAAGACCGTGACCCCACGGAGCCCTCGTTCATGACCGCGCCGGACCCCCTCGGTGGCGACGAACCCGACATCGACGCTGCCGATATTTCGGAGCCTTCGATCGACGTCCACTTCAGTGATCCACCGCAGATCCGGCTTTCGACCGACCCGCCGCCTACCCGGCTATCGAGTAAACCGCCCGGCACCGCCCGGTACAGTGAGCCTCCCGAAGAGCTCTTCCTTGACGACGCGGACGTGCTCTCGCGAAGCGACATCGCGCCGCCTCCCGATCAGGCAGCGGAGATGATGATTCCCGTCCCGAAGCCGCCACCCCCTCCCGCGGAGTCAGCCGATTCGGGCCCTCCCGAGGTCGAGAACGACGAGGATGGGCCCTGGTACGAGCGCTTCTTTGGGAAGGCCTACCTCCGTACCGTGCGAACGGCGACGCCCAAGGAGGTTGCAGCGGAATGTGATTTCATCGAGCGTGCGTTTGGTATCGCCCCAGGGTCGCGCGTGCTCGACGTGGGTTGCGGGTTGGGAGTGCAGACGGTGGAGCTAGCTGCCCGCGGCTATCGTCCGGTGGGTCTCGACATCTCGGCCACCATGGTGTCGCGAGCCTACGATGAAGCGGACGACCGGGACCTGCGGGTCGATTTCATTCGCGGCGACATGCGCGAAGTGACCTTCGAGGAGCCTTTCGATGCGCTGCTCTGTTGGGGCACGACCTTCGGCTACTTCAGCGAAGAGGAGAACGAGCTTGCCGTTCGGCAGTTCCACCAGGCGCTCGCGCCGAACGGAACGCTCTTGCTCGAGGTCATCAACCGTGACTTCATCATCGGCTCGCAACCGAACCAGGTTTGGTTCGAGGTCGACGGGGCTGTTTGCATGGAAGAGACGGACTTCGACTACCGGACCTCACGCCTCCGCGTGAAGCGCCGAGTCGCGAGTCACAGCGGACAGCAAAACGACCGGCACTATTCGATTCGACTCTACGCGCTCCACGAGCTGCAGGCGCTGCTCGAGCGGAACGGTTTCCGCGTCGATGAGATCAGCGGCCGTCAGGCGACCCACGGGATCTTCTTCGGCGTTCATTCACCCAAGCTGATCATTCGCGCCGAGCGCCTACCCGGGCCCTTCGGTGAGGAAAGCGCTCCGCCACCGGTCCCCAAGGGTGCACTGATTCCCTCGGAGTTCCCGCCGGAGGCGCGCGACGAGGAGTAGCGCGGCCGGTGACCGTGTCAGCGACAGTGCTCAGCGCGAGCGCTCACTCCGTGACGATGGAGACGCCCTCTCCGGTGAGCACGTACTCTACGCGGCAGGGCAGCGATAGGAACGGGCCGCCGAGGGCCGCCACCGCGGGGGTACAGTCTGATCCTGCCAGAGGCTCGATCTCTGTGGTCTGAGAGCCGGTGAGGGTAAACAGAGTCGGCTCGATGCCGGCATCGGCTTCCTCGTCGGTGCCCGCGTCTTCGACGCCCGCATCCTCGGTGCCCGCATCTTCGACGCCACCGTCTTCGACTCCGCCGTCCTCGACGCCACCGTCCGCCTCGGTTCCGAGCTCGAGTTCCTCAACGACGAACTTGAACACATCCCGCTGCGTGACCGAGCAGCCGACGTAGCCGCGGAAGCGATCCGGCTCGACCACCATGTAGCTCTGACTCACCTGGAAGATGTACTCGCCCTCCTTCTCGACCCCGGCGAACATCGAACCTCCGAGCCGTCGCCAATAGGCGCGCCCGTTGAACTCGCTTCGGAGCTCGAAGTCGAGGTCGAGCGGGTCGGGAGCGGGAATCGCCGCGCCGCAGCTCTGCTCCACCATGAACCCGACGGCGCTGAACATGCCGATCGCCTGCCCGGGCGGTTCTTCCCCTTGGCCCCAGCATCCCAACACCAGCACAGGCAGCCCGAAGAGCATCCACCGCATGGCCCACAGGTACCGGTAGGGGCGCCGGAGGGTCAAAAAACGTGAGAATCGCGCGTACTCCGCAGGACCGCTTCGGCATTGGTTTGCCGCGCCCCACCGCCCCGCCACTATCGCCTAGTAGCGGATTTCGAAGCCGCAGCGGTAGGTGACCCGGGTGGTGACTGGCTTGCCGTTTTTATCGATGGGGGGCTGCCATTGCTCGCCTTGGAGGGTTTTCATGCAGGCGCGGCCGAGTTCGTAGCCGAGGGGGTCTTCGGAGATGACTCGAATCTTGGCTGGGAGGCCGTCGGCGGCGATGTGGAGGCGGATAACGGCTTCGCCTTCGATACCTTCTTGACGGGCCTTCTTCGGGTAGAGTTTTTCTAGCTTTCGCTTCAAAGATGGCGGAATCGGTTGCTTCGAGAGATCGCCTACGTCGACGACGACCCCGAGGCCGGTGCCCCCGATGATACCGCCCACGATGCCATCACGGCTCCTCCCCGTGACCACGGCGTCCGGTCGACCGATCGGTTTGTCACTGCTCTCTCCGGAGCCGGGGTCCATGGCCCACGACGAGGGTTCATCGCTCTCGTTGGTCAAGACGATGTTGTCGAACGCGACCGGGGTTTCTGGTGCGGCGGCCGGAGGCTCCTCGGGGGCATTCGGCGCCTCCTTCGGGGCCTTGAAGGTCTTGGGCTTGGGCGGTGGTTTCACCGGCTCGGGCTCCTCGAGCTCTTCGGGCTCCGGCGGTAGCTCCTCTGGCTCGGGCGGCGCGGGGTCGCCCTCGACGATCGCGATCGCCACCGCATCGATGGGGTCCTGCATCCCTGGCCCTACTTGGACGTCGGGCATCAGGCCGATGAACAGAACGTGCGTCGCGACCGCCAGCACGACCCATGCCGTTTCGAGAGCCCAAGACGCCTGCTTCTCAAACGGTGTGGACATGGGGCCAGCGGTAGCGCTCGTCAGCGTCCGATCTCCTCGGGCCGTACGTTGATCGCGAACTTGGTGATGCGCTCCTGGCGCAGAATGTCGATCACTTGGACCACCTTCGCGTGCGCGATTCGGCCGTCCGCCGCGATCACGGCCCGCAGGTCCTCTTCGACATCCCGTGCCGCGCGGACCCGCGTCCGAAGCTCCTCGGGGCTCACCGGGATAGTGTCGAGAAAGATCTGACCGTCCTGGTCGATCGACACCGCGAGGGACGATGGCGTTTGTTCGCCGGTCGCCGCCTTCGGCAGCTCCATCGGAATCGTCTTCGAAACGATAGCGGTGGCCGTAACCATTAGAATGATCAGCAACACGAGCACGACGTCGACCAACGGAGTGACGTTGATGTCTGTAATCAAGTCGTCGTCGTCACCGGAGCGCGAACCGCCTGCCATGACTAGCTGTCCCCTTTGCGCTCGCGGCCTTTGAGGTAGGCGAGTAGGTCGCGACCGAGCGCGTCCGCCCAAGTAAGGCGATACCGAATCAGTCGCTGGAAGAAGTTGTAGAAGGCCACTGCGGGCAGAGCCACGAGGAGACCAATCGCCGTTGCGACCAGTGCTTCGCCGACCTCGGTCATCAGTCCGCTGGTCACCTTGCCGGCCGCCTCATCGAGAACGTGGAACGCCTTGATGACGCCGATGACGGTGCCGAGAAGCCCAACGAACGGAGCGTTGTTGCCCACAGTCCCGAGGAAGCCGAGGTTCCGCTCCATCTGCAAGCGGGCGACGGAGGTTGCGCCAGCCAGGCGCTCTTCGACGGCCGCCGACCCATCCTCGACCACTTCAATGCCGGAGTAGACGATTTTGGCCTGGAAAGACTCGGACTGCGATAAGCGCTCACGCGCGCCGGCCACGTCGTTCTTGGCGAGGAGCAGCCGCAAGTCCTCCTGCAGCTTCCGGACGTCATCGCGGGACGCAAAGAAGTAGTAGACCCGCTCGAAAATGATGGCGACTCCGATGATGGAGAGCAGAACTAGAAGCCACATGACCCACGTCGCGCCAAGCATGGCGAAGGCGGTGAGTCTCTCTTGAATGTCGATCATACTTTTCCTCAGGTAGAAGCGCGCTTTTAGCCGGTCTTGGGGGGGTGTGCATCCCGCTTGAGAATCTCTCGCACCAGTATGGTGGCGTACGAGCCTGCGGGTAGGGTGAAATCCAGGGTCACCGTATTCTCGCTCACAGTGGTGGCGATTTTGCCCGTTGGGATGCGGACGAAACGGCGGGTTCCGGGGCCCACCCGCTTCCACTTGGCGAGGTGGTCGAGGGTCACTCCGGCCTCTTCGAGGAGCGTCTCCTCACGGAGCCGAGCTTCTCCCTCGGGCCAGCGCATCTTGGCTCCGAACATCGGTCCGGTAGGGCTGATCTCGAAGGTGTCGGCGCGGCCCTGGGTCTCTTCCAGGTCCGCCGCGATGAACAGGCCGCCAGTTTCATGCTTCTTCATCAGGTCCCCTTCAAAAACCTGTCCGAGAGTCGAGGTTTGCACGCGTTCCGCGACGCAGCGGTTGAAGATTTTGGACTGCAATGCCGACATCTGGAGCTTTCGGTGAAAGCGGCTGCGGGGTGCCCGTGCCTCGCCGAGCAGCCAGCGAAGAGCCAGCGCTGCGTTGTCGCCGTCTCGCCCGAACCGCTGTTCGCCGTAGTAGTTGGGTAGTCCCTTCGTTTCGATCTCCTCCAACACGCGGTGGAGGTCCTCTAGTCTCGAACCGTCGATCTGCCGAAGGCCGATGCGGAACCGATTGCCCTCGAGGTGACCGGTGCGCAACTTGTGAGGGTGTGGCACAGCCTCGAGGACGCGGATTCCGGGGACCTCGGCCTTGGATAGCGCCTCCGGTGTGGTGCCAAAGACGCTGATCCACTGCCGCGTGATCGCGTGTCGATCTTTGAGCCCCGCCCAGCCGGCTGCGTTCGCGTCGGCGCCCACGCTCTCGCACAGGGCGCGTACGGCGTCCTTCGTCGTGAGCTCGCGCTTCTCGATGAACGCGAAGATGTGCTCGCCGGTGCCGCTCGGTGCGTAGGCAGGAATCTCCTCGACCTTGAAGTCCTCGGGGGTCGCTCGGAACTCGGCTTCGATGGGGTCGACCGAGGTGGTGAGGTAGGGAAGGGTCATGCTCCGGCGGTTCCTGTAGACCATCGCCGCGTGATTGGGTAGATCCCACCCGTGGCCGCCGACGTGTCGACGCGCATCGAGGGCGCTTTGCAGGAGCAACTCGAGGCGGGATGTGACGCGGGGGTCTTCCCCGGAGCGAGCGCTTGTGTGGGGCGATGGCACGAGGGGGGCTGGTCCTATGTCGACGGCGCGGCGGGGACGCGCGCAGAAGGCTCCGACCCGGTGACGGCGGGCACGATCTACGACTTGGCGTCCCTCACGAAGCCCTGGGTGGCGATGGCGGCGCTGCGCCTTCACCAGGCGGGGGTCCTCGAGCTCGGGGCAAGGGTCGAGGTGCTCATTCCTGAAGCGAGCGGGCTTCCGGTCGGCACGCGCACCTGGGAGGAGATACTGAGCCACCGCTCGGGGCTGGAGGCATGGGTGCCGTTCTACGAAACGCTGCCCGAAGAGCCCGGCAGTGACGCGGCGCGCGCGTGGATCCTATCCGAGCTTCTCCCCCGCTGCGACGCGACCAAGGTCGGCACGTCGGTCTACAGCGACCTCGGGTACATTCTTGCCGGGGTCGCCATGAGCCGGGCGTCCGGCCAGTCGTTAGACACGGTCGTCACCGAACGCGTCGCGTCGCCGCTCGGGGTCGATGAGTCTGTGTTCTTTGGTGCGAGCCGCGCCGACCAAGGCTGGAAGGCCGGGTGTGCCCCAACCGGATGGTCGCCGTGGCGAAACCGGACTCTGGTGGGGGAGGTGCACGACGACAACTCCGCCGCGCTCGGTGGGGTCGCTGGGCACGCGGGGATGTTCGGGAAGGCCGAGAGTGTCGCTCGATTTGGGGCTGCGTGCCTCGGAGGGTTGGCAGGCCGGCGGGGCGCGACGGAAGAAGAGCTGATCCGGCACTCGGTTGCAGTCCGGTCTGGGGGCACGCACCGGCTTGGGTGGGACGGCAAAGCTGCCGAAGGAAGCGCCGCCGGCTCACGGATCGACCCCGACGCCTTCGGACATCTCGGCTTTACCGGGACTTCACTGTGGTGTGACCCGCGCAGGCAGCTGGTGATGGTGCTGTTGACCAATCGTGTGGCGGTATCGGACAATAACGCCGCGATTCGGGCGTTTCGTCCAGCGTTTCACGACGCCGTCATCCACGCGTTCGACGGGCTCTAGCTGGCGAGCGACCGAAGTCGATCGAGCAACCTCGAGTTGGTCTCATACGACAGAGCGTTGCCCGACGCCCGGGCCATCGCGCGAGGGTCGCCGACCAGCACGACGAGCCTCTTCGCCCTCGTGAGCGCCGTGTAGAGTAGGGCGCGGTTGAGCAGCATGAAGTGTGCGTTGTGCAAGACGATCACCGCCGCAGGGAACTCGCTGCCCTGCACCTTGTGGACGGTGCACGCGTAGGCCAGCGAAATCGCATCGAGCTCATCCGCCTTGTACTGCACCTCGCGTCCGTCGAATCGCACGAAGGTCACACCGCCCTCGATCCGCCTCACCTCGCCGAGGTCGCCGTTGTAGACCTCTTTGTCGTAGTCGTTGCGAAGCTGCATCACCTTATCGCCCTTGCGAAACGACGCGGGGGCGGCGTTCTCCTCCGGGCTCGGGTTGAACGTTTCCTGAAGCACTTCGTTGAGCTTGACCGTGCCCAGGGGGCCGCGCTTCATCGGGGTCATGACCTGCACGTCGGCGAGCGGGTCAAGACCATACGCGACCGACATGCGTCGAAGCGTCTGCACGAGCCTCTCGGTGATCGTTTCAGGGTCGGTCGCCGCGATCACGAACAGGTCTCCGTCACCCTTGCTGCCTGTCGGCGTCGGCTCGGGTAGCCCTCCCTCGAGTACCGCATGGGCGCCCCGCACGATAGCGCTCTGCTGCGCTTGCCGGAACACTTCGTGCAGCCGAATGGTCGTGCAGATTCGGGAGGCGATCAGGTCGCGCAGCGGCTGCCCGGGGCCCACGGGCGGAAGCTGGTCGATGTCGCCGACCAGCGCGAGGGTGGCACTCGAGGGAATCGCGGACAGGAGCTGGGACGCGAGACGGATATCGAGCATCGAGGCTTCGTCGACGAGGATGAGGTCTGCCTCGAGCGGAAGGTGCTGGTTGCGATTGAAGTGGCCAGTGGCGGGGTTCCATTCGAGAAGGCGGTGGATCGTCTTCGCCTCGATGCCGGCGGCTTCGGACAGGCGCTTGGCTGCGCGCCCCGTCGGCGCGCACAGGGCCACGCGTCGATCGAGCGCAGCATGGGCCTGCACGATGGCCCGCACCGTCGTGGTCTTGCCGGTGCCCGGTCCGCCGGTGAGAACGAGAAGGTGTGTGCCGAGCGAAGCCTCCACCGCGCTTCGTTGCGCGTCGCTCAGGGTGTGGTCGTAGGTCTTGAGGGGCTGCTTCACTCTGGCGCGGTTCGCGAGCATGGCGAGCGCGTCGGCGACCAGGATCTCGGCGCGATGCAGAGGCGGTGGATAGACCGCGTCATCTTCGATGGTAACCAGCTCTCGGGCGCGAAGTTGTTGGAGCGCGTCCTCTAGGGCGTCCGATGGAACGCCGAGCTGATCGAGGCCATCGACGAGCTGCAGCCGTGTCGCGAAGACGTGACCGTCGTCGACTGCTTTGCCGATGAGGTGCAGGACCCCTCCTTGCACGCGCCGTATGTCATCTCCTGCGATGCCGAGCGCCTCGGCGATTCGGTCCGCCGTGCGAAAGCCGATGCCACGGATCTGTTCCGCCACGATGTACGGATCGTCTCTCACGATGCGAGGAGCATCCGCGCCGTACTTTCGGACGATCTCGCGGGCGGTCGCCGGACCCATTCCGAGCGCGTGAAGAAAGCTCATCGTCTCCGCTTCCACACGCCGTTGGCGAACGGCCTTGGCGATCGATTCGGCGCGCTGCTTGCCGATCCCCGACACCTCACGCAGCCGCGCCGATTGGGTGGCGATGACATCGAGGGTCTCGGGGCCAAAGCGCTCGACGAGCCGTGCGGCAAGGGCAGGGCCGATACCTGGGATCAGACCGGAGCCGAGGTAGCGAATCATGCCGTGCTCGGTCGACGGAATCGTGGGCGTGAACGAAACCACGCGGAAGCGGGCGCCATACACGGCGTGCTGGCTCCAGCGGCCCACGAGTCGAACATTCTCTCCCGGGGCGATCTGACCGAGGTCGCCCACCGCGGTGTGCGAGGGGGAGAGCTCGGCCTCCGCGTCGGAAGCGAGACGGATCACCGCGAACCTCCCGTCATCACTGCGGAAAAGCACATCCTCGACCACGCCTTCGAGGACCTCTTCTGACGTCTCCGACCCCACGATTCCGGGGGAATCTATCAGCCTTGGCCGCTGTGTGCCTTGCTGTTGTGATTTCTTCGGAAACATCCGTTAGCGTTAAAGTCAGCACGGATTTGGATTGGAGGGGGGATGACGACCCAGCCACGGATGAGCGCACCTATTGGAAGACTTCAGATTCGAACCGGAGAGGGCCGAAAGCGTCGAGCCTCCGGCTCGGGGCGCTGGCAGCCCGCCGAACTCCATGTAGAGGCCGATGTGACCGAACCCGACGAGGCACGCGAGGAGGGGGAGTGCCCCCGTTTCTACCCCTTTGCGCCGCGCATCGCCGACGACAGCGGCGACTGACCAAGACGACCTAGAGCGTTGCGCGGGATTCGAGCGATTGGTAAGAGCGCTCGATGCCCCCAACTACGATCGCGATCCTCGGGGCCAAAGGAGGGGTGGGCACCTCTCTCTTCAGCGCGAACTTGGCGATCTATCTCGCGACGATTGGCAAGCGCGTGCTCGCGGTCGACGCCGACCCCTCTGGGGCAGACCTGCACGCCATGCTGGGCATCGCCCCGCGGGTCGCGCCGTACCTCGCGCCGACGCCGGCGTTTGGGACGGAGGGCAGTTTGGTCAGCCTCGCGTCCGGGCTCGACCATGAGTCGGCCAACACGCTTCCCCTGCGCGAACCGGCGGATGGACCGATCCCCGGCCTTCAACTCGTCGACGGAGGCCTGAGCGAACCGCATCGGGGAAGCGCCCGCCGGAGCTCGTTGCGTGAGCTTCGCGGTCGTCTGGCGAAACAAGAGGCCGATTTTGCCGTCGTCGACCTAGGCTCGGCGGCTACCGATGCCGCGATCCGATTCTGGTGCGATGCGCCCCATCGCCTTGCACTGGCGATGCCGGAGCCCAATGCGGTGGCTGGTTTGTACCGCCTCGTGCGTAAAGCGTTCGCCACTGTGGCGCTCGATCAAGTGTCGGACGAACGCCAGAAGAACGCGCTTCACGCCGCGTTCGCCAAGGCCGGACAGACGCCCGCGCCGTCCGACATTGCAGCCCTCGTGCAACGGGAGTGGCCGGAGCTTGGGCACGCCCTGCAAGACTGTATGAACGGGTTACAGTTCCCGTTCATCGTCAACCAAGCGCGCCTACGTGCTGATCTGGAACTCGGGGACCAGATTGCGGTCGCGGTGCGCCGGCGCTACGGCGTCCCGCTGAAGTACCTCGGCTACGTCGAGCACGACGACGCGGTTCGCACGTCTTCGCGAAAACGCCGGCCGCTTCTTCTCGAGAGTCCGGGTAGCCGCGCCAGCCGCAACATCGAGAAAATCGCACGTCGGTTATTCGCGTCGCACGATAGCCGAAGGGACCGGGCACCATGGCGCGAGGTGCCGCCTAGCTCGCACCATGACGTGCTCGAAGTCGAACGCGGCGCGACAGACGAGGAGATCCGGCGCGCGTACAAACGCATGTGCGGCGTTTTCGACCCCGAGAACCTCGTGACGTTCGGACTATTTGACGAAGAGGGGCTCGATACAGCCCGCGCCCGCATTGACGAGGCGTACGATGTCCTTCTCGACCCGGCTCGTCGTCGACCGTACGAAATTTCGGTGTTCCCGGAAGCCCCCGAAACCAATGCCGAAGACGAACAGGAGCAGGCGCCCACCGGGGAGCTGCCGCCAGCGCCGAGCATCACACCCGACACGGAGTTCGGCGGCGCCCTTCTCCGTGCGGTCCGCGAGTCTCAGGGTACTAGCCTTCAGCAGATCAGCGAACGAACGAAGGTCGGCCTCAACTACCTTCGGTGCATCGAGGAAGACGAGTTCGGCGAACTGCCGGCGGCCGTCTACGTACGGGGCTTCGTGACCGAGTTCGCCAAGTGTCTGAGGCTCGACCCGGAACAGGTGAGTCAGAGCTACCTACGACGATACAAAGCGCGCATGGAAGACGAAGGAGGCAGTGCGTGAGTGCGTTGCCACGGCCGCTCATCCTGGCGTCGGCATCGCCCCGGCGCCGTGAGATTTTGTCGTCACTTGGGATTGAGATCGCGGTGCAGCCGAGCTCGGCGGATGAAGGAGCGCTTCGTGTCGAAGATGACGAGGAATTCGCTCGCGCCGCCGCTCAGATGAAGCTGGCCCACGTGTTGAGCGAAAGTCAGGATGAAGGGGCATACGTCCTTGCGGCTGACACGATCGTCTGCGTCGATGGCCAGCGGTTGGGCAAGCCCGTTGATGATGCCGACGCGGTCCGCATGTTGGCGCTCCTTGCTGGGCGCGACCACGTCGTTCGAACCGCGGTTGCCCTCGGTCGGGTTGGGGAGGGCTTGCTGGATTGCCGCGTCACCGAAACCCGAGTGTGGTTCAGGCCGGCGTCGCGCAAGGAGCTTGAGCGCTACGTGGCGGCGGGTGAGAGCCGTGACAAGGCGGGCGCGTACGGGGTCCAGGGGCTCGCAAGCGGGTTTGTGACTCGACTCGAAGGCTCGTACTCCAACGTGGTGGGCCTGCCTGCGGCTGAGGTGGTGAGCATGCTCCTCGATCACGGGGCGCTGGGGGAGTGGCCATGACTCACGACGTTGCAGGGGCCCTCGACAACGTCCGCCAGCGCATCGCGCGGGCATGCGAGCGCAGCGGGCGTGACGCGACCTCGGTGCAGCTCATCGCAGTGTCGAAGGGACATCCCGAGGAGATGATTCGCGCGGCCTACGATGCGGGGATGCGGGCCTTTGGAGAGAACTATGCGCAAGAGCTCGCCGCCAAGGCATCCGCGCTGAGCGATCTGCGGGACATCCGCTGGCGCTTCATCGGCCATCTGCAGCGCAACAAGATCAAGCTCATCGAGGGCGCGCGGGCGGCCGTCGACACGGTCGACTCGCTCCGGTTGGCACAGGCGATTTCGATGCGGGCAGTGGAACGCAGCATCGAAGTGGAGCTCCTCCTTCAGGTCAACGTGGGCGGTGAGGCACAAAAGTCGGGCTGCGCGCCCGAAGAGGTGCCGGACCTGGTCAAAGCGGTGCGCGCACTCCCGAACGTCCGGGTGCGCGGGCTAATGACGGTTGCGCCACATCTCCCGGAGGCCGAGGGCGCTCGACCGTTCTTCGCATCGCTCCGCGCGATGGCAGAGGCCAATGGGTTGGCCGAGCTTTCGATGGGGATGACCCACGACCTCGAGCAGGCGGTCAGTGAAGGTGCGACGATGCTTCGTATCGGAACGGCGATCTTTGGGCCACGGCCGCTCGCCAAGCGCTAGCCTTCGGCGCCTTCCGCGATCTTGCCCAGTTCGACCGATCGACGCGTGGCCGCGCGCACGGCGCCGAGGATCGCGTCCGAGAATCCACCGGCCTCGAGAGCGTCGAGTCCGGCGCGGGTGGTCCCGCCCGGGCTCGTCACACGGTCGCGCAACACTTCGGGCTCTTCATTTTCGTCGAGCAGGAGGCGGGCCGCTCCGAACACCGTCTGCGACGCGAGGCGAAGCGCCGTGTCCTCCGGCAACCCTTCACGCGCCCCCGCGTCGCGAAGGGCTTCGATCAGCGCGAACACGTACGCCGGTCCGGAGCCACTCAGGCCGGTGACCGCGTCGATCTGCTCCTCAGGCACCTGGACCGAAATCCCTACGCTCCGGAACAGCGTCTCGGCGAGCTCCATGTCGTCGTCGGTTGCATGGCTGCCCGCGGCGATTGCGGTGGCCCCTGCGCCGACGAGCGCCGGGGTGTTCGGCATCGTCCGAACGACGCGCGTCCCCGGCGCAAAGGCTCGTTCGATCATGCGGGTCGAGATGCCCGCGGCGATCGAGATGATGAGCTTGCCTTCGCCGAGCGCGGCGGCCAGACCGGGAAGCACTTGTCCAAACACTTGAGGTTTCGTCGCGAGCACGATGACCGTGGCGTCCTGCACCGCCTCGGCGTTGTCGGTGGTCACGCCAATCTCGAGTTCCGTTTCGAGGGAGCTCAGCCGGGCCTGGTCCGGGTCGGCAGCGATGATCCTGTCCGCCGGGACGGTGCCCGTGCCGGTCAGGCCGCGGATGAGTGCGCCGGCCATGTTGCCGGCCCCGATGAACGCGATCGTATCTTCAACTGACATGCCGCGCGGCATACCACACAACCCACGCTGACGACACGGCGCGAGCCAGCGTTACGCGCAGGCCGCTTCGACGTCGTCGATCTCTTTGGGAATGTCGCTGGTGAGCACTTCGTTCCCGCGCTGGGTGACGACGACGTCATCCTCGATACGAACGCCGATGCCGCGCCAGCGCTCGTCGACGCCTTCTGCGTCGGCAGCGATGTAAATGCCTGGTTCGACGGTGAGAACAAAACCCGGTTCGAGGGGGCGGTGCGCGCCATCGATGTAGTAGCGGCCGACGTCATGCACATCCATGCCGAGCCAGTGCGAGGTCCGATGCATGTAAAACGGCTCGTACTTCTTGCCCTCGATGAGGGCGTCCACTTCGCCTTCGAGTAGGCCAATGTCGACCAAGCCCTCGGTGATCGAGCGGACGGTCCCCTCGTGCAGGGCTTCGAGCGTGGTCCCCGGTTTCACAGAGTCGATGCCTGCTTTCTGAGCGTGAAGCACGACCTCGTAGACGGCGCGCTGCTCGTCGGAGAACTGGCCGTTCACCGGAAACGTTCGAGTGACATCACTCGCGTAGTAGCCGAGCTCGCATCCTGCATCGATCAGCAACAGCTCCCCGTCGTTCATGACTCGATCGCCGGCTCGGTAATGCAGGATCGTCGCATTGGGCCCCGAGCCCACGATGCTCTCATATGCGGGGCGCTCGCTTCCGTGCTTTCGGAAGATGTGGAGAAGCTCGGCGTCGATCTCGTACTCGTGCATCCCAGGCCGCGCGATCTGCATCGCTCGGAGGTGCGCTTCCCGGGTGATTTCGGCAGCGCGGCGCATCGTGGCGAGTTCGTCTTTACTCTTGCGCAGCCGCATCTCGTGCAGGTGCACCGAGGTATCGATGATCGTCTCGGGCGCGGTAACGCCGCGCCGCCCGCCTCGGCGCAGGAGGTTCAGGCAGTCGAAGAGCTGCGCATCGGCCTGCCCATTCTGCGCGAGCCGGTAGTGAAGCCGATCGACGTTGCCAAGATAGTCGGGAAGGCGTTTGGCAAGCTCGTCGATCGGGAAGGCGGCATCGGCGCCGAATGCCTCGACGGCGCCTTCCACACCGGCCCGAGGGCCGTCCCAAATCTCTCGTTCACGCTTCTTCGGACGGACGAAAAGAACCGCTCGATGTTCCTCGTGCTGGTTGGTCAGCACCAGCACGATCTCGGGCTCGTCCAGGCCGGTGAGGTAGAAGAGGTCGCTATCCTGCCGGTAAGGGTGTTCGACGTCGCGGTTGCGGACTGCGAGCGGCGCCGACGCAAACACCGCGACACCGTCTCCCATCGCGTCGAGAAGCTGAGTGC
>CAXMRN010000089.1:0-38879 GCA_964195565.1 uncultured Polyangiaceae bacterium | reverse complement strand
GTCTACTCTCGCCGTACGAATAGCTTTGCGTCTAGCTCCGCGACGAGCATGTCGGCTGCCTTGGCGACGGTGTCTGGGTCGGTCCCGTCGAAGGTTAGCTTTGTTCGGTAGTCTTCGGCTTGCCACTTGACGTAGCTACCGACCATGACGCCGGGGAAGGCCTCGGCGATGCGTTCGAGAAGGTTTGCGATCTCGCCTTCGTCGCAAAGCGTGTAGACCGCTTGGGAGTGGAACTTGTAGCCTTCGTCGAGGCGCTTGTGGAGGTCTGCAAGCTTGAGTTCGAAGATCTCGGGAACACCAGGCAGGACGAACACGTTTTCGATCACCACAGTGGGCCACGGTGCCTCGGAGCTGCGAATCATTTCGGCGCCCTCAGGCATGTTGGCCATCCGCAAGTGTGCATCGGTGGTGCGGTCGCCGTAATAGTGGCGGATCATCTTCTCGACCGCGACCGAGCGCACCACCGGCCGGCCGAAGGATGCGGCGACACCATCGATGGTGACATCGTCGTGAGTGGGGCCCACCCCGCCGCTGGTGAATACCAGGTCATGCCCTGTGCGTAGCTCAGTCAGGTCGTTGCCAATGGTTTCGATCTCGTCGGGGCACACCACCAAACGGCGTAGCTCGATCCCGAGGTCGAATAGCGCCCGTGCGAGGAGCGTGGTGTTCGTGTCAGCGATCTTGCCGGACAGGATTTCGTTTCCAATGATCAGCGCTGCGGCGGTACGAGGCATGTCACTCCTGCCCTAGCTCGATTCCAATGGCGCGCGCCACCCCAGCGATCTCTCCGTCGGGGGGAACGCGTTTGAGGTTTGCGACCGCGGCCTCGAGGGGAACGGAGAGAACCTCCTGGCCCCGCAGAGCGACGACTTGGCCAGTATTGTCGTGGTAGCAAAGTTCCGCAGCGTACACACCGAAGCGCGTCCCTAGAATGCGATCGAAAGATGAAGGGGAGCCGCCGCGTTGTAGGTGACCGAGGACGGTCACGAGGACCTCATGATCGACGCGGCCTTCGAGCAGTTGCGCTAGCTGAAAGCCCGGGCCTTCGCGGCGGTGCGAGGGGCCTTGTTGCGCGTCTCCGATCCTCGAGATGGTGCCGCCAAGCGGCTTCGCGCCCTCACCAATGACAATCATGCTGAATTGATGAGAGTCCAACGAACGGGTGGCGATTTTATCGATTACTCGATCGACGTCGTAAGGAATCTCGGGGATGAGAATCACGTCGGCACCCCCTGCGATGCCCGACATGAGCGCGATCCAGCCGGCTTCACGGCCCATCACCTCTAGGACCATCACGCGGTCATGTGCATCTCCGGTGGAGTGGAGCGCATCGATCGCAGCGGTCGCCGTCGTGACGGCGCTATCGAGTCCAAAGGTCAAGTCCGTCGCTGCCAGGTCGTTGCCGATGGATTTCGGGATCCCTACTACCGAGACGCCCATTTTGGCGAGGCGCATCCCAATGTCCAGGGTCCCGGCGCCCCCGACCAGAACCAGGATGTCGATCTCCAACTCGTCGAGCTTTGCCTGGACGCGCTCCGACACGTCGAGGGTTCGTTCTGTGCCATCCGCGCTGGTCACCTGGTAGGAGAACGGGTCGGCGCTGTCGGAGCAGCCAAGGATGCTGCCGCCTTGTGGCAGGATCCCTCGAATACTCGATGGGGTCAGCCTCACGATGCGACTCGGATGCTCGATCAACCCAGAGAAACCGTCTTCTGACCCGTAGACCTCGAGGTCTAAGTTCGTCGCCGTCTTGACGAATGCGCGGAGAACCGCGTTGAGGCCCGGCGCGTCCGAGCCGCCCGTGAGGATCAGGACGCGGCGCACCTGCTCGTCTTCCTGCTCCCGGGCGAGGTTGTCATCCGTCATGCGCCCCCGAGCTTCTTCGCCGATATTTCGTACATGGCGATGGCAGCGGCGACTGATGCGTTCAATGAATCCATCGGGCCTCGTTGACGAATATGAACCACGACATCGCACCGTTGTCGAACCATTCGGCGGAGCCCCTTGCCTTCCGAGCCCACCACGAGGATGCGTCCCTGGGCGCTTGGCTCGAGGTCGCGTACATCGATGTCCGCGTTTGCGTCGAGGCCGACGACCTCCAAGCCGGAGTCGGCCAGCGAGAGGAGCGCGCGCTGAAGATTCGTCACGCGAGCGATCGACGCGTGCTCAGTGGCTCCCGCGGATGCCCGGACGACGGCCGCCGTGATTCCCGCGGCGCGGTGCTTTGGAATGATGAGGCCATCGAGCCCGAGGGTTACCGCGCTCCGAATGATGGCGCCCAGGTTCTGTGGGTCGGTGACTTCGTCGAGCGCCACCAACGTGGGTGGTCCCTCCGCGTGCGCGATGATCTCTTCTGGCTCGCAGAACTCGTAGTCGTCGGCAAGGGCGATCACGCCTTGGTGGCGGACACCATCGGCGAGCTTGTCCAGGCCCGCGCGGTCCCGGTCCACGGTTGGGATGCTTTGGGCTTCAGCGGCTTCGAGGATGTCTGGATAGGCGCGCTGTGGCTCTGTATAGATGCGACGGATTCTCGTCTTTCCGCGCATGGCTTCGAGCACCGGGCGGCGCCCCGCGAGCACGCGAGTCATTTCGAAAGCGCCAACTGCACCTGACGTGCGATGTCGGCTGCGGCCTCGGTAGGATTGTTCGAGTCACGGATGGGTCTTCCCACCACCAGGAGGTCGGCGCCGGCCGCGATGGCGTCTCCGGGCGTCATCACACGTTTCTGATCCCCGACGTCCCCGCCCGCGAGCCGTATCCCTGGCGTGACGAGGAAGGCTTCCTGTCCAAGCGCAGCCCGAAGGGCGGCGCACTCGTGGGCCGACGCGACCAGTCCGCGTACTCCGGCATCCCATGCGAGCTTGGCAAGCCGTTCGGCCGCGCTCGTGGGCCCGCCGCGCAGGCCGATCGCGTCGAGGGCGGCGGCGTCGAGACTCGTGAGGACCGTCACCGCCAGGAGCCGCGTCGAGCCGGCGTTCTCACTTGCCTGCCGCAGCGAATCGAGCCCCGAAAGGCCGTGCACGGTAAGGAAGGCGACGCCCATGGAAGCGGCGCGTGCCACCGAGCGACCCATCGTGACCGGAATATCGTGCAGCTTCAGGTCGAGGAAGCATTTCGCGCCTGCGGCATGCACTGCTTCGACAGCCGCCGGCCCAACCGCGGTGTAGAGCTCGAGCCCCACCTTGAAGGTCCCGACGTGCTCGCGCGTTTGGTCGATCAGCGCTTTGGCCGAGTCTAGGTCGGCCACGTCCAGCGCAAGTGCGATGCGCGACCCTGGGTCGTTGTCATCCATGAATCACCGCAGCAACGCTACGGCGCGGACTAGAGGCTGTCCAGCCCAGCCAGCGGGTCGTCGGTATTGGCCTTGCGCGACTTCGAGCTTCCGCGCCGCTTGGCTGGCGAACTAGGCGCCGCCGCCCTCCGCGCCGCCGCGGCCGCTTGCGCCTCGCGCTGTACCTTTTCAGCGAGACGCGCCTGCGCGGCTTCTGCCTCGACGCGCTTTTGTGCTTCGATCTCGGCCGCCGCTCGAGCTTCATCTGCCTCTCGCGCGGATCGCTCGGCGTCCATTCTCGCGGCGAGGGCAGCGGCCTCACGCCGTTCGACCGCCGGTTTGTAGAATCCAAAGTAAGACCCTGCGCCAACGCCGATCACGAGGACGGCGGCTGCGGCCAGCAATCCCGGGTGGACTCCCTTGCGCTGCTGGGCGCTAATGGTCGCCAACTCACGCTCGTGATCGAGCATGCGCGCGTGGGCGTCTGCCTTTTCGCGCGCCTCCTGTTCAAGGCGGACCCGTAGCTGTGCTTCGTCGCGCTCCCGGACCGAACGCTCTTCTTCGTCGCGGACGCGGCCTTCTTCGGCTTGGCGCGCGTCATCTTGGGCGGCCAATCTAGCTTCTTCTTCTTGCTGTCGCGTCGCGGCATCGGCAGCGATGCGCTCGCGCTCCGCCGCCTCGCGCTGAAGTCGCTCTTCTTCCTCGTCGCGCACACGGTTTTCCTCGAGGCCCATGAGCTCGCGAAGATTGAACAGAAGTGAAGACTCTTTTTCCTCGGACATGATGATACTTATATTACACTTTTCCGCTGCTTACGGACAAGCCCTCGAAGGTAATTAGGGACACAAAAACGCTAGCAACCCTTGCGGGTGCCTGTCAAACGAACAACTTCGGTCCGATTCCAGCGTCACCGGAACCTGGTTTCCCTGGGACTCGCGAGCACTCTGTAATTGGATTCACAGTGGATTCTCACGATATCATTGGAACCGTGGGTGAGCTTGAAAAGTTTCTTCAGTACCTCGAACGAGGTGACGTGACCGAGATTGTCTTTCAAAGCGGCGCGACGGCGGCGGCCAAGAAGAAGGGCAAACTGAAGCCGGTCACCACAGAGCCGCTCAGCGCGCGGCACATTCTCAAGTTGGTGCATGACACGCCTCTGCAGAGGATCGTGCCCGCCGAGGACGGCGCGTCGGCGCCTACGCCGGCCAACATCAACGGCATCAACTACATCGCGACGATGGCTCGCTCAGGTGAGATGCTCATGCTCCGGGTCCGACGAGAGGGGCGGGACACCGATCCGCCCAAGGTGCCCATCGGCGTGGTGGCGACGACGACGGCTTCGGTGCCTGCGCAGGTCGCCGAGGTACGGGAGAAGGCACCTTTGCGCGAGCCCGTTCCCCGCCTGCACGAGCCGCCTCCAACGGAAGTGCGGGCTCCCGTCATCGTTCAGCCCCCGGTGGTTCACCGACCGCAGCCCAAGGTCTCGTACCGGCCTCCGCCCGAGGCTTCGCCGCTTGCGGACTTCGTACGAGCGGACGTCCCGGTCAGCGCACCAAGCGCGCTGCGCACGCTTCTCGAGCAAGCCCTCGCCCAATCGGCCAGCGACGTCCACATCATGTCCGGCGAGCCAGCACGCTTTCGATGCGGCGGCCGCATGCTGGCCCAAGGTCAGGCGATCCCGGACGCACAGGTGCGTGAGCTCATCATGCCGCTTCTCAATGCGCGCAACGCCAAGCAACTGGAGGAGCTCGGCTATGCCGATTTCGCATGCCAGCTGGAGGGCGCAGGCCGTCTGCGGGTCAACGTGAACAGGCAACGCTCCGGAATCAAGGGTTGCTTCCGCCTCATCATGGCGGAACCACCCACGCTAGAGTCGCTTGGACTTCCTCACGAGCTCCGCCAGATGCTCAACTATCATCAGGGGCTGGTGGTCGTCTCTGGGCCCAACGGCGCTGGCAAGACCACGACGCTGGCAGCGCTGGTAGACCTCTTTAACAGCGAGCGAAGCGTGCACATCATTACGGTCGAAGATCCGGTGGAAGTCATCCATCCGATCAAGAAGGCGATCGTGAGTCAGCGCGAGATCGGCGCGCACACCAAGAGCTTTCACTCCGCACTGAAAGGGTCGCTTCGGGAGGACCCGGACGTGATCGCGATCGGCGAGCTTCGGGACCGCGAGACTGTGGAGAAAGCCCTCGAGGCAGCCGAGACGGGCCACCTGGTGTTTGCCACCATGAGTACCCCATCGGGGGCGCGCACGATCGACCGGCTGATCGATATGTTCCCGCCCGACGACCAGTCTCAGGTGCGGGCCACCCTGGCTGGCGTCCTCAAGTTTGTCGTCAGCCAGCGATTGGCTCCGCGTAAGAACGGTGATGGGAGAGTCGTTGCGGTCGAGCTCCTAACGGGCGGGATGGCGCTGTGGACACTCATTCGCGACGACAAGCTATTCCAGCTTCCGAGCCTGCTACAGCGAGGCCGGGCATTCGGCATGATTCGGATCGAGGACTCCCTGAATGAGCTGTTGTCGTCCGGGGAGATCTCGATGGAGACCGCGAAGATGTTCGCCGACGACCCGCGGGCGCTCGAGGACCCTCAGCAGGGCCAGCCGCAGGCTCCTCCAGTGCCAGAGCGAGGTAAGAAGCGGGCAGGACGAAACCTATTCTCAAAGAAGGGCGGTTAAACGATGCCGGCTCTCGATCGCTACTTCGACGTGCTGCTCGAGCGGGGAGGGTCCGACCTTCACCTGTCGATTGGCTACCCCCCGATGATCCGCGCGAACGGCGCGCTCGTCGCCATCGAGAACGACCCGCTGGACCACCCGACGATCGTGCGCCTGATGGACGAGATCATCAACGAGGACAAGCGAGTCTACTTCCACTCCCACCGCGACCTCGACTTCGCCTACGGCTACGAGGACAAGGCACGATTTCGGGCCAACTACCTCTACAAGACGACGGGGCCGGGCGCCGTATTTCGAACGATTCCTAGCGAGATTCTCACCGCGGAGCAGCTTGGGCTCCCGAAGGCCGCGATCGACCTCTCCGAGAGGCGTTCGGGGTTGGTCCTGGTGACGGGACCGACCGGCAGCGGTAAGAGCACGACGCTTGCTGCGATGCTCGATCACATCAACCGGACCCGCGACGGGCACATCCTTACCATCGAGGACCCGGTCGAGTTCGTGCATAGACCGAGAAAATGTCAGATCACCCATCGAGAAGTGGGTGACCACACGCCGAGCTTCGCAGATGCGATTCGAAGCGCCGGCCGCGAGAACGCAGACGTGATTCTCGTCGGTGAGCTCCGCGGACGCGAAACGATGCAGATGGCGCTCCAGCTTGCCAGCTTCGGCATCCTGATCTTCGCCACGGTGCACACCAACTCGGCGCCTGCGACGATCGACCGATTCGTCAACGCGTTCCCAGCGAACCAGCAGCCACAGATCCGAGGGATGCTTGGCGACTCACTGGCCGGCATCGTGGCCCAGCAGCTGCTGCGAAAAGCAGATGGCACGGGTCGCGTGGCTGCCCAGGAGATCCTGATCGGAACTTCTGGTGTTTCAGCCGCGATCCGCGAGGCCAAGACCTCGATGCTCACGAGCCTGATTCAGAGCGGCGGCAGCTACGGAATGCAAAGTATCGACGCGGTGCTCGCGAAGCTCGTGGAAAAGGGCACGGTGACCCCAGAGGACGCGCTCGACAAGGCCGCGGACAAAGACAGCTTCGCCCGAATTCCAAAAGTCGCAGCCGCGCTTAAGAAATAGGAAAGCCGGGGCGCGGGGGAACACGATGCGCGGTTTCCACGGACGGGGCGCCTTGCAAAGGTGGCCGGAAAAACTGAGGGCCTGGGGCCACGCAAGGCGCCCCTCGGACCTCGCGCCAATCGTGGGTGGTTGCTGTCTTGACGATTGGCACTCGGTACGCCGCTGAAACCGCGCATCGCGTTCCCCCGCACCCCTACATACGCCAACATCTATGCGAGGGTTCGGGTGCACCTCTTCATACGGGACCATCTACGGTGACGTGTGGGACCGTATGTAGATTTCTACGGAGGAGGACGGGTCGGGATGGGCAGCACAGCGATTGGGCGGGAGGCTAGTCGTGTGTTGTCGTAGGGAGACGGCCGAGCGGGCCCCGATCGCGAGCACGCCCGTCGCGACCCGTCCTCCGGTTGCGTAGTTACCACGCTTGCAAGGCGCCCCGTCCGCTGAAACCCCGCGTCGGGTTTCGCACTGCCCCGGGACGACTGCACCCCGGTCTGCGACTTTAGTTTACGGTGAACGAATACCGCGCGCCCATTCGTGGCGCTCCGAACGTCGGGAAGCGGACGCTCTTGATCTGTTGGCCCATGCAGCCTTGGAAGCCTGGGCTTCCGCCGTGGACTGTCGAGCCCATCACCGAGCCGTTGCCTGCGATGGCGAGGTCGACCTTGACGTTGCCGGGCTTGCCGCCGGTCTTTACTTCCGGGACGACGCACTTGCCGTAGAAGCGGTTGAGGTTGCGGTTCATGACGCCGGCGACCTGGCCGCCGGTGAGCCGGCCCTCGCCGCCGCCTTGCGAGGCGTCGCCGATCTCGATCGCCTGGCTCATCGCCTCGTTGTAGCTAGCAAACCCGCCACTTCGCTTCGGAGCCGGCGCGCCGCCGGAGCCGCGCTTTCGCCGCCGCACAGGCTGGTCTGGCAGCAGGCCAGCCTCGCCAGTGGTGATCTTGCCGAGCTTGAATAGGTCGCCGAGCTCGGCCGACCCCAGTTCTCGAATCCCGCTCGAGCGAGAGAGCAGGAACCCGCCGACCGATATCACCACCAAGCCGATGACGGCCGCTGAGATCAGCCACTTCATTGCGGCAGAGCGTTTCTCGGAGCGGTGCGCGTTCACCCGGGCCGCTTGTTCGGCGGCGGTCGTGTCTTGGTGCTCCCGCTGCAGGATGAAATCACGGAACTCGGGCCACTCTCGAAGCGGCTTGCGCTCGCCCGTGTCGGTGTTGAGGGTTTTGTCATTGCCCGTGAAGCCGCCGATGTTGAGCCGTTCGATGAGCTCGCGGGCGTTGAAGGGCCCGTGGTCCATCTTGTCTTGCGCGACCATCCAGCGTTGATTGGTGTCCGCCGAGAGCTGATTGATCATGCTCATGAGGCCGCGTTTGGGAGGAGGCGGAGGTGCGAGCGGCGCGTCCACCGCGTCCGGCATCAACGAAAACATGGGTATGTCGAGGTCTGCGGGTGGCAGGACCGAGCCCAGGTCGATGTCGACGCCCGCGCCGGCAGGCGGAGGCAACGAGTTAGCCTCCGTAACGAATGGCAGCAGTGCGTTGCGTACCGCCTCAGGGGTCTCGAACCGATCCTTGGGCTCCGGGGCTAAGCATTGAAACAAGATGCTGTCCATTTCGGCGGGAAGGTCATCGCGCACGTGAGAGGGTGCGACGAAGTCGGACCCGGGGGTCCGCGTCGTCAACAATTGATACAGGATGGCGCCGACGCCGAAGACGTCGCTGCGCGATGTAGCTGTCTCGCCACGCTTCACCTCGGGCGCCAAGCAAGCGTGGTCGGCGGCTTGGAACGCGTCCGGCCCAGCGGACCCAAGAAGAACTTGTCCTACTCCGAAGTCGCGGACCTTGACCCTGCCGCCGCGCGTGACCCAAACGACGCTAGGACGAAGCGTACCGTGCGGCCCCTTGTCGTGGGCGTAGGCGAGGGCGCTGCATAGGTGGGCGACTACGTTGTAGATGCCTCGCAGCGACATTGGATCGCCGTCTTGGTTGCGCTCCTGAATGAAGTCCGACAGGCGTGTGCCATCGATCCACTCGCCGGCGATGAAATGCTCACCCCTGGGCGTTCGGCCGACACCGAAGACACGCGCGATGTTGCGGTGTGACAGCGTTGCCGCCGTCCGGCAGGCCTCCCGAAAATCGGGCGCCGCCGCTGAGGACACCAGCTCCGGCCGGATGACGCGAACGAGAATGGGGCGCTTGGTTTGCTGGTCTTTCGCCGACCACACGACCGCCTGCGAGTCTTCATCGACTTGCTCGATGACCTCGAATCTCCCACCAACCACGGCTCCAGGGTGTAGCCCTGAACGCTCCGGCCTCGTCGACGCAATCCCCTCGGACATCTACCGAGATCAAGATAGACGACGCGGGGATGTAGCCCCAAATTTGGAGGGAACATCAGGGCGATATGAGGGCGTTTTGCGGCTTAGTCGCGGCTTAGTCGCCCTTGGCCAGCTCGAGCTCGAGCTCGCGGTCGCCCAGCACCGCGCCAGCCATCGATTCGATGACGTCCTGAGCGCGATCTTCTGGAACATCGACCAGAGCGTGCTTGTCCCGCACCCGTATGCGGCCGATTTCCTTACGCTTCAGGCCAGTGCGGTCGCGCAAGAGGCGGCCTAGCTCGGACGCCTTGAGTTCGTCTCGCCGGCCTACGTTGACATACAGCGTGGCCGTCGGAAGCTCCTCTGCCTCTTCTGGCGCCGGCTTTTGGCCGTTGCCATTGCCGTTGCTGTGAGCGTCGACGTGCTCTTTGCCGCGGCGCCGTCGAGAGGCAGCCACCTTGTCGATCTCTTCGGTCTCGCCCTCGGTTCCGAAGAATGCGCCTAGCAAGCCTGCGAGCATCCCCTCCGCGTTCGTGTGCGTCATGAATCGCCGCACCAAGGCAAGCTCCTGCTCACTTGGAGCTTTTGGGTAGGCCGCTTCGATCAATGCGATCCGGTCGGCCTCTTGCCGGGTACGTTGCTCGCCCTCGCTCGGCAGGGTTCGCTCCACAGGGAAGATCCTGTACTGCAATCGCAGGTAGTAGAGGATTCCGAGCTCGGTGGGGCCGACAAGTGTCATCGCCGTGCCGGTGCGGCCTGCGCGTCCGGTTCGTCCGGTACGATGTACGTACTGTTCGACGTTGCTCGGCAACGAGAAATTGATGACGTGTGTGAGGTGAGACACGTCGATGCCGCGCGCCGCGACATCGGTCGCAACCAAGAACCGAACCTCTTCACGGCGCACCCGTCCGAGCACTTCTTCGCGTTCGCGTTGCGGCCGGTCGCCATTCAACCACTCCGCGTTGAAGCCCTCCCGTTGCAGGGCCGCCGAAACCTCCTCGGTTTCCGCTTTGGTGTTGCAGAAGATGAGCGCACTTTCGGGGTCCTCGGTCTCGAGCACCGTAATGAGGTTCGCGACGCGGCCGACACCACTGACCATGTAGACGAAGTGTTCGACTCCGAGGGCGCCCACGTGATCCCCGGAGAGCCCAAGGAAGTGCGGATCGGTCATGTACTTCTCGGCGACGCGCTTGACCGCGCGGTCGACGGTTGCCGAGAACAGCAGTGTTTGACGCTCCTTCGGGAGCCTTTCGATGATCGCGTGGAGCTCCTTGGCGAAGCCCATGGACAACATCTCGTCTGCCTCGTCGAGCACCAGGACTCGTAGCTGCGATGCCTTCATCGTCCCACGCTTGAGGTGGTCGAGCACTCGTCCAGGCGTTCCGCTGATGACACGCGCGCCCTTCTCGAGCGCGCGGATCTGCTGCTCCATGGACGCGCCGCCGTAGACAGCGACGGTGTCGATACCGCGACGGGCGCCGAGCTTCGCGATCTCGCGAGCGCTCTGAAGCGCGAGCTCCCTCGTCGGTGCCAGGACCAACGCTTGTTCGTTGCCGCCGTCCTTCAGCAGCCCATCGACTAGCGGGAGGCCGAACGCGCCGGTCTTGCCGGTGCCGGTTCGAGATTGGACGATGATATCGCGTCCTGCCATGGCGAGCGGGTAGGCGTCCCTCTGCACCGGCGTCGGGGTCTCCCAACCCAGCTCTTCGATGGCTTCGAGGACGTCGTCGTGAATGCCAAGATCTGCGAACGTCTGGGCGCCTTCCTCTTCGGGCGGCTCGGTCATGGAGTGGGCTCCGGTGTCTCGGGTGATTGGGGGTTCGGTTCCGAGCCCAGCGCCTCAGTGACGCGGTTGGCCAGAGGTGCGTCTTCACGCATGTACCTCTGGAGGCCGAGCTCGACACGGTGTCGATATTGATTGAGCAGGTGTACTTGGTCCGCTTCGCACCGTTTGGCTAGTGCATTTAGGCGAAGATCCCAAGATTCGAGGGTGCTTTGGAGCGCCGTAGGGTCGGTTTCGTTGGTCTCCAGGTACGCGAGCCGCACCTTATCGACCTCATGCCGGAGCAGCTGCAGGCCGTCCGCGCACTCGAGGTCGAACGAGTCGTCGCTCGCAGGCCAAAATACCTGAGGAATGACGGAGGCGAAGCCCACGATGACCAAATAGGCCAGGGCGATCGAGTAGATACCTATCGCTAGCCGGCGGCCAAGCGCGCCTCGTGGTTCATTTCGCGGCAAAGACTCTCCTGGTCCACCAACGTTCGCTCTCAAGCGGCTTGGTTGTAACGACCGGCCTGCACCAGGTCAAGACGGCGGCAGTTTCCGGCGATTCCGCTTCTCTCGGTGGGTTCCCCACATGAAAAGGCCCACACCCACGACTACCGTCAGAGCTACGACACCGCCGCACAGCCCGTACCAAAGGAAGGTGGTGACCCCGGTTCCCATCCGATCAACAGACGAGCTTATACCCGATGCCGTACACGGTCAGGATGTGTATGGGCCGGTCAGGCTTCGGCTCGATCTTCCGTCGCAGCTTGACGATGAAGTTGTCGACGGTCCGGTTGTTTGGGCCGGCTTCGAGGCCCCAAATCTTTTCGAGGATCTCGTCCCGCGATACCGGCTCGCCTTGGCGTTCCCACAGGAACTTGAGCAGCTCCACTTCATAGAACGACAGGTGCATCGTATCGGAACCCTGCGTCAGGGTCTGGGAGCCGGTTTCGATCTGGATGTCGCCGATCCGAATCTCGGCTTGTGAGGGCCGCACCGAGCGCCCCGCGCGCCGGAACAGCGCACGAATGCGCGCGACCAGCTCGCCGATCGAGAAAGGCTTGGTGACATAGTCGTCGGCGCCCGCCTCGAGGCCGCGGATCTTGTCGGCCTCCTGCCCGCGCGCGGTGAGCATGAGGATCGGCAGGATGGGATCCATTTTGCGAATCGTTTCGCAGACCTGATACCCGTTGAGGTCCGGGAGCATGAGGTCGAGAATGACGCACCCGATGTCCTCAGACGCGGCGAGTTCGATCGCCTTTTCGCCTTTTGGCGTGTGGACGACTCGGTACCCCTCGAAGCGCAGGCTGTCCGAGAGCCCGAGCGCGAGTGCGGGGTCATCTTCAACCAGCAGGATACCGCGTTCGTCTTCGGCCATCATGGCGAAGATAGCCGCACTCCCGTGCTGCGGCAAAGATGCTCGCTCAGGCCGTGGGGCGGCGCGCGGCGATAGGGACCGAGAACCCCACGACGGCGCCCCCGCCGGCGGCGTTTTTCGCCCAGGCTCGCCCACCGTGGGCCTGGGCAATGCTCTTGACCAGCGACAAGCCGATCCCCGATCCGCGGGTCGGGTTCGTGCCCGGCCCTCGATAGAATCGTTCGAACACCCGTCGGAGCGAGTCGCTCGGAATCCCCGGCCCATGGTCGCGGACTGAGACATCTACCGTCGATCGCTTCGTAGTGAGTTCGAGTTCGACCGGCGTTTGGCCGCCGTACTTCACGGCGTTGTCCAGCAAGTTGATGACGGCGAGTGCGATCGCTTCCTGGTCGATCAGGACGGCCGGAAGCTCGGCCTCCCTCTGCAGATGAATCTCCACTCCGTCCTGCTCGCTGCGGTAGCGGAACGCGTCGAGCGCTCGACCGACAGCCTCGCCGAGGTCTCCTAGTCGCAACCGATACGGGCCCTTACCCTTCTCGAGTGCGGAGAAATCGAGCATGTTGTCGATGAGTGAGGTGAGGCGCTCAGACTCTCGGCAAATGATGTCCAAGTACTCGGCCTTGCGCGCCTCGCTCGGAACCTTACCGGAGCGAAGCATGTCGGAGAACATTCGAACGACGGAGAGCGGGGTCTTGAGTTCGTGTGACACGTTGGCCATCAGCTCGCTCTTCAGCTCGTTGAGCCGCCGCTCTTTCTCCGCGGCATAGATGAAGAACATGGCGCTGAGCAGGATGATTGCAAAGGACATCACCGGTAGCGCGACCTCTCCTCGCATGACAGAGCGCCCCTGGGCCTGAAGAAGCGCGGCTTGACGTGGCGCCACCTGGAGTCGCCATTTGTACAACGTCGTCGGGAAGCGATGGTCGACCGTGTACACCCCCGCCTCAGAGAGGTCAGGACCGAACACGAGTTGGTTGTTCTCGTCGACGATGTCGTAGAGCGGCGTCGTCTCGTCGGCGACGAACATCAGGGGGAAGAGTTCGTCGACCAAGTACTGGGTGTCGTGATCGGCGACGATGTACGTGAGTTGGCCGGCGAGCGTGGCGTAGGCCTTGTACGACAAGAGATAGCTCGTGCCGTCGATCTGCTCGTGCGAGTGGCGCAGCACGTGCGGCTCCGGAGACTCGAGGTCGAGAGAGTCGACGAGGTGTTGCCTAAAGACGCGGAGAAAGGTCCTCCGTGCCTTTTTGTCCTGCCGGCTCGCCCACTGGATCAGGTTGCCGTCTTGGTCGATCAAGAGCACCGATCGGACGCTTGGCGTCTGGGTCGCAGCCTGGGGCAGCCATACCGTGTCGATTGTGCTCGAATCGCTCGGATCGACGAGACGGAAAACCGTGTTGTCCGCGATATCGATGTAGCGCTCGATACGCTGGACCCTCTGTTGAGCTACGGACAATAACGACTGCGCGATCGTTTGCTCCCCGAGCTGCGTGTGCTCGCGGGCCGAGCGGAAAGTGTAGTATCCGAGGATCCCTGCCGCGACGAGGATGGCGGGAACCAAGATCAGATACACTGGCCGAAAGCGTCCGCTTTCCATTACTCGCGCTCGGCCCGCATGGGCCGTGCCATCAGATCGCCGACGGCCTTCAGCGGCGGCTTGTCCTCGTAGAGCATCGCGTAGACTTCGCGCGTGATCGGCATGTCGACATCGTCGCGCTCGGAGAGTTCCTTTGCACTCTTGGCGGTGCGCACACCCTCCGCGACCATCTGCATACTTCCCAGAATGTCCTTGAGGGACTTGCCTTGTCCGATTTGGAGGCCGACGTTGCGGTTTCGCGAGAGGTCGCCGGTGCAGGTGAGCACGAGGTCCCCCATCCCGCTCAGGCCTGCGAGCGTGAGTGGGTTGGCGCCCTTCGCGATCGCGAGGCGCGAGATCTCCGCGAGCCCGCGTGTGATGAGCCCCGCGCGCGTGTTGTGTCCGAAGCCGAGGCCGTCGCCAATGCCCGCGGCGATCGCCACGACGTTCTTGAGTGCGCCGCCGAACTCTACCCCGACGACATCTTCGGTACTGTAGACACGGAAACGATCCGTGGTGAACGCCTCCTGCGTTGCGGCCACCATCTCCGCATCGTGTCCTGCTACCGAGACCGCGGTCGGCAAGCAGGCCGCGACCTCTTTGGCAAAGCTTGGACCGCCCAGGTAGGCCAGCTGTCGGTGCTGCGACTCGGGGAGCACGTCCTCGAAGATCTCTGAGACCAGCATGAGGCTGTCGATCTCGATGCCTTTGGTAGCACTGACGATTGGCGCTTTGGTTCCAAACAGGGGCGCCGCGTCCTCGAGGACCTCTCTCAACCCATGGGTCGGCACCACGGATACGATGAGGTCAGTCCCGTCGAGCGCATACGCGAGGTCAGATGTGGTTTCGAGCGTGTCCGGAAGCGCGAAGCCGGGAAGGTATGCTTGGTTCTCCCGATCGTTCTGAATGGCATTGGCCATCACCGCGCGGCGCGCCCAAAGCCGAGTGGGGTAGCCCTGGTCCGCAAGCAGCTTTGCCAGCGCGGTCCCCCAAGAGCCCGCTCCGAGCACCGTAGTTCGCATGTCGCCCATGCGCGGACATTACCACGCTCAAAGTAACGGCAACCACCCTTTACGGGGCAAGCACCCGTGGTGCCCAAAGGCATTTTACGGGGAAGGTTGAACCGGCTCGGCCTCGCCCTTGTCGGGGCGCGGATCGCTGAGATCGAGCTTGAGGCGGTCCGGGTCGAGAAGTGCGTTGGCCAGCACCTCATCCATCCTCGAGACCGGAACGAACTCCAGGGTCTGCCGAACTTCCTCGGGCACCTCGTCGAGGTCGGCGACGTTGCGTTCCGGGAGAATCACCCGCTTGATCCCTGCACGGTGGGCCGCGAGCACCTTCTCTTTGACGCCGCCGACCGGAAGGACGCGGCCTCGCAGCGTGATTTCGCCCGTCATGGCGACGTCGTGACGCACATGAATTCCCGTCAGCAACGAAACGATCGCGGTCATCATGGTCACGCCCGCGCTAGGGCCGTCTTTCGGCATCGCGCCGGCGGGAATGTGAATGTGGACATCGCTCTTCTCTAGGAAGTCCTCGGGAACACCATACGCCTTGGCGCGGGTTCGGACATAGCTCATCGCCGTTTGCGCGGACTCCTTCATGACGTCGCCGAGCTGGCCGGTGAGCTGGAGCTTGCCCGTGCCGTGCATTTTGGTGCACTCGATGAACAGGATCTCGCCACCGACAGACGTCCAGGCGAGCCCAGTCGCCACGCCGGTTTCTGCCGTGCGTTCCGCGACTTCGGAGCTGAAGCGAGGGGATCCGAGGTAGGGGCGCAGTGATTCCTCGTTGGAGATGGTCCACGGCCCTTCTTCACCCTCGGCGACCTTCACAGCGACACCGCGAATCACACTGGCGATCTGGCGCTCCAGGTTACGGACACCGGCTTCGCGGGTGTAGTGATCGATGATCGACTCGATGGCCGCGTCTTCGAGGATGACCTGCTCGGGCTTGATTCCATGCTCATCGAGCTGCTTCGGAACGAGGTGCACGCGCGCGATGTCCGCCTTCTCGCGGCGGGTGTAGCTCGGGATCTCGATGATCTCCATGCGGTCTCGAAGGGGTGCAGGGATGGTGTCCCCGACGTTGGCGGTAGCGATAAACATCACCTTCGAGAGGTCGTACGGAATTTCGAGGTAGTGGTCGCTGAAGGTGTCGTTCTGCTCCGGGTCGAGCACTTCGAGCAGTGCCGCTGCGGGGTCGCCGCGAAAGTCGTGCCCGACCTTGTCGATCTCATCGAGCATGAAGACCGGGTTGGTGGTGCCGGCCTTCTTCATCCCCTGGATGACTTGGCCGGGTAGCGCGCCAACGTAGGTGCGTCGGTGACCACGGATCGCGGCCTCGTCGTGGACGCCACCGAGGCTGATGCGGTGGAACTTGCGTCCGACTGCGCGCGCGACTGAACGGCCGAGCGAAGTCTTACCGACGCCGGGCGGTCCAATGAGACAGAGAATCGGCCCCTTCTTATCTTTCTTGAGCTTTCGCACCGCCAGGTATTCGACGATGCGCTTCTTGACCTTCTCGAGGCCCGTGTGGTCCTCGTCGAGGACCTTACGCACGGCCGCGATGTCCGTGTTGTCGGCGGTCTGTTTGCTCCACGGGATGTCGAGGATCCAATCGATGTACGTCCGGACGACCGTATACTCAGCGGATCCGACCTGCATCTGCCGCAAGCGTTTGAGTTGCTTGTGCGCGACATCGTCGGCCTCTCCCGGCAGGTTGGCCTTGGCCATGCGCTCCTCGAGGACGTCCAGGTCGCCCTGATCGCCTTCTTCTTCGCCGAGCTCCTCCTTGATGGCTTTGAGTTGCTGGCGAAGAACGTACTCGCGCTGGTTCTTGCCCATCTCCTCTTTGATTTGTGAGTTGATTCGCTCGCGCATCTTGAGGATTTCGAGCTGCCGCGTGAGCAGGCGCAGGACCTTGCGAATGCGCTCCTTCGGATCGAGCGTTTCGAGCAGCTCCGACTTCTCGTCGACCGGCGCATCCAAGTTGGCCGCGACCAAGTCCGCAAGCTGACCGTGTTCCTGAATCGAATCAATTAGGGACCCGGCCTCGCGAGGCAGCTCCGGCATGAGCTGGATGACCTGCTTCGCAATGTCGCGGAGGCTCATCGCGAGCGCTTCGCTTTCGACGTCCTCGGCCTCCGGTTCGTCGAGGCGCGAGACGCGTGCGCGAAGGTAGGGTTCAGAAGTGACGACCTGTTCGACGCGGATTCGCACCAGGCCTTGCAGGATGAGACTGTAGTTACCCGAGCTGTGCTTGAGCGCCTTGAGGACGCGCGCTGCGACGCCAACGGGGTAGAGGTCGTTCTGATCTGGGTCGTCGGTCGAAGGGTCCCGCTGCGCGACGATTGCGATAATTGGCTGATCCAGGTTCTCGATGTCCTCGACGAGGGCCACGGACTTCTCGCGGCCCACATCAAAGGGCGCGACGGCCGCCGGGAACAACACCGCGTTCCGGATCGGCAGAACTGGGAGCTCGTCGCCGAACTCGATTTCGCCCGTGTCGGGGGGCGGGATCGATGTGATTGCTTCCTCTTCGTCGCTCATGCTGCTGTTCTACTCCAACTCGGCGGTAACCGAAGTTTTTTCAGTACTTCGGTGAACATAGCCACGCACCTTTTCCCTGGCAAGGGTCTCACCTATGGCACTCGCCAGGGACGTCAAGGACTAGGGTCGACTCGTTGATCGAGATCGCGGGGTCCCCCCAATTTGGCCCCATTGAGCGGCTTCGCCCGGGCAAAACCGTTGCGGCTTCGTCGCTGAGCCTCTTGGATGCGACGGGGCTCTGTTTTAGGAGCAGACCTGGTTTCGGCCGTTGCGCTTCGCTTCGTACATCTTGTCGTCGGCGGCCTTGAATACGTCGACCGGGTCTTCGTAGTGCGTCTGCCATTCGGCGACACCGACGCTGACCGTGACTCCGACCCGGGTGCCCTCGAACTCGAAGCGCGTGTCGCCGATCAGGCGGTTGATCTTGCCCGCGAGCTCTGTCGCGCCGTCGAGGCCGACTTCCGGCGTGATGAGGGCGAACTCCTCGCCGCCGATCCGTGCCAATACATCGTTGACCCGGAGTCGGCCCAACAGGACGGCTCCGAGCTGACGCAGAATCGCGTCCCCGGCGAGGTGGCCGAATCGGTCGTTGATGTTCTTGAAGAGATCGATATCGAAAACGAGCAACGAGAAACTGCGCTTGTATCGCTTGGCGCGCGCCACCTCGCGGTCGAGCATTTCGTCGAAGTATCTCTTGTTGTGAAGCTGCGTAAGCCCGTCGGTTGTCATCAACCGATAGATTTCCTCGTGGTACTCGACTTCCACGTCGTCGCCGACGATGAACTTCAAAATCGTCCGGCCAACCTTCAGCTGGTCGCCGCGACGAAGCCGCCCATCTTCTTGCACCAGGTCGTCATTGACATAGGTGCCGTTGGTCGAGCCCAGATCCCGAACCAAGAACTCACCGCCCTCGAAGCGAATTCGGCAGTGGTTGCGCGAGACGCTTTCCTGATCGACTTGAATCTCGCATTTGGGGGAGCGCCCGATGATCAAGGGTTCAGTGGTGACGCGGACACGGCGTCCCATCTCCTGTCCGTAGATCACGATCAGACAACCGCTATCGCTTCCGGGTACCGGCGCGCGGGCCTCCGCGACCTCCGTCAGGACGGTTTGGCCGGCGCTCGTGCTCTGGTCTTTGAACGACACTCATCCAATATACCGCGGCCTGGCGGATGGCGGTAAATCACCGACAGGTCGTTGCAGTCACAGTGGACTGATGGGTTTATTGACCGCCAGGAGAGGGTTCTCTAGCGTAAGCGCGTGCGCGACGTAATTTCTCACTCCTGGCTGTGGGGGCTGGCGAGCCTCGCTCTGGTCCTCGGAACGCCTCTGGCCCTGACCGCGAGCCCGCCGACGGCGCAGCGGGCTTCCACGAGCGTCGCGAGAGTGGTGACACCACCGTTCACGGACATCGACATCGCGAACGCGAAGCCGAGTGCCGAAGGTTGGGTCGTTCCGCGCCGCGACGGAACGCGCGCGGTCCTCACGGTAGACCACGAGCTTCAATCTCACGTGCGCAATTTATTCAGCCGCTACGAAGTGCCCGCCGGGGGTTTGGTCGCCATCGATCCGAAGACCGGCCAGGTGCTGGCCTTCGTGGGCTACGAAGCGGGGAAGGGTGACAGCGCACGCGTCGTGACCGACCCGGGGCCGCCTG
Organism: uncultured Polyangiaceae bacterium; assembly: GCA_964195565.1. Lineage (GTDB taxonomy): Bacteria > Myxococcota_A > Polyangia > Polyangiales > Houyiibacteriaceae > SG8-38. Next base: position 19,596 of record CAXMRN010000089.1, on the reverse strand, counting down.
CGGCGTCTGTGTTCAAGATCATCACGGCGTCTGCCCTGTTGGACGCAGGAGTGAAGAGCTCCACCTCGGTTTGCTACGGCGGAGGGATGCGCGGTTTGGTGGCGGCCGACTTGGTCGACAGCCCCAAGCGCGACCGCTGGTGCGCGACTATGGGGGACGCACTCGGCTATTCGATCAACGCGGTGTTCGCGAAGCTTGCCGATCGTCACATCGACGAGGCGCGCATGACGCAGTACGCGTCGGCGTTCGGATTCGGTCAACGGTTGCCGTTCGACCTGCCGACCTCGCCGAGCCCGTTCGACGTCCCCGACAGCAGGCTGGAGCGTGCTCGGATGGCGGCGGGTTTCTGGCACAGCCAAATGTCGCCGCTCCATGGGGCGCTGGTGGCTTCCACGATCGCGAACGACGGAAAGATGCCGTACGCCGCCCTCGTCGAGCGCATCGAAAGTCGCACCGGCGAAACCCTCTACGAGCACACGCCGCGAACGTTCCGCCAGGTGTTGCCGCGACACACCGCGGAGCTTGCGGGCGAGATGATGACGAAGACGGTCACCAAGGGAACCGCAAAGAAGGCATTCTACGATCCCAAGGGTCGGCCGTTTCTCCCGGGCATCGGCGTTGCCGGAAAGACAGGCACCCTGAGCCGGTACAACCCACACCGCACCTACAACTGGTGGGTAGGCTATGCGCCGGTCGACGACCCGAAGATCGCGATCGCGGTGTTGGTGGTGAACGAGCCGAAGTGGCGAATCAAAGCGAGCTACGTGGCGCGCGAAGCGCTCCGCGAATACTTGCTGCGGTAGACCGCAACAGCGACAGCGGCAGCGGCAGCGCCAGTGCCAGCGTCGGTGTGCGTGACGTGGTACTGGGGGTGGGTGTCTCGCTTGGTCGTAGCTTGGTTTCTGTTGCTCGTGGTCGGGTGTGGGGGCACTACCGCTTCCGAACCCGCCATCCTTGGTGATGTTGAGTGCGTACGTGAGTCCGAGGGCCCGCGTCCCGATGTTTGGGAGGACGCGATCGGAGACTACGAGGCTTCTGACCTCGTGGATCCACCGGACCCTGACTCCATAGTCTTCGTCGGCAGCTCGAGCATCGTGCTCTGGGGCACATTGACCGAGGACATGGCACCGATGCCAGTGCTCAACCGCGGCTTCGGCGGGTCAGTCATTGCGCACGTGACCCACTTCGCGGATCGCATCGTGTTGCCCTACGAGCCGTCGGCCGTCGTGCTGTACGCCGGCGACAACGACATCGCCTTTGGCCTCTCCGCGGATTGTACGCTCCGCGACTTCGAAGCGTTCGTCGAGCACATTCACGCCGCGGCCCCGGGCACTCCGATCTACTTCATTTCGATCAAGCCTTCGCCCAGCCGCATGGACCTTTGGCCGGACATGGAGCGGGCCAACCGGCTGATCGAGGCGCGCACGACGACCCGCGCGGCGCTGCATTTCATCGATGTGAGCGAGGCGATGCTCGACGACCAAGGTCAGCCCGAGGACGAGCTTTTTCTCGAGGACGGCCTGCACATGACCGCGGCCGGATACGAGTTGTGGACGGCGATCGTGAAGCCGAGGCTGGCGGCCGATTTGGGGTTCTGAGGTCTTGCAGGGGGCCGCGGGTGGGGTAGGCTCCGGCCCGCTTCGTTACCCAAGAAAGGCAAGCTCAATGTTCCACCGTATTCGACTCGTGGCGTTCGCCGCGCTGACCGCCATCTCTTTGCTAGCTTCTTCCGCCGTGACCGCTCAGGCACCGGTGCTCAGTCGGGTCGTCAAGACCGGCACGCTCCGAGTCGGGATGTCGGCAAATCAGCCGCCGCTCAACGTGAAGAGCAAGACCGGCCAAATGATTGGGCTCGAGGTGGACCTCGCGAACGGGCTTGCCTACGCGCTCGGGCTCGAGCTCGAGATCGTACAGAGGCCGTTCGGCCAGCTTCTCGGCGCGCTCAAGAAGGGCAAAGTCGACATGGTGATGTCGGGTGTCGACATTACGCCGGAGCGCACCAAAGATTTCCTGTTCGTCGGTCCTTACCTGCTGTCGGGCAAGTCGCTCGTGACGACCTCCAGAGCCCTGGCAAGTGCAGAGACCGTGGACGACATCAACACGCCGGACGTGAGCTTTGTCGCGTTGAAGAACTCGACCAGCCAGGCCTTCGTCAAGAAGAACCTGCCGAAGGCCACCCTGATTCTGGTGGAAGACTACGAGAAGGGTGTAGCCATGGTGATCGACGGCAAAGCCAGCGCCATGATTGCCGACATGCCGGCGTGCGCCCTCGCAGTGCTCCGCAACCCAGACGCCGGCCTAGTCACGCTGGCTGAACCTCTGTCGGTCGAGCCGATGGGAATCGCGGTTTCCGCAAAGGATGCGCGCTTCTACAACCTGATCGACAACTACATCGAAGCGATCGAAGCGACAGGCATCCTCTCGGCCCTCCGCCAGAAGTGGTTCGAGGATCCAAGCTGGCTCGAAGAGCTCCCGTAGGGCGATCGGGCTGCGGCGGACCGCGACGCGGGGTTTCGTCGGACGGGGCGGCCTGCAAAGGTGGCCGGAAGGGCGTGGGGCCTGAGGCCACGCACGCCGCCCCTCGGCGCTCGCGCCCAATCGCGGGTGGTTGCTGTCTTGGCGATTGTCACTCGCTACGCCGCCGAAACCCCACATCACGCCCCGCCGCACCCCTACATACGTCAACACTCAGATGGAGTACCCCCCCCAAGCCATCCGCGGCAGCGCGACCCGGCTCTCTTAAGTCTTGTTCCGCACGATGAAGGTGTTCATGCCTTCTTCGCGTTCGAAGGTCGTCCTGTAGTCTTGCGCGGCTTGGCGAGTTTCAAACGGGCCGATGCGGACTCGCCAGTGGGTTCCACGATCTTCGACGGTCCCGGTCGTGACGTAGGCTGCGTGCCCGCGCTTGCGTAAGGCGCTGGCGAACACTCGGGCTTCTTCGGCGTCGCGGTAGCTGATGACCTGGAGCGTATAGCGGCCTTCGTATCCAGCCGGAGCAGACGTGGTGTTTTCGGGCACCGTGGCCGCGACGAGTGGGTCGCGAACCGCCGCCATCTCGACCACCTTACGGTCGGGGCCAGCGGTCACTGCGGCGGGCAGACCTGCGGCGATGTCGGAGCGCGGCGGCGGCTTGGTCAGCGGGTCGAGGTGCGCGAGCTCGGCGGCCGCCGCGGCCATCGCAGCGGCGACCTCGGGTCGGGTTTCGGTGACCAAGGTGGTCGGGAAGCTCAAAGTTTCCGGGTCGAGTTTGGGGTCGGCCGCCCGCTCCTCAGGCGCTTCCTTGGCTTCGATGCCATCCGCGATTGCAAGCATCTGCAGTGGGTCCTCGGGCTGCGATTGGGTGCCATCTGGGAGCGCTGCGACGGCGGCCACGACGATCCCCACCGCCGCGATCAGGCCTACGCCCGACAGCACCAAGACGCCTCGTTCCTCGTCCGAGGATCGTTCTTCGATCCGTTCCAGATCGCGCATTGCAGTGTCCATATTCCGTTCCGCCTCGGCCCCGTCTCCGGGTTTACGAAACTTAGCCGGAAGCGGCCAAAAAACAGCAGTTCACGATGCCTGAGAGTGCGTGCAGGGGGGGTGCTCACGTGGTAGCTTCGCGTCGGCGTCGAGGCTCTGGGGAACGGCGCATTGGGAGCGGTAGTTGATGGCGGAATCTCCACACAAGCAGCCGGTGGCGCTCGAAGACGAGATGCGGCGTTCGTATCTCGATTACGCGATGAGCGTGATCATCGGGCGCGCGATTCCGGACGTCCGGGACGGCCTCAAGCCGGTCCACCGGCGGATTCTCTACTCCATGCACGAGCAAAAGGTGCATTGGAACGGTTCGTACCGAAAAAGCGCTCGTATTGTCGGTGACGTGCTTGGTAAGTACCACCCGCACGGCGACACGGCGGTCTACGACGCGCTGGTTCGCATGGCGCAGGATTTCTCCATGCGATACCCGCTCGTCGACGGGCAGGGCAACTTCGGTTCGGTGGATGGCGACCCGGCCGCGGCCATGCGGTACACCGAGGTCCGGATGTCCCGGCTAGCGTCGGAGCTCCTCGCCGATATCGAAAAGGAAACCGTCGACTTCGGCCCAAACTTCGACGACTCCGAAAGTGAGCCGCTCGTCCTGCCGAGCCGTATTCCGAACCTCTTGATCAACGGTTCCGGCGGCATCGCCGTGGGCATGGCCACCAACATCCCGCCCCACAACTTGCGCGAGGTGCTCGACGCCACGGTCAGGTTGATGGGCGACCCGGAGCTCACGGTCGACCAGCTCATGCAAGATGATGACGAAGCTGGCCGACTCGGCGTGAAAGGGCCGGACTTTCCGACCGCCGGGTACATTTACGGCAGGGCGGGGATCCATCTCGGCTACCGCACCGGCCGCGGCCGCATCGTGATGCGGGCCCGGGCGACCATCGAGGAGATGGCGGGCAAGCGTGACCGCGAGATGATCGTGATCACCGAAATCCCCTACCAGGTGAACAAGGCCGAGCTGCTGAAGAAAATCGCCGACTTGGTCCGCGACAAGCGGCTCGAAGGCATCAGCGACATTCGCGACGAGTCCGACCGGGACGGCCTGCGGGTCGTGATCGAGCTCAAGCGCGACGCGCATGGCGAAATCGTCCTGAACAAGCTCTATCAAATGACGGCGCTTCAGAGCACGTTTGGCTACAACTGTTTGGCCATCGTCGGGCAGCGTCCCGAAGTGCTCGACCTCCGGACCGCGCTTCTTCGGTTCATCGATCACCGGCGCGAAGTCGTCGTCCGTCGAACCCGCCACGACCTCCGGCAGGCGATGGCACAGCGGGAGCTCATCGAAGGCCTCGGGATGGCCGTCACCGACGTCGACCTCGTCGTGAGCACGATTCGATCATCCAAAGATTCGGATGAAGCGCGCGAGCGCTTGATGAAACTAGCGCTCACCGGGCTCGAAGAGTTCGTCAAGCGCGCCGGTCGGCCCGAGGCGGAGATCAACGCCGCCAAGGATCGCGGTGACTACTACCTCTCCGAGCGACAGGCCAAGGCCATCCTCGAGATGCGTCTCTCCCGCCTGACCGGTCTCGAGCGCGAAAAGCTCGCGACCGAGTATGGCAGCCTTTGTGATCTGATCGGCGAACTCGAAGCCGTCCTCGCGAGCAAGGAGCTTCTCGATGAGGTCATCGTCACAGAGCTCGACGAGATCCGCGAACGCTACGGTGACGCGCGTCGTACCGAGATCGTCGAAGCCGAGGGAGACATCTCCATCGAGGACCTCGTTCCCGACGAGGAGGTGGTCGTCACGGTGTCGCACGCTGGCTATGTGAAACGCGTGCCGCTCAGCGAGTACCGCGCTCAGGGACGCGGCGGGAAGGGCCTCCGCGCCATGGACACGCGCGATCAAGACTTCGTGAGCTGGGTCTTCGTGGTCAACGCCCACGCGCACGTGTTGTTCTTGAGCGACAAGGGCAAGGCGTATCTCAAGAAGGTCTATCAGATTCCCGAAACCAGTCGCGCGGCGAGAGGCAGGGCTGTCGTCAACCTCGTGGGCATGGAGCCGGACGAGCGCGTCGCGGCGATTCTCCCCATCCGGGAGTTCGTCGAGGACGGGTACCTCCTGACGTGCACGCGTCGCGGGCGCGTGAAGCGCACGAATTTGGGCGCCTACGAGAACATTCGGCAGACCGGCATCATCGGTGTCGCGATCGGTGAAGGCGATGGGTTGTTGGCCGCGCGCATCGTGACCCCGGGCCAGCATGTGGTGATCGGGACCTCGCGGGGGATGAGCATCCGCTTCCCAGTGGAAGACGTGCGCGGGATGGGCCGCGATTCGATGGGCGTGAAGGGCATCGACCTTCGCGAAGGCGATTTCGTCATCGGCATGGACATCATCGAGGAAAATAGCGATCAGCAGGTGCTCACCGTCAGCGCCAACGGCTATGGCAAGCGAACCAAGGTCGCCGAATGGCGCACGCAGAACCGCGGCGGCAAGGGCATCATCGGGATGGACACCTCCGAGCGCAATGGCGCACTGGTGAAGCTCCGCCTCGTGTTACCGGACGATCAACTGATGGTCATCACCAACGGCGGCCAAGTGATTCGAACTCGCGTCGGTGAGATTCGGGAGACCGGCCGGAACACGCAGGGGGTGCGGGTGATCCGTCTTCGTGAGGGGGAGCAAGTTGTCGACGTGGAGCCGGTGGCCGAAGGAGAAGAGGGCGATGACGTTGTCGAGAGTGCAGAGGGTGCACCGGGCCAAGAGGGCGCGGTGGCCGAAGCCCCTGAACCTGAAGAACCGCAGGCAAATTAGGCCTTTCGCCGTTGGAAATGTGTAATCTGCGAGACAACGCGTTATCCTTGGAGAGGGAATTTGGGGAGCTTTTTTCGCGGGGGTAAGCGGTTGTGAGTAACGGACCCGTCATCGGGATCGACCTAGGTACGACGAATTCCGTGGTTGCCGTGGCAGACCAGCCTGGAGGGCGGGTGCTCTCGGGTAGCGACGGCCTCGAACTCATCCCTTCTGTGGTTTCTTTCCATCCGAGCGGTGACGTGTTGGTCGGAGGCACCGCCAAAGAGCGCCGCCTGCTCGACGCGCAAAACACGGTGTACTCGGTCAAGCGTCTCATCGGCCGACCCTACACGAGTTATGAGGTCAAACAGGCCCAGGAGCGGTTTGCGTTCGAGCTCTCAGAGGGGCCGAGCGGCGGTGTCTTGGTCACCGCACGCGGCGAGACGTATACGCTGAGCGAGATCAGCGCGTTCGTGCTTCGGCACGTCCGAAAGGTTGCCGAGGAGGCACTGGGCCAGGAATGCAGCCGCGCAGTCGTGACGGTGCCGGCCAACTTCAACGAGCTCCAGCGAAGCGCCACCAAGGCCGCAGGACGCGTGGCGGGTCTCGACGTGCTGCGCATTCTCAACGAGCCCACGGCCGCCGCGCTGGCCTATGGCTACAACAAGACCTCAACCGAGCGGGTGGCCGTCTACGACCTCGGTGGCGGCACCTTCGACATCACCATCCTGCAGCTCGCGGGCGACGTGTTCGAGGTGTTGGCGACCGCAGGCGACACATTTCTCGGCGGCGACGACGTCGACTCGACCGTGGCGGACCACATGGCGGCGCAGTTCCTCGAACAAAATCGCTACGACGCGCGCCAGGACCGGCAGGCCTACGAGCGGCTGCGAGCCGCTGCGGAGTGGGCGAAGATCCAGCTCTCCGCCAAGCCCGACGTGAAGCTCTGCATCGAAGAGCTCGCCTATGGCGATGGCGGTGCGGCGCTCAATTTGGACTACGCGCTCACGCGGCAGCAGCTCGAGCAGATGTGCCAGCCACTCGTCGCGCGGAGCTTCGATGTTTGCGAAGACGCGATGAAAGCGGCTGGCCTTCGGCCCACCCAGCTCGACAACGTGATCCTGGTGGGCGGGTCGACACGGATTCCGTTGCTTCAACGGATGGTCGCGGAGTACTTTGGGCGCAAGCCGCTCGTGAACATCGACCCGGACTTGGTCGTCGCGCAGGGCGCGGCCCTTCAGGCGCAGTCGCTGTCGGTTCCGTCGCAAAGAGCACCGCTCGGCAAAGTGGCCCTCAAGAAGATGGCGCAGCCCGACACCGGCGATCGCGGCATCGTCATCGAGGAGTTCGAAGACGAGGTCACCAACATCGGTGACCGCCCTCCGCTCCCTCCGCCCGCTGTGGCACGGGCGGCTCGCAAGGCCACCTTGTCAGGGCAGGCGCCGCCTCCTCCTCCCATTCAGCTCAAGAAGTCAGGTGACCTGGCCGCAGACGATGGCGTCATCGACACGCCCACCAGATCGAGGGAGGAACCGCTCGAGCACGAGCCGACGCGCGTGGCCGAGGCGGTCGACCCGCTCGACTTCCAGCCAACCAGGATGGCCGATGCCTCCGGCCTGCTCATGCAGATTGGCGGCGAGGCAGAAGACCAGTCCGCCGAGCCGGTGGACGAGCCTTCGGGCTTGATGGTCGAGCTCGGGGACGACGCGTTCGGCGGCGAGTCGGAGGTGCCTGCGGATGGAACGCCGCCGGCACCGCCACCACTCGATCTCGCCAGCTCTGCTCCGGCCGAGCTCAGAGCCGCGCTCGATGAGGACATCCCCACCGTCACGGGCGCGGTCGTAGTGTCCGAGGAGCCTCGCACGCCGTTGCTGCTCGACGTCACACCGCTGTCTCTCGGCGTTGAAACCGTCGACGGCTATTGTGAGCACATCATTCGCCGCAACTCGGCCATCCCAGCTGGGCAAACCAAGATGTTCACCACGGCACGCGACCGGCAAGAAGCGGTCATCGTTCGCATCTGCCAGGGTGAGGAGCGCCATATTGCTCGCAACCAGCTCCTCGGCGAGGTCATCCTCGACGGCCTGCGTCCGGCTGCGCGTGGCAAGGTTCAGATTGCAGTTCGTTTCATGATCGATGCGGATGGCACGCTCCAGGTACGGGCGCAGGACGTCGGCACCGGTCAACAACAGCAGATTGCGATCAAGCTCATCGGCGAGCTTCCCGAAGAAGAGATCGAGGAGCTCACCAAGCGCCACGAGGCGAAGCTCGGCTAAGCGATGTCCGACGCAGACGAACTTCCAGACTACTATCGACTCCTTGGGATCATCCGCACCGCGAACACTGACCAGGTTCGGTCCGCGTTCCATCGCTTCGCCCGAGAGCATCACCCTGACAACTTCGTCGGCTCGCCCGACGAGGCCAGCCGCCACACCGAGCTCTATCAGCACGGGAGCGAGGCCTATCGGGTGCTCTCTGATCCGATCAAACGCAAGATCTACGACGAAGGTCTTGCGCAGGGAGTGCTCCGCTACTCCGAGGACCGCGCAAAGGAGACACGCCGAACGATGCGCCCACCGGGTGGCGTCGTGCTGCGTTCGAGCAAAGCCCGGGTGTTTTTCACGCGTGCGCACAAAGCGATGAACGCTGAGGACTGGTCGCAGGCGAAGCTCAACCTCCAGATGGCGCTTCAGAACGAGCCGGACAACGACGCGCTCAAGGCGAAGCTCGAAGAAGTTCTCGACCGGATGAAGTCGGGCTAGGGTAGTAGCCCGGAGGGATTTCCAGGCTATGGTGTCGGCGTCATGGGACGAACAGCGGCGATAGAACGTCGAACCAAAGAGACCGAGATCCACGTGGAACTCGATCTCGACGGAAGCGGCCAATACCAAGTCGAGACTCCGATCGGGTTTCTCACGCACATGGTGGAGCAGCTCGCGAAGCACGGGCTGTTCGACCTCAACGTGCGCGCGCTCGGCGACACCCACATCGACGGGCACCACACCACCGAAGACCTGGCGATCGCGCTAGGACAGGCATTCGCCAAGGCTTTGGGCGACAAGGCTGGGATCCGCCGGTTTGGCTCGGCTACGCTACCGATGGATGAGGCGTGCGTGACCTGCGCGCTGGACCTCTCCGGACGGCCGTACTTCGTCTGGGCGGTGACCCTCGAGAAGGCCAAGATCGGTGACTTCGACTCGGAGCTCGCGGAGGTGTTCTTCGAAGGCTTCGCGCGTGGCAGCCAGTGCAACCTGCACATGCGGCAACACGCAGGAGAGAATCTCCACCACGTGATCGAAATCAGCTTCAAGGCGTTCGCGCGCGCACTTCGCGAAGCGACCGAGATCGACCCTCGCGTGGTAGGCGTGCCGTCCACCAAGGGTACGCTGACCGAATGACTGCCGGCCGGGTGGTGATTGTAGATCTCGGCCTCGGCAACCTGCACAGCGTGGCCAAGGCATTCGAGCGCGCGGGCGCCAACGCCGTGCTCAGCTCGGATCCGGATGTTTTGCTCAGTGCCGATCGCTTGGTGATGCCTGGGCAGGGCGCTTTCAAGGAGTGCGCTCACGCGTTGTCCGGAGAGATTGGCGAGGCGGTCCGGTCGTGGATCGACAGTGGTCGTCCGTACCTCGGCATTTGTCTCGGAATGCAAGCGTTGTTCGAGTCGAGTGAAGAAGCGCCCGGCGAGAAGGGCCTCGGCATCTTTGCCGGGTCGGTGAAGCGGTTCGCTAGCGACTTGCGCGACGCGGAAGGACGCAGGCTCAAGGTTCCTCACATCGGTTGGAACCAGATCGACAGCGCGCACCCCGTGTTCGAAAAGGCGGAGTGGTACTACTTCGTGCACAGCTACTTCTGCGTGCCCGCGGACGAAAGCTTGGTCGTCGCCACGACCGACTACGGTGCGCCGTTTTGCTCAGCGATTGCCCGCGACAACGTGCTCGCGTGCCAGTTCCACCCGGAGAAGAGCCAGCATGCCGGTGCGCGTTTGATCGGGCACTTCCTAGGAGATGTTTCGTGGAGTTGATTCCAGCGATCGATTTGCTCGACAGCAAGGTCGTGCGATTGCACCAAGGCAAGTACGACGAGGTCACCGTCTATGACGACGATCCGGTGGCCATGGCCAAAACGTTCGAGGACCAAGGGGCCACTCGGCTTCACGTGGTCGACTTGGAAGGCGCGCGCAGGGGTGCCCCCACACACGTGTCGATCATTCGAGGCATCCTTCGGGAGACCGATCTGAAAGTGCAGATCGGCGGCGGCGTGCGAAACGAAGCGGTCGCTGCGCAGTGGATGGACGCGGGTGCGGCTCGCGTCGTGCTCGGCACCATCGTCGTGAAGGCACCCGACGTCGCGCGTTCGATCTGCACCCGCTACCCCGAGGGGGTCGTCATGGCGCTCGACGCGCGCGATGGAAAGGTCGCAGTCGAAGGTTGGCAGGAACAGAGCGAGCAGGATGTCGTCGAGCTCGCCAAGCAGGTCGACGGCTGGAGCATTGGAGCGATCCTGTTCACCAACATTCACAAGGACGGGACCCGCGAGGGGCCCGACGTCGAGGGCACGGCGGCCTTGCAGTCGCACGTCGATACGACGGTCATCGCTTCAGGGGGGATTGGCGCGCTTGACGACCTTCGAGCGCTCTCCGCTGCTGGGGTGCGTTCGTCGGTGTGTGGGCGCGCGCTCTATTCGGGCGCCTTCACATTGTCGGAGGCGTTCGCGGCGCTAGAAGAGGGCTGATGCTGGCCAAGCGAATCATCCCCTGTCTCGACGTCAAAGACGGCCGCGTGGTCAAGGGCATCAATTTCGTGGGGCTCCGTGATGCGGGGGACCCGGTGGAGTCCGCTCAACGCTACAGCGCCGGCGGCGCGGACGAGATCACCTTCCTCGATATCACCGCTTCTCACGAGAACCGGCGGACTCTGTTCGACCTGGTCGACCGCACCGCCTCGACCGTCGCGGTGCCCCTCACGGTGGGTGGTGGGGTGCGCGAGCGTCGTGACGTGAGCGAGCTTCTCCATGCCGGGGCTGACAAAGTGTCGATCAATAGTGCCGCGGTGGCCAACCCCACCTTCATCCGAGACATGGCCGAGGCGTACGGCGCCCAGGCCATCGTCGTGGCCATCGACGCCAAGCGGGTGCCGGGCGAAACCGACAAGTGGACTGTGTACACCCATGGCGGGAGGCGTGACACAGGGCTCGACGCGATCGCTTGGGCAACGCGGATGGCAGACTACGGTGCCGGCGAGATTCTGCTCACCAGCATGGACCGCGACGGCACCCGTGATGGCTATGATCTGGTGTTAACTCGCGCAGTTGTGGACGCAATCTCGATTCCAGTTATAGCTTCCGGAGGGGTCGGGACCCTCGGGCACGTGCACGAAGGTCTCGCTGCCGGAGGGGCGGATGCAGCGCTTGCAGCTTCTATCTTTCACGACGGTCACTACACTGTGGCCGAGGTCAAGGATTACCTACTCGACCATGGGGTATGCGTGCGGCCGCCGGAGCCGGACTGAGGGGAAGCGATGAGCAGAGACGTCGGCGTGGGCCAACTGGTGGAGGAGCTGGAGCAGCGTGGCGATCGCCTCCCGTTCGAGATCGGTGCCTTCGTGGCCCTCGAGGCTTGTGAAGGGCTTCTCCAGGAGTCGGTGAAGCTCGTGGCGGACGACGTTCGGGTCACCCTCGAAGGGTCGGTCGTCGTTTCCGAGGCGGCAGAGCGGGCTGAGCCAGATGAGGCTGCGAGGTCTCTCGTGTCGGTGCTCGGGCGCCTGCTGGTGGCCGCCGGTCCGGGCGTTCCTCCCTATCTCCTGCAGCTCGTGAACGAGTCTGCGGCCGGCCAGAACCCGCGCGACCTTCGCCACCTCCACGACGCCATCGAAGCCTCTCTCATCCCAATCAACCGCGGCGCTTCCCGCCGGGTCCTTGCCCGCCTCGTCCGAGAAAGCGACCGTCCTCAGGCACTGGCGGGACTGGCGGCACCGGAGATCCCGCAAGTCAGCTCCCAGGAACTCGACGCGGAACTCGACGAGCTGCTGGGCGACCCGGCATCGCGTTCGCTAGAGGTCACTCCGGCAAGCGCGGCACCGGAAGAAGACGAAGGCCCAGTCACCGAACGCATCCGAATGCCAAGAGCGGAGGCGGCTGGAGCGGCCCCTGCGGCTCACACTGACACTGACACGGACGAGGCCCCCGTTTCCTTCCGGCCCCCCGTCCCCGATCTCGACCTCCAATCCGAGACCGTCCGCGTCCCGTCTTCGGAGCCTGCGCTCAAGAGCGCTTCGGTTCCGGTGCCCGACCTCAAGCCGCCGCCGGCAGCCAGGCCGGCCGCGGTCGCTGCGGCTCTCCCGGAGCAACCCCCACAGCCGGGCCCGGAACCGATTACGGCGACGATCCGCAAATGGCCCCGTAAAGAGGACGCTGCGCATCCTCCACGGGGCTTCGCCCCCCCGCTGGAGACAGAGGCGGTGTCCGTGACAGAGGCAGTGACAGAGGCAGCGTCAGTGACAGAGGCAGCGTCAGTGACAGAGGCAGTGTCCGTGTCAGAGGCAGTGTCCGTGTCAGAGGCGGGGATGGGGTCGGGGAGGGGTTCGGTGCCCAGTGCAGAGGTCGTGGAGGCGACCGAGACCGAGATCCCCCTCGAGACCGCGACCGAGGCTGTCTTTGGGACGGGGTCCGTCGGGCACGCCGAGTCAGTGCCATCCCCTCAGCCTCTCAGCGCCTCGATGCCGGCCCCGGCGCCTGCGTACGATCGGCACTCACTGCCCGAGCAGCTCCCGAAGCGTCGTGGGGGTCTCGGAGTTCTGCTTTTCGCGGCAGCCCTGGGGGTCGGCGCCTATGCGCTGCTGGCCTCCGGCAGCCTCGACGCGCTCCTCCGGCCGGTCGCGCCGGTCGCTGTACCCGCGCCGAGCGGAGTGATCGACGTTGCGGTCACTCCGGCCGACGCGCAGATCTTCGTTTTCGTCGGGCGGGGTCCGGCGGTGGCTTCGGGCCTGCCTGTTCACGCGGCCCACGAGTTCATCATTTTCGACCGCGGCTTGCGCCCCTCGAGAGCGGTGGTCGATGAAGGTGCCACCTGGACCACGACCGCGGACGGCTCCCTCTACGAGCTTGCTGTTCAGGCGACGCCGGCTGCGACACCTGCGGATGCGCTCGATTTCGGCGGCCCACGGACCACCTCTGCTTCGGCGGAAGCCGGCGACTTAGGGACGATTCGAATCATTACGAATCCCCAGGGCGCGAAGGTCTACCGCTTCGTCGGCTCCGGGCCTGCGGTTCAGATCTCTGCTGGTTCGATTCACGAGGGACAGGAAGTCTTGGTCTATCACCCGGAGCATGAGACCAGGCGCGCCGTGATCGGTCCCAGCGACTGGCAGGCAGGGGAAGGCGCAGGAGCTCACACCGCGAGCTTGCAGGTCGAGCTACCGGCGCTCGCGGCGTCAGCCGCTGAATCGCCCGAGAACTGACTCCACCTCGCCTCGAATCGACGCGAGCTGCTGTTCGGAGTCCGCTTCGAAACGCAGGACCAGTACCGGCTGGGTGTTGGAGGCGCGGACGAGCGCCCAACCGCCATCGAACTGAATACGCGCCCCGTCTATATCGATCAGTTCGTGAGTAGGGCGGTAGTGCTCCACCATTTGTCGAACCAAGTCGAACTTGCGGGCATCATCGCACTCGACACGAATCTCTGGAGTCGCAAACGTTTTCGGGACGTCGCCGAGCATCTCGTGAAGCGGGATATCGCTCTTCGAGATGATCTCGAGAATTCGAAGCGTCGCGTAGATCGCATCATCGAAGCCATAGTATCGATCGGCAAAGAAGAGGTGGCCGCTCATCTCGCCCGCGAGCAGGGCGCGCTCTTCTTTCATCTTGGTTTTGATCAGGGAGTGCCCGGTCTTCCACATGATGCCGCGCCCACCGTGCGCCTCGATGTCGTCGTACATCGTTTGGGAACACTTGACCTCGCCGATGATCGTCGCGCCCGGGTGCTTCGCCAGCAGCGCGCGTGACAAGATGATCATGAGCTTGTCGCCCCAGATGACCTCGCCTTGGGCGTCGATCACGCCAACTCGATCGGCATCACCATCGTAGGCAAATCCGAGTTCGAGGCCGTCCTCGAGGACGCGCTCCTTGAGCATCTCGAGCGTCTCAGGCTCGGTAGGGTCCGCATGATGGACCGGGAACGTGCCGTCCATCTCGCAGAGCAGCGCGACGGGGTTCAAGCCCAATGCTTCGAGCGTTTCGAGAGCCAGCGGGCCGCCCGCCCCGTTGCCGGCGTCGACGGCGAAACGAATATCGTGCCGCCCAAGCTGAATGTCGGCAGCTGCCTTCTTCACGTACGCGGGCGTGGGGTCGATCGTTTCGAGCGTTCCCCCGGGTGCGCGGTGGAAGTTCTCCTGCTCCATGGCGGATCGCAACGCCATGATGTCGTCCCCGTAGAGCGAGCCCTTGCCCACCATCATCTTGAAGCCGTTTTCTTCCGGCGGATTGTGACTTCCGGTGATTTGAACCCCGCCGTCGAGGTCGAGGTCGTGTACGGCGAAATACAAGAGAGGCGTCGGCCCGACGCCAATGTCCACCAATTGCATGCCCGTCTCGAGTAGACCGGCGCAAAGCGCTTCATGGAGGCGCGGGGAGCTCAGTCGGCAGTCTCGCCCCACGGCGATCCTGCTCAAGCCGCGCTCAGAATAGAAGGTGCCGAGGCTGAGTCCCAGCGCGCGGACGAAGCCGTCGTCGAAGTCGTGTTCGGCATGTCCTCGAATGTCGTATTGGCGAAAAACGTGTGGGTTCATCGAGCTACCTTCGGGGGTCGTTTCGCTCGCGGAGCGCGGCGACGATCTCACGCACGTCTTGAGCGCGATCCTTCGGGACGACGAGCAGCGCGTCGCCCGAGTCCACCACGACCAGGCCGTCGACGCCGACCAACGCGACGAGTTTGCCGTCTGGTGCAGCGACGTAGTTGCCACTGGCGTCCACCGCGATGCCGTCTTCAGGCAACACGTTGGCGTGGTCGTCCTGCGGCGCGAGCTCCCACGCGGAAGTCCAGCTGCCGAGGTCAGACCATTCGAACGAGCCGGGCACCACGCTGACGGCGCTGACCTTCTCCATGATGCCGTGGTCGATGCTTACCGCAGGGAGGTCGGCGTATGTTTCCTTGATCAAGGCAGCCTCGTCGCCGGTCTTCGCGGCCTCGTCGTAGCGCTGAAGCTCCTTTCCGAGGCCTGGCAGGTGTTGGTCGATCGCTTCGAGAATCCGAGAGGCGAGGAAAAAGAACATCCCGCTGTTCCAGAGGAAGCTCCCGTTGGACACAAACTGTTCGGCGCGCTGGCGATTCGGTTTCTCGACGAAACGGCGAGCACGGAAGACCCCGGGGTCGAGCTCGGAGCCCACCTCGATGTAGCCGTAACCCGTCTCGGCTCGTGTAGGGCGAATCCCGATCGTGACGTAGTCGCCGTGCGTCGCGGCCTCTAGCCCTCGTTGCAGCGTATCGACGTAGGCTTCGGTTTCGCTGATGTAGTGATCCGCGGGCAGCACGCACATGATCGCGTCTTCATCGATCCGCTTGATGTGCGTTGCGGCCCAGCCGATGCACGGCGCGGTATTTCGTCCGACCGGCTCGGCGAGAATTTGATGCGGTTGAAGCTCGGGGAGCTCTTGCGCGACCTGCTCGCGGAGCTGTTCGGATGTCACGATGAAGGTGCGCTCGGCCGGGAGCATATCCCAAACGCGCTCTGCGGTTGCGCGGAGCAAAGACCGCTCATCCGGTCCGAGGGCCAGGAGTTGCTTCGGCCGTGTGCTTCGGGAGAGCGGCCAGAATCGCGTCCCTGAGCCGCCGGCCATGATCACTGCGTATGCTTTGTTTGTGTTGGTCATGAGCTGGCCCCTGTCTCGCCGGGTGACGAGTCAGCGGGTGATGAGGAAGAGCCCGAGAGGCAGGAGGTAGATCGCGAACGTCCACATACGTCCGACTAGAACGATGTGACGGAGAATAACAAGCGACACGTATCCCGTCACCAGGGCGGTTAGGCCTCCGACCCACGCCTCGGGTCCCAGTGAGCCGATCCCGTCAGCGCCGGTCGCTTCATATAGGGCCGCTCCAGCGATTGCCGGGAGCGAAACCAAGAACGAGAACCGAAATGCGGCGCTACCTTGCACGCCGAGGAGCATGGCGACGGCAATGGTCACGCCACTGCGACTCACGCCCGGAAGGACCGCCACGCCCTGTGCGATGCCGATCCCAGCCGCCTGCCACCATGACACTTCGTCGCTCGAGCCGCGGGCGAGGCCGCTCGCGATCAGAAACGCTGCTGAGATGAGGAAGCCGAACCCAACGAGGCGGAGATCTTCGGCGAACGCCTCGGCCGCATTGCGGAGGAGCAGTCCGAGGACGGCCGTGATGAGGGTGACGATCGCAATCCCGACCAGGGCACGTCCCTCGGGGGTTACCCTGAGGCGATTGGGATCGCGCAACGCGGCGACGCTCTCTCGGGCGAGGAGCGCGATGTCGCGTCGGAAAAGGATCACCGTCGCGAGCAATGTGCCCAAATGAAGGAGGATCACCAGTGCGAGAGAACTCTCGTGAATGCCGAAGAACTGCGCGCCGATTGCGACGTGGCCACTGCTCGACACCGGGAGAAACTCAGTCAGGCCTTGCAATGCGCCCAGTGCGGCGGCCGTCAGCGCGTCGATCCCCTCAGACAAGTTGCAACCCATAGCGGTTGTTCCGCATCGCTGCAAGGAGTGGTGAGCTCCCGAACTGGCGCATGCAGCGATAGCTGTTTTGGTCCGCTTCGACTACGATTCGGCCGGCTCTATGCGAGAGACTTGGAACGCGGCCCGAGTCGGCCTGATGGTGGTTCTCGGACTGATCGTCACCTTTGCCGTCTATCGCTACGTCGACGAGCGATCGGGTAGCGACTCCGACTATGGCGTGTACGCGTACTTCGATGACGTTCAGGGGCTCATCGTCAAGTCCCGGGTCCTCGTCGCGGGGATTCCGGTCGGCTACATTTCCTCGATTCGGCTCGAGGGTGCTCGGGCTCGGGTCGATCTCCGCATCGCGGGGAGCTTGACGCTGTACGAGGACGCCCGGGTCACCCTGAGGAGTCTTTCGCTGCTCGGGGAACGGGCATTGGTCATTCATCCAGGCACCGAGGGTCTACCGGAGATCCCAGACGGGGGGCAGATCCTTGGCGCCGACAAGGGGGTTCAGACCGACGACATCATGGTGACCGTCAATGACATCGCCAAGAGCGTCAAGAAGATCACCGCACAGATGGAGCGGGCGTTCGGCACCGAAGAGGCGGGTGACCGCATGCAGAGCGCGCTCCGCAACCTCAGCGATGCGCTCGAGAACATCAAGCAGGTAACCGACGAGGCGGGTCCACGCATCGTCCGCATCATGGAAAACGTGGAACTGGCCACCGATGACCTCAGCGAGATCATTCACAAGCGCAAGGGCGATATCGATCGAGGGGTCGCCGAGGTCGACGACACCATCGCGTCGATTCATCGGGCCTCCGAGCAACTCAATGCCGTGCTCGCGGATGTGAAGGAGGTTACTGGCCGCACCGCGCGCGGCGAAGGCACCATCGGTCGGCTAACACAGGACGAGGCGCTCATCGACGAGGTCGAGGGGGTAGCGGAAGGGTTGAACAGCTTCGTCGGCGGGCTGCACCGGCTCCGAACCATCGTCGAGCTAAGGAGCGAGTACTACGCGCTCTCGAACGCTTTCAAGACGTACTTCTCGATCTATCTGAAGCCACGGGAAGGGCGCTACTTCCTCGTTCAGGTCATCGACGACCCGCGCGGGTCGGTCAGCGTGTCGGAGACCATCGTGCGTCAGAGTCCGCCGCCGCTGTTCTATCCAAACGAGTACAAGCGAACCGAGATCTCGCGTTCCAATCGGCTCAAGTTCTCGGCGCAGTTCGGAAAGTCGATCTCGTTTGCGACCTTCCGGTTTGGCATCATCGAGTCTACCGGCGGCCTTGGCTTGGACATCAAGGTCATCAAGGACCGGCTCGAAATCAACACCGACATCTTCGAGTTCGGCCGGCGCATTTGGCCGCGAGTGCGCATCCGCGCAGGCTTCGAGATCATCCGCCGCTTCTGGCTCCTGGCCGGTGTCGACGACGTCATCAACGGCGGTCGCGACTACTTCTTCGGGCTGCAGCTGCGCTTCGACGACGAGGACTTGAAGCCGTTGATCCCGCTTGGTGCCGTCGCCCTATGAGCACCGTGACACGAAGCGCCGGGACCGTGGTGAAGTCGCCCATCGGATTCGCGCGCGGCGTCTCGTACGCGCTGCGCGGAATGCGGTTCGTCTACGTGCAGCATCCCAAGCTCGCGCGGTACTGGGTCTTCCCCGTCCTCATCACGGGCCTCGCCTTGCTAGCGGTGTTCTACGGCGCGGGCACATACTACGACGACCTCGGCGGCGCGGTGTGGGGCTTGTTTCCGGACAGTTGGAACGAGGCCACCGGCTGGGTCGGAGGATTGCTGAAGGCGCTGCGGTGGTTGATCGAGTTCATCGCCGGGATTCTGATCGCCGTGCTCGGGCTGGTGTTGGTGCTCATCGTGTCGAGCGTCGTAGCTGCTCCATTCAACGACGCACTGAGCGAAGCCGTCGAGCACATATTGACCGGTGAGCCGGCGCCTCCGTTTTCCTTCAGGCGAATGTTCGCGGATGTCGCGCGGACGATTCGTCTCGAGCTCCTGAAAGTGCTGGTCTACCTCGCGGTCGTCGGCCCGATGTTCCTTGCATCGTTCATCATCCCTGGGATCGGCCAGCTCGTGTCGCTCTTGGCTTTCGCCCTCACCGCCGTGTACCTCGGCATCGACTACGTCGACTGGCCCGCCGCCCGCCGCAACTGGTCCGTTCGCGACAGACTCTCCTTCGCCCGCAGCCAGCTCCCAGCGGTCGCCGGCTTCGGCACAGGAGTGTGGCTACTCCTGTTCATCCCCCTAGTGAACCTCCTATTCATGCCCGCCGCCGTAGCCGGCGGCACCCTCCTCTTCCTATCCCTCCACCCCCCACCCCAAAAAACTTAACCCCGGGAAAAAGGGGACAGTCCCTTTTTTCCCGGGGTTAACCCTTCCACAAAGGGGACTGTCCCCTTTTTGATAGGGGCTTTTTGTGGTGGGGGTTGGTGGGGTGCTAACTTGTGGGGGTGAGGGGATTGGGTATGCGGCGTTCATCCTACGGTGGGTTCTTGGTGGCTTTGGGGCTTGTGCTTGGCGCCGGTGTTTTTGCGGACACGGGTCGTGCTAGCAATCGGGGGCCGAGCGCGCTCGAGCAGTCCATGGGCGAGATTCAGTGGGGCTGGTCGCCGAAGCAGGTGTAT
>CAXMRN010000088.1:0-4287 GCA_964195565.1 uncultured Polyangiaceae bacterium | reverse complement strand
CGTTCGTCTGCCCGCCCGGCTAGCCGCCGGAGCAGAAGTGCTCGTAGTCGATGTAGTCGGTGATGGTCGGGTGGTCACCACACACCGGGCAGTCCTTATTCCGTCGAAGCTTGAACGTGCGGAACTGCATCTGCATGGAGTCGTACTGTAGAAGCCGTCCGACCAAGGGGTCGCCGCGTTCGAGTATGATCTTGACTGCCTCGGTCGCTTGAAGGGTGCCGATGGCGCCCGGGAGAACACCGAGAACGCCTGCCTCGGCGCACGAGGGCGCGAGATGCGGCGGCGGTGGCTCCGGGTACAAGCAGCGGTAGCACGGGCCCTGGCGGGGCCAGAACGTGGTGACCTGGCCGTCAAAGCGGAAGATCGACCCGTGGACCACGGGAATGTCCTTCCACACGCTGGCGTCGTTGACGAGATAGCGCGTCGCGAAGTTGTCGAGTCCGTCGACAATGACGTCCCAGTCTTGATCGAAGATCCGATCGACGTTCTGCCGATCGAGGCGCTCGTCGAATGCAATGACATTTACGTCGGGGTTGAGGTTTTCGATCGTGCGTTTACCGCTTAGCACTTTGGATTGGCCGACACGATCGAGCCCGTGCAACACCTGCCGCTGCAGGTTCGACGCGTCGACGGTGTCGCCGTCGACCAAACCGATCGTGCCAACGCCGGCGGCTGCAAGATAGAGCGCCGCTGGCGACCCAAGCCCGCCCGCGCCGAGCAACAGCACGCGACCCTGCAACAACTTCGCTTGGCCCTGCTCACCAACCTCGGGCAGCAAGAGGTGCCGCGAGTAGCGAGTCAGCTGTGCATCGGTAAACGCGAACGGCTGCGTCGTGGGGAAGCCTTGGTCCTTCCATTGATTGAACCCGGGGTTCGCCGACTCGACATTCGTGTAGCCGAGCTCCTGAAGGACGTTGGCAGCAAACGCCGAACGAATGCCCCCCGCACAAATGGTGACGATCTTCGCGTCCTTGTCGGGCAGCCTCGAGCCGGCCTGCATCTCGAGAAAGCCTCGCGGAATGTGAAGCGCGCCCGGAACGTGACCTTGTCGCCACTCATCCTTCTCACGCACATCGACCAGGACGAGGTCCTCACTCGCTTCGAGCCGCTCTTTCAGGTCCTCGAGGGAGACCTGCCGAATGGCGCTCTTTACCTCCTGGAGCAAGTCAGCATATGTCTTTGCCATGCCGGCCAATATGTAACTTTCGGCCTTTTCGTCAAGGCTAACGCGGCCTTAGCTCGTATACCGCGGTTTTCACATCGGTTTTGTCGGGTATTTCTTCTGAGGCCGGCTGGGCTAGGCGGCGCAGCGCACGACGCCCTGGTCGCGAGCGTACCCCTCGAGAACGCTTCGGAGCCGCTTTCGGCCGCGGTGGAGGCGGGACATCACGGTCCCTATAGGGCAGGCGAGCTGGTCGGCCGCGTCCTGATAGGAAAGGTCGCGGAGGTCCACGAGCTCCACTGCCTCGCGAAATTCGGGCCGCAACCCACGCAGGGCGGCGGCAACCTCATCGCCGAACCCATCGTGGGCAGGCCGACGGCTCGTCGGACTGACGCGACGTAGCTCCTCGAGGGCCTCCCGCTCGCGCTTCTTCTTGCGATAGTGGTTGATGTAGGTGTTGAAGAGGATTCGTTGGGTCCAGGCGCGGGCATTGGTCCCCGGCCGGAAGCTGGCCCGCGCTTGCCAGGCGCGAGCCAGGGTTTCTTGAACCAAGTCGTCGGCGAGGGCGGTCCCGCGTGCCAGTCGGAACGCGGTTCGCGACAGCTCGGGTACGCAGGGCAGTATTTCTTCGTTGTAGTGTTGTTGGTTCTGCATCGGGTGGTCTCCACCCCGAGGTCATTGCAACAGGGATGCCACTCGAAAAACCCTGGTAATTCGCGGCAAGCACCGCCGTCCCGGCGTCAGCTTGTCGTCCGAGTGACACGGTGTCGTGTCAACCTGTCGCCTGGTCGCGCGCTCAGTGGCTGCGTTGGCGGGCCAGCACCACCGGCACCGCATCGGCCACTTCGGACGCGATGAGCCCCCGATCCCCGACCGATGCCTCGACCCCAGCAAGGGCGTGCAGGAGCGCGCCCGCAATCGCCGCGTCGACCGGGGAGAGGGTCATCGAGAGTGCGCCAACCACGCCGCTGAGGACATCTCCTGTCCCTGCGACCCCAAGGGCAGGCGTTCCCTCCGCACACACTCGCAGCTCGCCCAACCCAGCCACAATGCTGCGCGCACCCTTCAAGATCACGACCTGGCCCGACATCTCCGCGAGCGCCGCAGCTGACTCGAAGCGGTTGGCTTGCACGTCGGCGGTGGACTGGCCCAACAGGCGCGCGGCCTCACCGGGATGCGGCGTGAGAATCCGCGGCGCCGCAGCCCCCTTCAATGACGAAAGGCCGCCCTGCGCGACATGGGTCAGGCCGTCGGCGTCGATGACGGTGGGGACCGGAGCATGCAGCGCGAAGGCGTGCGCCCACGTGGCCCCAAGGTCATCCAGCCCCATGCCGGGTCCAAGGACAGCCGCACGCTTCCCTTCGCAAAGCGACTCGACGGTGGCTTGGTCTGCATGTTCGGGAAGCGGGATCGTCATGAGCTCGATCACTTTCTCTTCGAGCGCCGCACGGGCATCGGCGCGGGCGCCGATCGTCACCAAGCCCGCGCCTCCCCGGAACGCGGCACGGCCGGCAAGCACCGCGGCACCGGTCTTGCCCGGCGCGCCACCGATCACGATCAGGTGACCGTTGGTCCCCTTGTGGGCGTCCGCCGCGCGCGGCGCGATGAGCGTGCCGAGGTCGTCTCTGGTCCACAAGCTCGCCGCGGGTGAACCCGCTGCAGGAACACCGATGTCGGCGACCCGCACCTCGCCCGCATGCGCGACACCGGGAAACTGGTGAAGGCCGCGCTTGTGGCCGGCGAACGTCACGGTCAGCGCAGCATGTGGCGCGGCCCCGAGAACCTCGCCCGTGTCGGCATCGATCCCACTCGGCATGTCCAACGACACCAGGGGCGCAACGGCTTCGTCCATTGCGGCGATTGCAGTCGCGTAGCCACCGGTGACCGGCCGGTCGAGACCCGTGCCGAAGAGGCCGTCGACAATGAGAGTCGCCCCCAGAAGATGTCCCCCTATCGAGCCCGCTTGGTCTGGAGAGACCTCCATCGTCTCTACGCCGACCTTGCCAAGAAGCGCCCAGTTGCTTTGCGCGTCGCCGCGCAGCCGGGACGCGTCGCCGACCAGCACTGCAAGAGGACGATGTCCCCGTAGCGCGAGGCGCCTTGCCACCACCCAGGCATCGCCGCCGTTTTGTCCCGGCCCCCCGACGAGCACGACACGACCCAAGCATTCGCCAAATGCATCACACAAGGCGTCTGTGGCACCTCGCCCCGCGTTTTCCATGAGCACCAGGCCAACCGCGCCCTGCTCTTCCATGGCGATGCGATCGACCTCGCGCGACTCTTCGCGTGTGAACAGCGGCTGCACGCCTAGATTATGCCTGAGGCGGCTCGGGTCACAAAGTGACGACGCCCGCGGCCGAATCGCCGTATGCTTCGCTCATGGACGCGAAGGCCCCCTCCGAATCGTTTACCGAGATGACCGAGCTCGTTCTGCCGCAACACACCAACGCGATCGAGACGGCATTTGGCGGTGTGATCATGAGTTGGATCGACATTTGCTGCTCGATCGCGGCCATGCGGCACTGCGGTCGGGTGTCGGTCACCGCGCGGGTCGACGCGCTCGAGTTCAAGGCGCCCATCAAGGTCGGCGACGTCGTACGGTTGACCGCCCGCCTGAACGCGGCCTTCACGAGCTCGATGGAGATCGCCGTGCGAGTCGAGCGCGAGCACCCGCGGACCGGCAAGCGAACCCTGTGTGCGGATGCCCGAGCCACCTTCGTGAACCTCGGCGAGGACGGCACGCCCTGCCCCGTCCCCCCGCTCCTCGCTGAAACCCAGGAGGACGAGCGCCGTGCCGCAGAGGCTGCCGAGCGGCGCAGACAGCGTCGATCAGCCTAGATAGACGCTCGCACGACGCCGCGCCTCGGCGCCCCCAAATTGATGCTTCCCGTCGGCTTATGATGACGACCGTCGACATTTTTGATGGATCCGCTCCAAAGCCGCACGAAATTGCAGAGCTTTTCCGCTGGCACGCGGTCTGCACTTGGAGGCGCACATGGATGCCGCTGAAAAGATCCGACCCGCCCGACGGATGGCCCTACACCAGGTTCGTGACGACCGGCTGCGTGAGGCGCTCCGTGACACTGCGCTAAGACTCGACCGCGAACGCCCCGGTCTCGGCCAGC
>CAXMRN010000087.1:0-4386 GCA_964195565.1 uncultured Polyangiaceae bacterium | reverse complement strand
AGAGTCTACGTCCCGGGAGCAGACAACACCGTCATCCGCATCACGATCCGGGACCGCCGAGTCGTCCGGGACGAGATGGTCATGCTGGACCTCAACCGAGAGATCGACAAAGGCAGCTGGGTTGCCGACGCAATGGATCATCCAGAGAACCACCTCACCGCACTGATGCCAGATAAAGACGGCCGCGTATGGTTCACATCGAAGTTCGGAGTCGTGGGGATCATCCACGGCGGCGAGGAGTCTGGGGTGTGTCCACCGGTCTACACGACGTCCATCGCGCACTTCGCGCTCAGCGACAAGCTGCACCACTACTATGGAGACGACACACCCCCAGGCACAGAGGATTTCCTCCGTCGCGTGCGTGAAGCCGAGCGGGACGGGACCCTCGTCGACAAGACCCAGCGATTTCAGAGGGAAGCCACTGATCTGTTCGACATCGTTCACGACGAGCCCTTCGAGCAGATTCAGAACTCCTTCTCGGTGGGCCCGGACGGAGTCTACATGGTGACGAACGTCGGGCTGTACAAGTTCTGGTTCAACGAGAAGACCAGGCGCGTCGAGCTCGATCCGAAGTGGGCCCCGAACTACGCGAAGGGCGACCTGTTCTATGAGAACGATCGCAAGATCAAACCCGGCCACCTGAACAACGGCAGTGGGACGACGCCCACCCTGATCGACGACCGTTTCGTCGCCATCGTCGACAACGCGCCCGGGCAGGTCAACCTGAACGTTTTTCGTCAGGAGGACGGAACGCTGGTGAGCAAGTTGCCGCTCTTCAACGCGCACGCCGGCGCGGTCGAGAACTCGGTCGTGGCCTACGGTGACCATCTCGTCGTCGGCAACACGTATGGTTACGTCGACCCGTTCATCGAGAACCCCACCCCCGGCGGCATCATGCGCTTCGACTACGACGCCGAGAAGGGCGAGTATACACATCGCAAGGGTTGGCCTGCGGTCGGCGCCTTCGACGGCAAGACCGCGACCCCGAAGCTCTCCACCGCGAACGGGCTCTTCTATGTCTATCATCGCGACATGCTCGCCGAAGGCCATCACGACTGGCAGCTCACCGCGGTCGACTTCCGCACCGGCTGGCGCGTGTTCAGCATCAAGGGCTTCTTCGAAGGAGACGATTTCAACGACAACGTCAGCGGGATCGTGAAGAAGAAGACCCTGGGCAAAAAGGACTACGGCAAGAAGGTCTTCAACAACATCTGGGGAACGTTCTCGTTCGGGCCGCGCAACAGCATCTTCATCGGCACGTACCGCGGATACGTCCGATTCTCGTCTGCCCCTGACCTTGCCGCCATAGATGCACCCAAATTGATGCAACCGGAAGTTCCCCAACCTTGAGTGCGGTCGCTGGGTTTGCCGGGTTCTTGGCCGCGGCAGTGTGTCTTTCGTGGCTCGCGTTTGCGTTAGGTCGGTGGCTGGGCGCGCGGGAGGCCCAACGCGAGGATAGCGAACACGAGGCGCCGGTCGGGTCGGTCGTCGCCGCGACGCTCGGACTGCTCGCGTTTACGCTCGCGATGGCCTTCAACATGGCGCACACCAAACACAGTGGGAGAAAGGCCCTGGTGCGTGAGGATGTGAAGTCGATTCAGATGGCCTACGACCGGGCGATGCTTCTCCCCCTCGAGGCAACGGCATCGGCGCACGAACTTCTCGCCGAGTACGCTCGAATCCGCGCATTCGACACGTTCTCGGAGCCCGACATGCCTCTCGCTCAGATCATCCGTCGGTCCGAGGAGATTCAGCACGAGCTATGGATGCAAGCGATCGCGCATCGGAACCACACCAACGTTCGCTTCTACATGGATGCGTTGAGCAAGTTGAAGAATGTGCATGCCGAACGCGTGACGATGGGGGTGCACGACCACGTTCCCCTCTTCGTCTGGATCAGCCTCGCGTTCGTCACGGGTCTTGGGATGATGACGATGGGGTATCAGGCGTCACTGGCGGGGTCGCGTAGGACGAGAGCCATGTTGCCGCTCATCGTCGCATTTGGTCTGGTGTTTTGCCTGGCCCTCGACCTCGACCGCCCACAGCAAGGCGTCCTGCGCGTCGACCAAGGGCCGATGATGCGACTCGCCGACACGTTGCAGAACGACCCGTAGTTCAGACTGCGGATTCGACGAACGCAGGATCACTTGCGAACCGAGCCACGTGATGCTCCTCGTCGCCAAACAGCGCGTTGAGCGCGTACATCCGCTTGAAGTAGAGGCCGATATCGTGCTCATCGGTGACACCGATGCCGCCGTGCAGCTGGAGCGCCTGTTGGGCAACCCAGATCCCGCCGGTGGCGAGCTGGTACTTCGCTGCCGAGATGTCTCCTCGGCGCGCGCTTGCGTCGTCATCGTCGGCGCGAACCATCGCAGCCATCGAGATCGAACGAAGGAGTTCGGTCTCCGCGTACATGTCGACGGCACGGTGCTGCAGAGCCTGGAATGACCCGATTTTGACGCCAAACTGTTCCCGCGTACCGAGGTAGTCGACTGTCATCTGGAGCATGGTCGCCGCAATCCCGACCCCTTCCGCGACGGCGGCGGCCGCGGCGTAGTCCATCGTGCGGTCGAGCACGGCGGCGCCCGAACCTTCCTCCCCGAGGCGTGCGGCATCGGCGACAGTCACGTCCTCGAGTCGAATGAAGGCCGCGTTCCGGCCGTCGATCGTCTTTGCAACCTTCACAGTCATGCCCTCGGCGTCCCGCGGAACCACGAAAAGCGTCACACCGCCGGGCGCCTTGGCCGACACGATGAGGTGGTCGGCGCGGTGACCGTTGAGCACCCACACCTTCTCGCCGCGAAGGCTATACCCACCGCCCACCGAGGCCGCCGTTGTCGTGACTGCGCTGACATCGTAACGGCTCTGCGCCTCTGAGTACGCGAGGGCTAACGTGGTCTCCCCTTCGATCATGGGCGTGAGGTACGCCTCGTGCTGCGCGGCGTTTCCCGCTCTTGCAAGCGCCATCCCCCCAAGCACGACCGAGGCAAGATAGGGCTCGGGGACGAGCGTCGTCGCCAGGTTCTCGAGGACGAGGGCGCAGTCGGTGAAGCTGCCCCCGAAACCACCGGCGGATTCGGGGAACGGAACCCCCATCCATCCGAGCTCGCCCATCTTTCGCCACGCGGCGGGGTCATAGCCGGTGTCGTCGTCGCGGAATTGTCGAAAGCGCGCGACGGGCGACTCGTTCTTTGCGAAATCGCCTACCGTCTTGGCAAGCATTTGTTGATCTTGGTCGAGCTCAAAGTCCATCTTGGAATCTTCCTAGGTACGTGTCGCCGTCAGCTGCTCGGTAGCTGAAGGATCATCTTCGCGATGACATTGCGTTGAATTTCGTTGGAGCCGCCGTAGATGGTGGCGGCGCGTTCGTAGCAGAAGTACGGCCCGATCGATTCTTCGACCGGTGGGCAGACGCCGTCGTTGTACCAAGTGAGCGAGCTTTCACCCATCACCTCCATCGCAAGCTCTGTGAGCTCCTGGATGAGCTTCGTCCCGACGACTTTGAGAATGGAGGACTCTGGGCCGGGCATCTTGCCCTTCTGCTGGTCGGCGAGGGCGCGGTAGCTCACCATCGTGTGCGCGCGAAAACGCATCTCGAGGCGCGCGATCTTGGCCCGCCAAACCGGGTCTTCCAGCATCGGTCGACCGTCGACGGTCTTGCTCGCAGCAATCCGCTTCACCTTCTGGAGCACGTTTTGGCATGGACCGATCATCGCCAGGAGCGTTCGCTCGTGGCCGAGGAGTGCCTTGGCCATGGTCCAACCTTGGTTGATTCCGCCGACGACGTTCTCCTTGGGCACCTTCACATTGTCGAAGAAGGTGTCGCAGAACGCCGGGGTGTGTCCGAGCGTCAGCATGGGCTTGATCTCGACGCCGGGGCTCTTGAGGTCGATGAGCAAGAACGTGATGCCAGCTTGCTTCTTCACCGACGGATCGGTGCGCACCAGGCAGAAGATCCAATCCGCGTACTGCGCGAACGAAGTCCAGGTCTTTTGCCCGTTGACGATAAAATGGTCGCCGGCGTCTTCAGCCGTGGTCCGGAGCGACGCAAGGTCGCTTCCCGAACCGGGCTCCGAGTAGCCCTGACACCAGAACTCTTCCGCGCTCAATATCTTCGGAAGGAATCGCGTCTTCTGGGCATCGGTCCCGAAGCTGATGATGAGCGGACCGACCATCGACAGGCCGAACACCGAAAGCCCGGGCGCCCCAGCCAGCTCCATCTCCTCATTGAAGATGAAGCGCTTCGCGGCATCCCAACCCGTGCCGCCAAGCTCCTTCGGCCAGTGGGGGGCGACCCAGCCCTTTTCATAGAGGATGCGATGCCACGTCGCCGAATCTTCTGGTGTGAACGCGGCAGCACCCCGCGCCCGCTCGAGCATGTCGGCC
>CAXMRN010000086.1:0-49312 GCA_964195565.1 uncultured Polyangiaceae bacterium | reverse complement strand
GTTGTTGGCGATGATGAACCCGTAGATGGCGACGCCGAGGAGCCCGAGAAGCGTGAACCACAGGATCATGGTGGCGACTCCCGCAAGCGCGGTGTGCTTCCCGTGGTGGGCCAACACAACGTACCCAGCCTCGACGCCCCGAGCCATGGGAAGCGCGGCGGTCACGCCGACATAGTCGTCTCCGGCAAGGGTCGCAGTCCAAGGGAGGGTGGGCTTCCCCTGAAGGGCGGCCTGAGTTCCATCGTCGAGCGGCGCCGCGTACAGCGCCCCCTGCAACGCGTCGCGCACTTCGACCGAAGTCGACGTGCTGTAGATTCGCTCCGCCATGATGAACAGCAGGTCGTGCCCGACGAGCCTGGCTTCCCGCTTGGCGAAGCCATTCGAGAGGTCGTAGCCGACCAGCAGCGCGCCGACGACCCCGCCCTGGTCGTTGCGTACGGCCGCCACACCGACTTGCAGGAGCTTGTCCTGGTGATGCCAAACACCGTACCGCGGGGCACCACGCTCGAGGACGCTCCGAACCACCGGAACCTGGTTGAGGAGCGACTCGCCAAACATGCGGTTGCGGTCGGTGTCGCGCGCAATGACGCGGCCGGTCTCGTCGATGACTGCCACGATATGCGGCCGCTCTCGGCGTCCGCGAGCGGGGTCTTGGAACCACTTGGAAACGCCCTGTGCGGCCTCGAATGCCCGGCCTCGGCGCTTCGCCTCGCCCGATGCAGTGAACACGTTTCGCACAGACTCGCTCGCAACCCGGCTCGAGGCGCCCTCGGCCAGCCGGGCGCCATCGGCACGCCACGACCTCGCGAAGAGCTCAGAATCGTCGCCGATACCGTCCTCGAGCTGCCTAGAGAGCTCGGCGCGGAGCTGAGTGCGCACCACGAGATACGACCCCAACCCCACCAGCAGGACGATGGCGAGATTGCCCGCAATCAGCTTCAGGCGCATATCGCGACTCTCCTCAGAATGACCCCCACCGGCTGATTCCCCCTTTTGATAAGAGGGGTTACATCGGCCGAGCCCGGATTATCACCGTGCGGTTCGGGGCGTCAAGCTCGCGTCGCCGCAAAGCTAGAGCTGATCCGATGTTTGGGATCAACTCACAGGCCCACACTGGACAATTCACGCAGGGGTCCAGATTCGAGGAAGTGGTCGGAGCGGCGCGCCGAGGGTATCCTTCGTGCGACGGCAATGCCAAAGGCGTGGAGCATTTTCTGTGACTGTCCCGAGCTGGCAGTCGACGTGGCGCGCGACGCCGAGCGGATCGGTCTGTCCGTGAAGCCGGAGGTGCTCGAGCGCCCCTGGGAAGGCGCGATCGCGGCGCTGAGCGCGGGCGCGTGGACAGGCCTCGCGGTCGAGGACCCGTTGGCGGCCGACGTGGTGGTCCAGTTGTCCGAAGCGATGAGGGCCCAGAAGCAGAAGATCCCCGTGGCGGTCATCGGCCCTCAACCCCTCGGTCTGCTTCATGACCTCGGTTTGCCCGCCGTTCACGAGACCGGCCCTCTGGCGGCGGTCGCCGCCCTGCTCGAACTCGGCACCGAAAGGCCCTGGGCGGCCACGACCAAGGAACTTCCCGCGGTCGACCGGGTGAGGCTCGGTGACAGCGTGAGCCACCGGAGCGACGGCAGGTTCGTCAGGGTCGCCGACGGCCTGATCGCGCACGAGGGCGACGGCGAGAAGACCAAGGCCATCGGGCCCCCTCGCGACGTGGCTGCCGCCCTGCGTGCCATGCGCGCATCCCAGGACCCGTCGCGTCCGAAGGTGCCGGTCGTCCAAGGAGTCGAAGCCGACGCGGTCCTCGAGGTCATCCTCGGGCCCAAACGAGCGCTGTCGGATCCGGCCAGCAAGGCCGCCCTCCAGCCCTACGACGTTCCGCTGCCCATCGAGGAACTGTGCGCCACGCCGTCGCGCGCGGCGTCGGAAGCCGCGCGAATTGGTTTCCCGGTGCGTGTCGGTTTGGCGTCGCCCGATCTCAGGTTGTGGGACCACCCCGACCTCACCGCGGAAGTCTTTTCCGCCGGCCAAGCCCGAGATGCGTTCCGTCAAATCATGGCGGTCGCCAAGAACCGCTCCGAGGATGCCCGCCTGCTAGGCGTGACGGTGAGCGCATCGACGATGGCGCGGACCCTTCTCCACGTCCGCATGGAACCTCTCGCCGCGGGCCCGATCTTGACCGAGATCGGCTTCGCAGATCCTCACGGGCGGGCGTCGGCCGATACGACGCAAACCGTGCTCCCAGCCACGGCAAAGGCCCTGGAGCGCGTCCTACTCCGACTACGCGGCAGCTCGCTGCTCTTGCAAGGCACAACGCCTGAGCGAAGCCAAGCAGTCAGCGCCATCGGCGACGTCCTCATGCGACTAGCCGCGTTCGTCCACCAATGGCGCGGCGAGATCGAGGCGGTAGAAGTGAACCCGCTCGCCATCCTCGTCGGCGGCGAGCTCGAAGTCCGCGAAGCCTGCATCACAGTAGGCGACACCTTCAGCCGCTCCCTAAACGCCAGCGGCTAACCCCCACAGCCAGCACCAGCAGGCAAAAGGGGGACTGTCCCCTTTTTTTTACATGAAGCGGGCGGTGGTGGTGGCACTGGCTCGTACCTGCTCGGGGGTTCCTGCGGCGACTACGTTGCCGCCGTCTGGGCCCGAGCCCGGTCCTAGGTCGACCACGTAGTCGGCATTTTGGATTACGTCGAGTTGGTGCTCGACGGCGATGACGGTGTGGCCGTCTTCGACCAACTGGTGGAAGATGGTGACCAGCTGTTCGACGTCGATGAAGTGTAGGCCCCGAGTGGGCTCGTCGAAGATGTAGAGGGTGGGCTGGCGTGCCGGTTGGGCAAGGTCGCGAGCGAGCTTGATGCGTTGGGCTTCGCCACTGCTCAGCGTGGTCGAACGGCGGCCGAGAGCGAGGTAGCCGAGACCCACGCGCCGCAGGGCGTCCAGGCGGGTGCGGACGGCCGGCACCGCTTCGAACAGCGTGCGTGCCTCGTCCACGGGAAGGTCGAGCACTTCGGCGATGCTCAAACCGCGGTACCGGATCTGCAGGGTCTCGTCGTTGTAGCGACGGCCCCCGCATACCTCGCATTCGACTTCGGCGTCGGGGAGGAGCTGCATCTCGATGCGTTGAATCCCCTCGCCTTTGCACGCCTCACAGCGGCCGCCTTTGACGTTGAAGCTGAAGCGACCGGCGCGGTATCCGCGCGCGCGTGCCTCGGGGAGCCCCGCAAAGAGTTCTCGTAGCGGTCCAAGCAACCCAAGATACGTCGCGGGATTCGAACGTGGACTCCGTCCGATCGGCGTGGCGTCGACGAACGACACCCGGGCGAGCCCCTCTCCCCCATCGACGGTCACGCCCGGTGGGACTTCGGCGGTCAGCCCGAGCTTCTCTCGAACCGCGGGGAGGAGCGCATCGACGACCAGCGAGCTCTTACCGCTCCCGCTGACGCCCGTCACGGCGCATAGAGCGCAAAGCGGGAACTCTGCGTGGACATCGTGCAGGTTGTGAAGATCCCTGACGCGGAGACCGATCGAGCCGGCTCCTTCCCGACGTTGCTTTGGCACCGCGACGCTCCGGCGCCCCGAAAGAAACGCGCCGGTCAGCGACTCTTCGTTGGCTAGGAAACTCTCGATGTCCCCTTCGGCAACCACGCGACCGCCGTTCTCCCCGGCCCCCGGCCCCATCTCGACCAAGTGATCCGCCGCGAGCATGGTCTGCGCATCGTGCTCCACGACGACCAGCGTGTTGCCGAGGTCGCGAAGCGTACGGAGGGTCGTCAACAACTGGGCGGCATCAGCGGGGTGCAGGCCAGCCGTCGGCTCGTCGAGCACATAAAGGACGCCCGATAGGCTCGCACCCAACTGCGTCGCGAGGTGAACCCGCTGAGCCTCGCCGGCCGACATCGTGCCGGCGCTGCGGTCGAGGCTGAGGTACCCGAGGCCGACCTGCTGCAGAAACGCGAGACGGTCGCCGATCGACTGGAGCAGCGGCCGCACCGCGGCTTCGCGCTGGTCGGGAACTTGCACGGCGGCGAGCCATTTCTGCAGGGAGCCGAGGTCTAACCCAGCCACCTCGCTGATCGCTCGCCCGTCGATGCGAACCGAGCGCGCATCTTCGTTGAGCCGCGAGCCACGGCAGGCCGGGCACGTCTCCATGCGCGCAAACTGTCCGAGCTCCTCGTCGAGGAACTCGAGCACGCGTTCCTCGTCGCCGCCTTCGGCCATCTTGCGACGAGCGTACTCCTGAGCCCGACGCTCGAGTCCCGGCAAAATGCCTTCGAAGCCCCCGCCCCCTTCGAGCGCGACGCGTCGCTGGTTCGCGGGAAGCTTCGCGAACGGCGTGTCCAAATCGACCCCGGCGGCCCCGATCTTCTGCAGCATCGAGCGCGAGTACGCGAGATTCGGCTTCCCCCAAGCGGTCACGGCGCCGCGCCGCAAGGGAAGACTCGCATCCGTGACCGCCAGCTCCTCGAGGAAGCGACGGGTTCGTCCGAGCCCGTCGCAGGTCACGCAGGCCCCAAGCGGAGTATTGAACGAAAACAACTGCGGGGTGATCTTCGGGATCGAGGCATGGCCTTCGAAGCACGCGTACTGCTCCGAAAATCGATGCCGCTCGCCGTCCTGCTCCCGGAGCTCGACCACTCCGTCACCCAATTGGTACGCTAGCTCCACCGCCTCCGCGAGACGCGAACCGATGCCTTCTCGCACCGACAGGCGGTCGATCACCACATCGATCGAAACCCCGGCACGCAGCTTCCCAACGTCTTCGAGGTCGACTGCCGCGTCGTCCACCCGCAACCGCACGAAGCCCTTGCCGCGCAGGTCGGTGATGAGCTGCTTCGGAATGTCTGCGCCGGCGCGAACCAACGGGGCAAGAACAGAGAACCGGGTGCCTTCGGCAAGACGTGACGCCTCCTGCCCCACCTGCGCAACGGAGTGCGCCAGCAACCGCTCGCCGCACACCGGGCAATGCACTTCGCCCAGGGTCGCGAACAACACCCGCATGTAGTCGTTCACATCGGTCAGCGTGCCGACGGTGGAACGCGGATTGCGAGACGGAGCGTGCTCCCGCACGGCGATGGCGGGGCAGAGGCCCTCGATGACGTCGACATCGGGACGCCGCAACTTGGTGAGGACACGGCGCGCGTGGCCGCTCAACGACTCGACGTACCGCCGTTGGCCCTCGGCGTACAGGGTGTGGAAGACCAAACTCGACTTCCCGCTCCCGCTCGGCCCCGTGACCACGGTAAGCCGCCCCCTCGGGAGGCTCACCGTCACGTTCTTCAAGTTGTGCTCGCGGGCCCCTCGGATGACGATGTCTGCCGTCATTCGTGCGGCCGGCCGGTCAGGCGTTGCGCAGCACGGATCGCGGCGATCATCCCGCTCTCGGAGGCCGTGCCCTCCTCCGCGGCGTCGTACGCGACGCCGTGGTCGACACTGGTGCGGACGAATGGAAGCCCCCACGTCACGTTCACCGCCTCACCCCAATCGAGAAGCTTGGAGGGAATGGTGGCTTGGTCGTGGAACATCGCGACGACGCCGTGGGCGCGTCCGTCCGCCGCGTACCGGAACGCAGCCTCCGCCGGCGTCGGGCCGTGGAGCGCGACTTCACCGCTCGAATACGGCGGCACTTCGCGCAAGTCATCGAGCGTCGGCCCGATGGTCGTCTCCTCTTCGGTGCCGAGGAGGCCAGCTTCCCCGGCGTGGGGGTTGAGTCCGGTCACTTGGATCTGCAGCGGCTTTGCCTCAGGCGACCATAGCGTCAACGCGTCCGTCAGGTGGCGCACCGTGCGCTCGATGTGCTCGCGGGTAACGGTCGAGGGAACACGCTTAATCGGCCAATGGGTCGCGACCAAGGCAACCTTGAGCCGTGGGCCGAGGAACATCATCGTCACGTGCTCCACGTGCACGCCCGCGCGCCTGGCGAGATGCTCGGTTTGTCCACGAAACGACACCCCCGAGAGGCTGACGGCCTCCTTGCTAACCGGACCCGTGACGATGGCACGTGCTGTCCCTGCGATCGCCGCGTCGCACGCGGCTTCGAGCGCCTCGCGCTGCACGCCACCGCCGTCGATGGTGGCCGCCCTCGCCTGCACCATGGTGAGCGGCCAGTCAGCCACGTGCACCAGCCCTACCTCGCCTGCACCCAAGGTCTCGGCAGCCGCAGTATCGATTCGCTTGAACGCTTCGAACCCGTATCGCTGAAGCGCGCGCGCCATCCACGCCGCGTCGCCGTAGACCAGCGCCCGATCGGTGCCCAGAGACTGAGCCAACGCCGCCGCCGTCACCACAGGACCGACGCCCGCCGGATCACCTGTCGAAATCGCGAGCGGCGCAAGCATCACGGCTCCTTCATCTTGTAGCCGACGCCGCGCACTGTCTCTAAGTTGCCGACCGAGTGACCGAGCTTCATTCGAAGGCGCCGAACATGAATATCGACGGTGCGGCTGCTTCCGTAATAGTCCACGCCCCAGACGCGCTCCAGAAGCTGACGGCGCGAGAACACGCGGCCACGGTTCTGACAAAGGAAACTCAGAAGCGCGAACTCTTGATGGGTGAGCTGGCGCGGCCGGCCATCGATAGTGACCTCGTGGGCGGCCAGGTCGATACAAAGCGGGCCCATCTTGATTCGCTCCGGCTGAGCGAACTCGCTTCGGCTCCACTCGACCCGGCGAATGCGCGCGTAGAGCTCCGGGGGCACGTAGGGCATCAGGGCGAAATCATCGAACCCATCGCCCGCGTCGAGGCGCGAAAGGGCGTTGAGGGTGACGCCGATCAGGACAGGCACGTCTCGAAGGGGCTCCGCGGCACGTACGCGGACCAGGGCGGCGCGTCCGGCATCGGCTTCCTCGCCGGCTTCGATCAGGACCACGGCAGGCGGATTGGTGACCAGCTCCTCCGTGTCCAGCCGATCCCAAAGGGTGGCAGTCTGGACGTCGCAACCGAGCTCGTGAAGGCACGCGACGGCGCTCTCCTCCCGCTCTTCGATGCCTTCACGACCAATAACCAGAATCCACACGGGCGATTCCTACTCCGGGGTCTCGAGCGATGCCAGCCGGAGACGCGACTTCGCGGGGGATCCCGGTTATGATAGCTAGGCGCATCAGCGGGACCACGTGGCTACGAAGTATTGGAAAGTCGAAATCAGTCGACTCGGAGCGTCGGACCCACTGTTCTTGGGGACGGTCGAGGCGGCGAGTTGGCCAGGCGCGCTGCAAGCAGCTCGCGCGAAGATTGGCGAGTCGGGCGGTGTGCCGGCCGGAGCGAGCTGCAACGTGAACCCCAATGGGACCGTCACGATTCAAGACGCGCGGGAACGCCGCCGCTATCAGATCCTCTCGGCCGCGGCGCCGGTGGAGGCCCCTGCTGTGGCCCCCGCGGCAACGGCCCGGACCCCCGGCCCATCGACGCCCACCAACGGCAAGCCATCCCCGGGCGTCCCACCGCCCTCGCCCGCGGCCGTTCGGGAGCGACGCGCGAGCGTTCCGAGACCGACTAGCCCACCGCCGGCCACGGTCGAGAACAAGCTGATCCTGCTGGCCTCTCGAGACGAGAAGCCCAGCAACTCGAGCCCGATCCATTTCCGCGAGCGCATGTACGCAGTGCCGGTTCCTCTTCAGGCTGGGACGGGGGAAAAGCTCGCGACCAAGCTGCTGCGTCGTGTGCAGGAAGAAATCCGACAGGAGCGCGGCGCGAAGTTCATTCGGATCGAGCTGTTCGACCACATCTGGCGACGTACCCCGGAGCACGCGCCCGTGGTGCGGATTGAATGGAAAGACTGGAACACGAGTATTGAAATCGAGTTCCCGTTGGAGGACGAAACGCGGCAGTCGGAGGCACCAAGAATCAGCAGTGTGCCTCCACCCCCCACCGAGGACCGCTTGGCGGCGGCGTTCGAGGCGTGCCACGACTTGTTGTTCCTGAAGAACCGCGCCGAGGCGCTCGAGTTCGCGGTACACCTCCTCGAAGAGCTCGTTCCGGCCGAGGCAACCGCCGCCTTCCTCTTGGACATCAACACCGACGAGTTCCGAGTCGTGTCAGCACGAGGCACGGGCGCCCGGAACAGGCAAGGGCAGGCCCTCCCCTCGTCCGCAGGTCTCCTCTCCGCGGCAAGCGGGCTCGCGGAGCACGCGGTGCTGGTTCTCGCGGACGCCGCCGCCGACCCGCGTTACGACGAGAACATCGACGGCGTCCCCGGCCTCGACGTGCGGGGCCTCTTGTATCGGCCGCTGGTTCACCGAGGCCGAATGTTCGGGGTCCTGCAGCTCGCCAACGGCGTAGCGGGGAAGGTGTTCAGCGAGGCCGACTGCGAAGTGGTCGACTACGTGACCCAGCAACTGAGCGCCTTCGTCGCCCGCGGCGCTTCCGCCCCAAAAACAGCGGCGCCAGTCCAAAAGAGCGGCTGACACCGCAGTCTGCGGTTCCGGGCGCTCTACTCGCCCGTTTCGGCAAGCAGCGCCTTGATCCGCGCTTCGATCTCGCCGGCGTCCTTCTTGTGGAAGCCCTCGTGGACGTACCGAATCTTTCCGTCTTTCCCGATGAAGTAAGACGAGGGCATCGTGGCGGGCTCGTACTTGGCTGCGACGTTGAGCTTGCGGTCGTTGACGATGCGGAAGCTTGCGGGGGTGCCCTTCAAGAAGTTGTTCATCTTCTTGGGGTTCGTGTCGATGTTAACGCCGACAATCACGAGGCCCTGATCGGCGTACTTCTTGTGCAACGCTTCGAGTACCGGCATTTCCTGCCTGCACGGACCACACCACGACGCCCAGAAGTCGACGAGCACGACCTTGCCTTTGAGCCCGTCCAGATCGACGGGCTTCCCAGCTCGATCCGGCATGTCGATGGCCGGCGGAACATCACCTGGCGCAAGCGCGTGAGCGGTCGACGCGATGAGTAGGACGAGTGCGAGCCCTGCGACGCTTCGCGCGCCGCTCACTGGTCGAGCTCCTCACGCACGTACGCACCCAGCTGTTCCGGCGGGAAGATGTATCGGCGATCGTTGACGTAGATCGAGGGGGTCGAGTCGACGCCGGCGGCTTCGCCTTCTGCGATGTCCGCGGCAATCTTCTTGTCCACGTCTTTCGACTGCATGTCCGCCTTGAAGCGCTTCATGTCGAGGCCGATCTTCTTGGCGTAGTCGTCGAGGTTGGCGGCCTGCAACTCATCTTGTTTCTCGAAGAGCAGGTCGTGCATCTCCCAGAACTTACCTTGCTTGTGGGCAGCGATGGTGGCCTTGGAAGCCTCGCGCGCTTTCGGGTGCATCGGCAGCGGATACTGCTTGAAGATCAGCTTCACTTTGCCGCTGGACTCTTCGACGATCTTCTTAAGCATAGGGGCGGTCATCTTGCAGTGCGGACATTGGAAGTCGCTGAACTCGTAGATGGTCACGGAGGCCATGGGCGAGCCCCGGAGTGGCGAGTCATGGGATGTGAGTTTCTCGACCTTGGTGTCGTCGCCGTAGCGCACCCGATAGATGTTTCGGAGCTCGTCACGCGAGTACCCGTCGTCAACGAGCCGCGCCACGTACCGCGCTGCTTGCACGCATCGCTTGCATTTCCTGCTCTCCGCGATGCAACGGGCCACGCTCACCGGCTCGCCACATGGCGACAAGAGCTCGTTGACCATGTCGATCCAGATGCCCTCGCTGAACTCGTCGAGGGCGCTCGTATCTACCTGGGGCAAGCTCCGGATCGGCCCCTTCGAGGCCCCCGGGGCGGGCTTAACCTCCGCCGAGCCCTGTTTCGGGCCACTATCGGCTTCGGTTGACCGCTCACAGCCGAACAACGCGAAAGCGAAGAAAACGCACAATGCCATCCAGCGCATGAGGAAGCCGACCTTAGCAGAGATTCCGGGGCGACGCCGTGGGCTACGAATCGCTGTAACTGGTGAGTTGCGCCCGAACGATGTCCTCATTGATTCCCGTTCGGATGTATTCCTTCAGACAGTCGGCAATGGTAACCATCAGGTCATCCATCCCTTTGTCCTCGATCAGCCGGGACAGGAGGGCCCTCGACTCACGGCTGTCTTCGTCGCGTAAGAATTTCCGGACTTCCTCGATTGTGATTCCGCCCTGGAAGTCGATGTATGCGTTTTCCATGAGGTAACGCGCAAGCTCGTTCACATGACCCTCCGTCTCACCGAAATTTGGTCATCTATTAGACACCCCAAGGCCCAAACGGCAAGCGATAAAGGTTTCGATAGCGTCGGGGCCTGCTTTTCTAGACCCCCGGGTCGTGTAATCGTGCCCGCCATGGAGCCCAAGACCCATCTCGCAGCAGATCCCCACCTCTGCGGCATCCCGGAGGAGCTGGGTGAAGGGTCGGCCCGGGTCGTCGTCGAGACCACCGACACCATGGTGGTGGACGCCGAGGGGCTGGTGCACGGGGGTTTTGTCTTCGGCGTGGCCGACTATGCCGCGATGTTGGCAGTCAATGAAGCCAATGTGGTGCTTGGCGCAGCGCAGACCCGGTTTCTGAAGCCTGTTCGGCTGGGGGACCGGCTGATCGCGCGCGCGCAAACCGTGGAGTCACACGGCAGGAAGCACGAGGTCCGGGTCGAGGCGACGGTGAACGCCGACAAGGTGTTCGAAGGGACGTTTACCTGTTTCGTGCTCGAGCAACACGTGCTCGAGGGAGTTGGGAGCAAGTGATGGCAGACGACGGCGGCGCAATTATCGGGCGGGTGCTCGCATCTCGGGGAGTGAAGCAGCTGTTCACGCTTTGTGGCGGGCACATCTCTCCCATTCTCGTTGGTGCGGAGGCCAACGGCATCCAGGTGGTCGACGTGCGTGACGAGGTCAGTGCGGTATTCGCCGCGGACGCCGTGGCACGCATGACCGGCGTCCCCGGTGTCGCCGCGGTGACGGCCGGCCCGGGCGTGACCAATACGATCACCGCCGTGAAGAATGCCCAGATGGCTCAGTCCCCCTTGCTGATCTTCGGCGGTGCGGCGGCGACGTTGCTCAAAGGCCGCGGTGCGCTGCAGGACATCGATCAGATCTCGGTGATGGAGTCGATCACCAAGTGGGCCGTCTCGATCAAGAAGGTCAACAGCATCGAGCCGACCCTCGAGAAGGCGTTGGATCTCGCCCAGGACGGGGTCCCTGGGCCGGTGTTCATCGAGGTCCCAATCGACGTGCTCTATCCCGAGGAGATGGTCCGGGAGATGTTCATGAAGGAGAGCGGCGTCAAGGACGCGAAAAACCTCGGCGCCAAAGCGCTCGAGCTCTACATGCGCGGCCACCTGTATCGGCAGTTTCACCAGCCGCATGTGAGCATCGTGCCGCCGTTGCGAGACTCCCTGCCGCCCAAGCCAAGCACCAAGAGCCCGCACGTCGACAAGGTGGCGTCGCTCCTGCGGACCGCCGAACGGCCGGCCGTCGTCATTGGGAGCCAGGCCTTGGTCAACTGCCGCGACGCCGCGCCCATCGCGGATGCCGTGCAGGCGTTGGGGATCCCAACCTGGCTCGGAGGCATGGCGCGGGGTTTGCTCGGCCGCCACAGCGACATCCAGTTTCGACACAAGCGAACCGCGGCGCTCAAGGAGGCCGACCTAGTCATCGTCGCCGGCTTCCCGTTCGACTTTCGGTTGGGCTACGGGCGGAGCATATCGAGTCGCGCGACTCTCGTCGCCGCGAACTTGAGTTCGAGTGAGATGCGCAAGAACCGCCGCCCGGAGATCCCGGTGCATATGCACGCCGGCGAGTTCTTGAAGGAGCTGGCCCACGCAGTCGGCGGTGGGCTCGGCCCCTGGAGCGATTGGTTCGACACGCTTCGGGCGCGCGAGCTCGAGCGCGACGAAGAGATCAGCGAGCAAGCGAAGGCACCGACGGAGCTCGTCAACCCGCTTCAGCTGTTCCAGCGTATCGAAGACAAGATGGCGGACGACGCAGTGCTGGTCGTCGATGGTGGGGATTTCGTGGCGACCGCGTCGTACATCCTGCGGCCGCGCCAGCCACTTTCCTGGCTCGACCCCGGCGTGTTCGGAACCTTGGGGGTCGGCGGCGGGTTCGCGGTGGGGGCATCGCTGGTCCGACCGGGCAAAGAGGTATGGTTGATCTACGGCGACGGCTCGTGTGCCTATAGCCTCGCCGAGATGGACACCTGCATTCGGCACGGCCTCGCACCGATTGCGGTCATCGGGACCGACGGGTCTTGGTCGCAGATCGCGCGGGAGCAGGTCCCGATGCTTGGCACGGACGTCGGTACCGTGCTCAACCGAACCGCCTATCACGAGGTGGGGCAAGGCTACGGCGCTGTCGGGCTTCTCCTGGACGATCCGTCCAAGGTCGACGCCACACTCGATCAAGCCAAGGCGCTCTCGGCCTCGGGCAAACCGGTGGTCATCAACGTGCACATCGCCCGCACTGACTTCCGTAAAGGCTCGATTTCGGTCTAAGCACATGGCCACTTGGCTCCAACGGCGCAAAGCGCACGCTCGGCTCAGAGACGACGTAGGGCTTTGGTACCACCCCGAGTACAAAGCGGAGGCGCTGGTCGAGAGTGCACGTGTGCCCGGCATCGAGGTCGCCCGCGGCGAGATGATCCTCGGCGCTTTGGGTGCAGAAGGATTGATACGGCCCAAACACGTCCGTCCTGCGCCGCTGGTCGCGCTGGGCGACCTCGCCAAAGCGCATGCCGAAGCGTACCTCGACAAGACCGCGCGGCCTGAATACTTGGGGCGCATCTTCGGACTCGAAGCGCACGACATCGACGTGGACCCGATATTGGTCGCGCAGCGAAGGCAGGTGGGAGGCACCGTCGAGGCCGCGCGCTGGGCCATACAAGACAAGAGCCGTGTGGCCTTCAATATTGGGGGCGGCTTTCATCACGCCGAGCCGGAAGCTGGGGCTGGCTTTTGTGTCTACAACGACGTGGCGGTAGCGGTCGCGGCGTTGCGCTCAGATGGCTTCGACGCGCCGATCGCGATCGTCGATCTCGACTACCACCAGGGCAATGGCAACATCGTCACCTTCGAAGACGACGACAGTGTGTTGACCTACTCGATCCACGGGTCGGTCTGGAGCCACATCGAGGCCGCCGCCGACGAGCAGTTTCTTCTTCCTTCCAAGACCGATGATGAAACGTACCTGCGCGAGCTTCGAGAGACGCTGCCCACGGCTTTGGAGGCGATCGACCCTGGTTTGATTTTCTACATCGCCGGTAACGATGTGTTGAAAGGGGACCGGCTTGGCGAGTTCATGCTCACGCGCACG
This sequence comes from uncultured Polyangiaceae bacterium, assembly GCA_964195565.1. GTDB lineage: Bacteria > Myxococcota_A > Polyangia > Polyangiales > Houyiibacteriaceae > SG8-38. Next base: position 36,108 of record CAXMRN010000086.1, on the reverse strand, counting down.
GGCGTGCTCGAACGGGATCGCTTCGTCCTCGACGAGGCGCGCAAGCGAGGGTGCCCGACGGTCGTCACGCTCGGCGGGGGCTACAGCAATGACGCCTGGCCCGCGTCCACCGACTTCATTCGTTGGCTGTTGATCGACGAAGGCGAAGTCACGGAAGAGCCAAAGACAAGCGTCTATGAGCAGTACGCGCAGATCTCTCAGGAGCTCGATCCGCAGGAGCTTCAGCGCCCGAGCGGCGAGTGGGTGTTGACCGAAGCCGACCTCATGGGGGACCTGGACGGCCCGCGATACAAGTCAACGCGGTTGCTCGACTTCTACTCGCGGCACGGCATTGAGTTCGCGCTGCAGAAGTACGGTATCGCAGACGAAGTCCGGAAGCTCGGTTTCACGGATTTGGATTTGGCGGTGGACCCGAGCGATCCGGAGCGGCAACACCTCACTCTCCACGCAACGAAGGACGGCGAACAGCACCTGCTCGTCGATCAGGTCCTCCGAAGGGTGACGCGCCCCGCCCCCGAAGGGCTCGAGCCGCCCGATGAGATCCGCATGCTCTACGTCGAGTGGATGATGCTGCAGAACCCCACCCAAACGTTCTCGCTACGCAGCCCGCAGTGGCCCGGCCAGGACCATCCGGGCCTCGGCATCGGCGAGAAGGTGATGCACATGCTCTTTCAAGGCGCACAGCGCCTCGAACTCGACGGTCTGGCGCATCACCCGTCACGCTACCACATCGCATTCATCGGCGGTGCCCAGTCGTTTTTTCTCGACCCGGAGGTCCAGGGGCGCTTCGAGGCGATTCGGGAAGCGCTCTCGTCGCTCGAACTCTCCGAGGCCGCCTGGAAAATGGAGCGCGGCGAGGTGTGCTGGTCCGACGGGGAGCCAATCGAATGGATCCCCGAAGACATCGTCATCCCCACAAGCGAGCGCCTCTTCGCCTACATCGGCTCGGCCCACTACCAAACCCCCCGCGCCGAAGCCCTCACCCAAGCCCGCCAACGCGGCATACTCCTCAGGGGACACTCTCCCCCACCCTAACCCCCTGCAATCAATGGGGTTCCCCGGCAAAGATCGCAGCGACTCTAGGTCTTGCCCCTGCGATCTTCGTAGCAGGATCGGCGTGATTCCGAGCACTTGGAAGGGCGGAGAGTGTCCCCTTAACAGCGCGGCGCCCCGCTGGGCGGGGCGCCGTGGTTAGAGGGTTCGTAAGCCGAGTTTTGTAGCCCGCGCTCGTCGCCGAGGTGCGGGTCGTGATCATTCTTCTAGGGCCGATGTCGCCATCGGCCTCGAGCGACGCTACCCAGAGACTCGGGCGGGACCACCCTCAACGCCTCCCTATTTCGCCTTGCTTCAGATGGGGTTTGCCGTGCGACCGACGTTACCGCCAGCCCGGTGAGCTCTTACCTCACCCTTTCACCCTTGCCGCGCGGCCTTTCGACGGCGAGGCGGTTTGCTTTCTGTGGCACTTTCCTCGGGGTCACCCCCACCAGGCGTTACCTGGCATCCTGCCCTGTGAAGCTCGGACTTTCCTCCCGTGTGCGGATGCACACCAGCGATCACGTGAACCGTTCTAACCGACTGAGGGTAAGGCCCGGCGAGGTGGCTTGCAACTACACCTGCGGGGCAGCCGCCGACGCAGGCGAAGAGTCGGGCAGCGGATACCGCACCACGTCGACCAGGATGTAGAGCAGTCCCATCAAAACGACGATGGTCTCCCAAATGTACTGCTCGTCGTACCAGCCGATGAAGAACTGCAGAATCAGTCCGCCTATCCCCGTTAGGATCAAAGCGACGGAATAGCGTTGTCGCTCAATCGCGAGCGGGGCCATCAGCACGATGAAGCTGTAGTAATAGCAAGTCAGCTCGAAGAACCCGACGATCAGTATCGTGCTCCCCGCCAGGACGGCCCATGGAGCGAGCGTTCGGCCCGCGATCGCCAGCAAGACGAACATCCCGAGTAGGATCAAACCGCGAAGCCAGCGCCTATCGTGCTTGGTTTCCTTGCGCGCCTGCTTCCACTTCCCCCAAGGGTCGTCGAGGCTCGAGTCCTTGGTGAAGCGGCCAACGAGGCTCGGCTTGTACGACAGCACCGTCGGCAACCCCATGTGGTTGGTGAGGGGTGTCTCGGAGTGTTTGAACGTGTTCGTGAGGAACTGGGAGTGGGCCTCCATACCATTGACAGCAATGCTCGCCGAACAGAGCACCAAGAGCCCCAAGATGCCTCCTGCAATGAATCGCTTGTCGCTCGCGTCGAGCCACGGACGGTCGATCTTCTTTCGGCGTATGAAACGATCGACCACCGCGGCGATGGGACCGCCCGCGAGCGCCGCAGGGAACAAGCGCAACAACGCGCTCCACGAAAGCGCGAAACCCGACAGCAAGGGGAAGCCGCGTTTCAACAAGCAGACGGCGGCGACCGCCATGAAAAGCCACGGCACCCGAGCGAAGCTCCCGCCCGTCCAGAAGTATGCCCACGGGTATCCCGTCCCCCATACCAGGACGGCGAGCGCACACGACCGCAATCCGAACGCCCACAGGATGAGCAAGAACGCGCCGCCGTAAAGTGCCAGATCGATCATCGTGTAGCGGAGCACGCGCTGGCGAAAAGACTTCAGGTCGTACGGCGCGACCCCGGCGGACGACACCTGGGGCACCTGGTCACGCCATCCAATGTTGGTCAGGAAGGCGGCCACCATGTTGGAGATCGGGCTCGCGTTGTACCCGTGGTCCATCAACATGTCTCTCCACCAACTCGACCCCATGACGGCTCGGAACGATCGCGTGTCTTCCCTAAACGCCTCCCAGCGCTCGGGTGAGAAATGCGCGGCGCAGCTCTTTTGGAACCGAAGCACCTCGTCCTCGCTCACGAAATGGAGGCGATTGTCGTCCAGGTCGCGGATCTTCCGCTTCTTGAGATCCGCCGCGCCGCGGTCCTGGTAGTCGACCGCGATCACGCATTCATAGAGGCGCTCGTACTCGTTTTCCTCGAAGTACTTGGAGCCGACGTAGTAGTGGAACGTGTCCCAGTAGTGGACGATCCGAGAGCTGTGAAAGACGCCGAAGTTCACCCAGGTGGTCGCGCACGCCAAGATCAGCCACAAGAGCGCGCCGCGTTCCCACCATTGCTGCGCCCTCTGCGCCTCCTGCTCCTGTTTGGCGAGCCAAAACCCTCGAGCCGCCCAGGCAACCACCAAGGCGCCCAGCACGTAGACCCCCCAACTCGCGAACCATGGCGCTAGCCTTGCTCCGTATAGTCGGTAGCCAGCGGTGCCGAGCATCGCCACCGAAAGGGCGGCGGCGCCGCCGAGCGCCTTCTTGCTTTCCTCGATTCGAAAGAGGGCAATGAAAAAGAAGAGCCCCAGCACCGCGATGGCGAGTCGATATCGGTGGTCCCGTTTTTCGAGAACCTTCTTCCACCACCAACTGGCCGTGTTCTTCACCTCGATGGGAGGCGGCCATGCAGACGGGTTCCCGCAGAAGGCCTGCACCTCGCTCAAGCTGTAGAAACTGTCGCCGCCCTCGGCCCGCACCCGGAGGTACCGTCCCGAACCCTTCAATCCACGGGTTCCGCGCCGGCGCATCCCTGCCCCGGACGCCGGGTCGGACGTCCAGAGGGGGGTGAAGTTCTTCCCGTCGTCGGAAAGCTCGATGATGTAGTCGTCGTTGTTGTCGCCTTGAAGGTCGACCGCGGTCACCCGGGTGGTGGCCCCCAGGTCGTAGACCGCGTGGCTGTTCGTGTCGGCGAACACGGAGGTCAGCTCGCTCTCCCAAGGGTCACCCTCGCCGGCCATGACGCCGTCGGTCAGGCGTTTCCCGCGGGTGACGCCCGGCCGGGATGCTGGCGACTTCCCGGCGAGCAGATTGCCGGGCGGACAGGCCTCATCTTGAGCGGCTGCCGGGGCAGCTCCCATCGGACCAACCAAGGACCCGACCAGACAAAGCAAAGGAAGGAGGGCAGTTCGATTCACGACCGCGCGCACCGTACGCAACGGAGTCCCCACTGACAAGTACCCAGCCGCCGCCTCCGGGTGAAGCCGGCTCAGGCTCGAATTAAAAAGGGTGCCGCCCTGCGGCGACACCCTCCCCCTGCTCTGTCCTCGAAGTGGCCCTTAAGTCACATAGTCCTTGAGGCGCTCGACATCGCGGTACTCCTGTAGACGGGCCAGACCGGCCGTCTCGACCTGACGCACGCGCTCCCGGGTCAGGTTCATGATCTCCCCAACCTCTTCGAGCGTGATGCCCCCGCGATCCGCTACGTCGAGCGCGCATGTTTCGGTCATTTCCCAAATCTCGATGTCCGGGAAGTTGAGCTTGATCGACCCGCGCACCGGGTGAACGTCGATATACAGATGGTACTTGCACGAGACGAACGGGCACGGCCGTTCCATGTCCTTGCACTCCAAACGGCTGGTCGGCTTCCAGTAATCGGTCTCCGGGTAGAGCTCGCGTCCCCGATTCAGCTCCGCCTTGCTCAGCCGGCGTATCGAAATCGTCCGAGCGCGGGCGCGTGATCGGCGCTTTCTACGGCCTCTGCGCTCCTCCGTACCAGGCTCGTTGAGCGCATCCACAAGGGATTCTCGCTCCTCCTCCGGACTGGATTCCCTGTCGACAACCTCTGCGCTTGCTGCGTCCTTCATGACATGTCTCCCCCTCAAATCTTCAGACTGCAGCCCGTGCCATCCGCGCCCTCATGGTCAGGCGCCGCTCGATGGCCTCGAGCTTTTGAACGAGCTCCTTGCCTAGCTCGCGAACATCGTTGAGCGCGCCGCTGACCCCTGGGTCGTCAGCTCCTTCGCGCTGCTGCTCGTGCACGGCGACCTCGATGGCCTCGTACACGCGCTTGAGTTGCCGGCTCAGTGCATCGATGTCGCCACGAACGAAGAGGAACTCCTTTTGGATTTCCTCCATCGTGAACCCCTGATGCATCAGGCGGCGGATGTGATCGATTTGGCGAACCGCGGTCGGCGGATAGAGCCCTTGCGAGCCCCGGTGCTTGCCCTTGCGGCCGACCCGCACGCTCCGCGGTAGGAGCCCGAGCTGCACGTATTTGCGGAAGGTGGCTTCGGTCAGCCTGGCGCCCCGAGCGGTGAAGGTCTCGACGATCTGCTGGACGCTCATCCCATCCGTGTGCGCCTGCTCGATCGCCTCGAGTTCCTCGTCGGACCAGCTCCTGGCCTCCGATTCCCGATGTCTCCGCTGGTGTCCCCTAGGTAGAGTCATTTGAATAACTTATAGCGAATGTATTCTATTCAAAATAATTAGGTCAACGCTAAAATACGCTAATTTGTAAACGCTTGTAATCACAACGAATTTCTGACAGTTACGGAGGACCTGGTCTCAAGCTGCATCACTCTCGAGATCGCTCTCCGCCATCTGAGATCGGATCTGGGAGGGGAAATTGACCGGATCCCCCGAACCCAGTACCTCCTGCAAGCGCATGGATTCACGGGCGTTTCGACGATTTCGGCGGAACAAGGGGGCTCTGGCCGGTCTGGTCTTGGTCGTCGCGGTGACGGTTCTCGGCCTGGTGGGCCCCTGGCTGGCCCCCTACGACCCGGTGCAGCAGTTCACAGACGGGCTGCTTCTCCACAATGGTCTGCCCGCGGGGCCCGGCGTCGAGGCGGGCCACTGGCTCGGTGGCGACATCCTGGCGAGAGATGAGCTGAGCCGCCTTCTGAGCGGCGCCCGGGTGTCGATGCTCGTCGCCTATCTCGCGACCGCGCTCGCGGTGCTCATCGGCGTGACGCTCGGTTTGGTGTCGGGCTACGTCGGCGGTCGCGTCGACACCCTCCTGATGCGGCTCGTCGACGTCGTGCTCTCGATGCCCTTTCTGCTGATCGCCATCGTCATGCAGCGCGTGTTCGACGCGCCCGGAATCTGGGCGATCTGCGTCGTCCTGGGTGTGCTGTCCTGGACGACCCTTGCCCGAATCACCCGCGCCAAGACGATGGAAGCCCGCGAACTCGACTACATTCAAGCGGCCCGCGCGCTCGGCCTACGCCACTTCCGAATCCTCGCGCGACACGTTCTCCCGAACGTCATCGGCCCGATCATCGCTATCGCGACGATCCTGGTGGCACGCATGATAATCGCGGAGAGCGCACTGTCGTTCCTCGGACTCGGCGTTCGTCCGCCCACGGCGAGTTGGGGATCGATGCTCAACGACAGCCAGTCGCTGCTACTCGGCGTCCCGCGACTGACGCTCTACCCGGCAGTGCTGATCAGCATGGCGGTGTTCGGATTCAACCTCTTTGGAGAAGGGCTGCGTGATGCGTTCGACCCCAAGGACTGATCGCAGGAGTCGCCCACGCTCGTTCGCAGTCGCGACGGGCCTCGTCGTGGCCGCGCTCCTACTCGCATGGGTCGTCGCTAACTTCCCGGAGGCACCTGTTGGACCTCGATATGTGGGCGCCGAGCACGACGTGCCGCAAGCGGGAGGCACGTTCATTTTCTCTGCCAGCAGCAACATCCACACACTCGATCCGCACTTCGCCTACGACACGCTCTCTACCGCCGCGTGCCGGCTCCTCTACGACGGACTGCTCGACTACGACTACGAGGGACAGATGATCCCTGGCCTGGCGGCCGAGCTGCCGGCGGTGTCGGATCAGGGCCGAGTCTTTCGCTTCACCCTCCGCGACGGAATCAAGTTTCACAACGGTCGAGAGGTCACCGCCGAAGACATTTCCTGGTCGATGCACAGGTTGCTCTCCGAACGCATCGGCTCCCCTGGCTATCCGTTCTTCAAATCCATCGTCGGCGCGCCCGCGTACCACGCCGGCGAAGTCGACCACATCGAAGGCATCGTCGTCGTGGACGACCGGACGATCGAGTTTCGTCTCGACGAGGCGGACCAGACGTTCCTCAACGCGCTGGCGATGCCTTTCTCTTATCCGCTCGCCCGTGAGCACGTCGAGGAGCTCGAGCAGGCCGAAGGGGTCACCGCCGTCGGACGGAACCCGATCGGAACGGGCCCGTTCGCGTTCGCTCGCTGGGAGCGCGGCGTTCAGGTCGAGTTCGACCGTTTCGAGGAGTACTGGGCGCCTCGCGCACGCGCCGAGCACATGATCTTCCTCGAGAACATCCAGGCGGACGTCGCAAGCGCTCGTTTTCGAAACGGCGACGTCGACATCGTCTACCGGCCGAGCAAAGTCAACCGACTGTTCCTTCGCGAGTCGGAGGCCTGGGCTCCGTATCGAGCCGAGGCGCCTAGCCCCGCGCTCTATGCCCTTGGGCTCAACTGCGAGCTGCCTCCCTTCGACAACGTGCACGTCCGACGCGCGGTAGCGTACGCGATCGACCGCTCCAAGTTCGAACGGCTCGACCCCGGCCGGGCGATCGCAGCCACGCAGGTCCTTCCACCGATGCTCCCACCGCACGACCCGAACCTCCCTAGCCGGCAGGTGTTCGACCTCGACCGGGCCCGTGAGGAGATGCGCCTAGCGGGATTCCCAGATGGCCTGAGCGAGCCTGTCATGCTCTGGGTGCGCGGGGAGAGTGAGGTGCGCGTCGCGCAGTTCTTCCAGCAGGATCTCAAAGAAATCGGTATCGAGATCGAGCTGAAAATGGTGTCGTTCGCGACGTATCTCAAAGAGACCGGCAAGCCACGGGTCGCGCAAGCCGCCTTCACGGGATGGCACCAAGACTTCCCGGACCCGTCGAACTTCATGGACATCCTCTTCCACAGCCGCTCGATCCATCCCGAGAACTCCGAGAATCGGTCCTTCTACCGGAACCCGAAGCTCGACGCGATCCTCGATCGAGCGCGAGCAGAAGTGGACCACGAGGTTCGGCTCGCGCTCTACGCAGAGGCCAACGAAATCCTCGCAGAGGAAGCGCCGTGGGCTTTCCTCTACTACCCGGTCGACATGTTCGCGTGGCAACCATACGTGAAAGGCTTCCGCCCCCACCCTGTGTGGCTCAACGAGTATCGCAACGTTTGGCTGGACCTCCCGCGACGTCGGGTCAGCCAGTCGATCTATGCAAAGGAGCCGGCACCATGATCCGCTTCATCGCGCAACGGGCCATGTGGGGGGTGCTGGTGGTCATGTCGGTAGTGACGCTGGTCTTCTTCCTGATCTTCGTCGCCGGCGACCCAGCGGTCACCGTCCTCGGTCCACAGGCACGCGCCGAGCAGATTGCCGACTTCAAAGCCAAGAAGGGTCTCGACCGACCGGTCCCCGAGCAGTTCCTCAGCTACCTCGGGGTGAGCCCATGCATTCGTAAGGACTCGCCAAAGTACGAACGCGACGACGGCTCACGCGGTTTCTGCGGCATCGCACAGGGCGATCTCGGGGAATCGTACTCACACCACGAGTCGGTCGCCAACGTGATCGGGCACCGCCTCCCTCGAACGCTGCTGCTGGCGTCGATGGCGGTCCTCTTCGAGTTGCTCATCGGCCTCACGGCGGGTGTCATTGCCGCGCTTCGTCGTAACCGCTGGTCCGACACGATCATCATGTTCGCCACCTTCGTCGGCATCAGCTTGCCGACCTACGTGACCGGGCCCATCGCCCTGCTCCTCTTTGCGTTCCTCTTGGGCTGGTTCCCGTTCGGCGGCTACGGCGTCGGTGCAGCGGATCACATCTATCACGCGCTCCTACCCTCGCTCATCCTGGCCATCGCAGGCGCGGCGACCTACGCGCGTGTCATGCGCGGCGAGCTCATCGAAACCCTTCGCCACGACCACGTGCGGACGGCAAAAGCCAAGGGCATGCCGATGCGGGGAGTCGTCATCAAACACGCGATTCGCAACGCCCTGCTCCCGGTCGTGACGCTGATCGGGTTGAGCCTACCGTTCCTCGTCGGCGGCGCGATCATCACGGAAAAGATCTTCGCATGGCCGGGCCTCGGCCTGCTGACGATCGAATCCATCGAATCGCTCGATGCGCCTGTGATCATGGCCGTCGTGTTGATGTTTGGCATTGCGGTACAGGCGGGGAATTTGCTCGCAGACATTGCGGTTGCCGCGTTGGATCCGCGGATACGACTCGAGTAGGTGTCGCTGCCGCGGATGTGGTGGAGCGGGTTGCAGGGATGGTGGCGTGGTCTGGTCTTGTTGAACCGCCCCGCCCACCCCCTCACACTACACCCGCGGCAGCCCCCATCACCCTCTACCCTTACCCCTCACCGGAAACACCCGCCGCCCGCCATCACTGCGCGGAGCGAGCACCTGCAGCGCGTCGATCTTGATCTTTTTTCGGCGCGCGTCGGGCAGTTTGATGATGCATACCCCGTCGCCCGAGAGGCCTTCGATCTTGCACAGACCAAACTTCGCGTGATCGAGCCAGTCGCCCCTCTCGGGTTTGTACTCCTCGCGAGGAGCGGGCTGTGCGCGGGCCGACACCTCTGCGGCCATCGCCCAGCTGACCCCAGGAGGCTCTCCGGATGTCACAGACGCCCCCGCCTCCCCTTCACGCGTCTCGGTCGCCCAGAGCTGCAGCCCTGTGGCTTGATCGGTCTCCCGCTTCAGCTCGAGCTCGTCAAAACAGTCGATCCGAAACTCGAGCGCGAACACCGAGCCGTCCACCACGTGTCCGCCGTACGTCACATCACGGCCCTCTTCACGCAGTGAAACGGTCGCGTGGAGGTGCCAGAACGGCTCCCCGTCGCGTTGTGAGAGGTTGCCTTTCATCGCCAGGAGCTCGCAGCGTTCGAACCGATGCGGCTCTTCGTAGCGACGCTCGTCCTGATTGTATTCGGTGAGCTCGACCCATTCGAAGGCACCAATCGCGCTCACCCATGCGGTCCGAAGATCGTGCTCCTCGACGAGGCCTGCAAAGGACTCTTGAAGGCCACTGCCGCGAAAGACCCGCCCCACGATGCGCCGCGACGCACGGGCCTCAACCGACCACCTGCCCTTCGACCCTGTCACGACGTGGCTTGCGTCAGACGTTCGTCTTTCGCATCGACTGCGTCGACGAAGAGCTTGAAGTACTCGCCACCGCTAAACAGCGCCAACGCGAGGCTCAGATAGAGAAGCACCAAACCGACACCCGCGAAGTCGAACTCGGTCTGGTAGAAGCCGAAATACACGGTGTACCGTTGGTGGACGATGAGCATGAGGATCGCGACCATCTGTAAGGCGGTCTTGTCTTTGCCGGTCCGCATCGCCGCCATCACGACGCCCTCGCTCATCGCGATCGTCCGTAGCGCAGTGACGGAGAACTCTCGCCCCAACATGATGATGACAGCGACCACCCCGAGGAACGGCAAGCGGCCGAGGTACGCGAGGAATATCAACGTGGCCAGCACCAGGAGCTTGTCCGCGAGCGGGTCGAGAAACTTCCCGAGCACGCTAATCTGCCCCCACTTGCGGGCGAGGTAGCCGTCGATGAGGTCGGTCAGCGCGGTGGCAATGTAGAGCATGGCCGCCCAAAAGTTCGCCTCGGGGGTGCCGCCCCACAGGAGCCACAGCACGCCGGGGATCAGCGCGATCCGGAGCATCGTCAGCAGATTGGGTATATTGAGCGCGTCGTCCCGGATGGACCTTCGCGTGGGCGGAGCCTCTTCCATGGGGCGAGGTGTACCTCAGGTTGGGCGTCCCGTCTGCTCCGGAAGCAGATTCGCCTTTAGGATGACCGTCGATCCCCCCCAAGGTGCTGCGAACTGGTTGCATTGGAATCGCGCTGTGGACACACTTCCGGCCACCGAAGACTCGCATGCTGGAACTTACCCGGAATGTCGCGGGGCGGGCCCGAACCGCCTTCGGAGTCGCGGCTCAGAACCTCGCCATACAAGACGTGATCGCGCTCGCGTTTCACTCGTACCTCTTCTTCCGGGCGTTGGCCGCTCCGGACAGCTCCGACGCGACGATCGCACGCCGGCTGACCTTTGCCCTCTTGGCTCTGACGGTCTGCGCCCTGGTGCTGAGCAGGGGCGAGGTGATTCGCAGCCGGCGAGCACGCGCACTGACGTACCGCCTGGGCCTGATCACGCCCATGGTGCTCTCGTATTTCGAGATGCGGGTCCTGCTCCCTGCTCTGCAGCCCGAGCTCCTCGACGATCGGTTGTTTGCGATCGATCTTTGGCTCCTCGGCACCACCCCGGCGCTGTGGATGGAGGCCTGGAACATCGAGCCAGTCGTCGAGTGGTTGTCGTTTTTCTACTACTGCTTCTTCCTGGTGCTGACGCTCATGCTGGTCCCCGCGCTATTCGTCAGCCGAGGCCGACGCCTACAAGAGCTGATGGCCGGTGCCCTGTTCGTCGTGGCGGTCGGGCACTTCCTCTACACCGTCGTGCCCGGGGCGGGACCGGTCGCCACCTTGGCGTTCGAACGACCGCTCCAGGGCGGGTTCTGGTGGCACCAGGTCGAGCTCACCGTAGCAACAGCAGGCGCCCAGCTCGACATCTTCCCCTCTCTGCACACCGCTTATCCGGCGTACTTCACACTCCACGCCTATTCACATCGCGATGCGCAGCCGTTCCGGTGGCTGTGGCCGATTCTCGGATTCGTGGCGGTCAACATCATCATCGCCACCATGTTCCTGCGATGGCACTGGTTCATCGACGTCGCGCTGGGGCTCTTGCTGGCCGTTGCCGCCCGGACCTTCGCCGTCGCCGTGGCCGCACGTGAGGAGGGTCGAGGCGGGCCGCACGACGGACGTCAGCCGGTCTGGGAACAGCCCTAGCGCCCCTTCGAGAACGGCCCCGCGTCGCGAAGGAGGTTCTCGGGGACCGCGATTTCAGGTGCGTCTTCGAGCGCCCGGATCCTGCGGCGGAGCCACCAGATGAAACCGCCCATCATCGTGAGCGGGACGACGGTGAGGAACACGGTCGTGTCGATGAACGCTTGCCGGTTCTCTTCGAGCGGTGACCCACAAACTGAGCAGGCATACGCGAAGTCGGCGGTCGAGCCGACGGCGACCGCCGCGACGGCAACACATGCTCGAGCCAAACGCGTCACAGGTACACCTGCCAGTACAGGATCGGCCACACGCCGACGACGAAGTACCAGAAGACCTGAGCCGGCCAAAAGGTGAACCGGTCGAGGTCGTCGTGCGACAGCCTGCGGTAGGTATACAGCAAGATCACAAACCCCACGACGACGTGCAGCGCGTGGGTCCCAACGAGAAGGTAGAAGAAGCCACCCAGTTGGCCCGAGGTGAGCGTCAGGCCCTCGCCGATCAGCGCGACCCATTCCGCCCCCTGAAAGACGACGAAGAAGCCGCCCAGCGCGATGGCTAGGAAGAGCAAGCGTTTGGTGCTCGGGGCGCCCTTCTTGAACGCCCGGTTGGCGAAGTAGAGCGCTACGCCGCTGGCGAGCAGCGCCGCGGTGTTGATTGCGGTTTCCTCGATCGGCAAACGTGGCTGCCCGGGTGGAGGCCAGCCTCCGATCGCATTGCTTTTTCCGATGACGAAAGCGCTGATGAGTCCTGAGAAGAACATCACCTCCGTCGCCACGAAGAGCAGCATGCCGAGGACACCGTTCGGAAGGACTGGCTCGCGCCTGGTCGGCACGCCGTAAGGGCGACCTAGTGCATCATCAGGCATGAACAGTTCCTCCTTTCCCTAGTGGCCGGGGTCGTCGTGTCCCTCGGCGTGTTCGCCGTGTGGGTCCTTGCCCTCAGCCGCGAGCGCTCTCTCGACCTCAGCCTCTGCTGCGACGTTTTCCCAATTCTGACCCGCGTGCTCCATCACATCCGGGGCGGTACCCGCGAAGAAGAGCAACACCAGCATCAACATGGTCGTGAGCACGTACGTGATGTACCTCTTCTCGACATTCAGGTGCATGAAGTTCGCAGCGACCAGGTATGCCTTGACGACTGCGATGCCAAACGCCGTCATCAACGTGATCATCCACGCCTCGAGGAACCCGAACGCAAGGTGGGGCGCGACAATCGGGCCCAAGACGCTGAGGATGAGCAGCACGAGCAGGATGGCCCAGATTTTCACGTAGTAGCCCTGGCCGTGATCGTCTGCGTGTTCTTGTTGTTCAGCCATGATCGTCCGTCCTCACTTGGCGATGTAGAGCAGCGGGAAGAGGAAAATCCACACGATATCGACGAAGTGCCAATAGATACCGATCAGTTCGACACGATGAAGCTCTTTGCCCTTCCGCGCGTCGTTCGCGATGATCAGCATGATGATGCAACCGGCGATAACGTGGAGAGCGTGTAGCCCCGCCGCTGTGTAGTAGAAGCTCCAAAAGCCGTTGGAGGTGATCGTGTAGCCGTGCTGGATCTCACCGGTCCACTCGACCGCCTTGATACACAGGAAGGTCACGCCGCCGGCGCATGTGCCGTAGAGCCACTTGGCCGCGGTCTTTCCGTCTCCATGCTCCGCCGCATGGTGTGCCAACACCGCGAAGAGCGACGAAGTCAACAGCACGAAGGTGTTGGCGGCGCCGAACCAGGTGTTGGTGTGCGACGCGTACTCGGCCCACTCGGGGTGACCGAGTCGATGCATCACGTAGGAGGCCAGCAAGCCTCCGAAAATCACGATCTCCGAGCCTACCACCCACCACACGGCGAGCTTGCCGGTCGGGATGCCCGTGGCGCTTCTGGTCGTTGCTATGGGTCTCGTCGTACTCATCGGTGCCTCGTCATTCGGCGGGGGCTGTGTCCGGTGGGACGTCTTGCGGCCAGTAGTCGTCTTCACGACCTGGGACGCTGTATTCGTAGGGACCTCGGTAGCAGTTCGGCAGACCCTCCGGCCAGTTGCCGTGAGGCGGCGGCGACTCTGTCGTCCATTCGAGGGTGTTGGCCTTCCAAGGGTTCTTCCCGGCGGGCTTGCCCTTGAACATGCTGTAGAAGAAGTTGAACAGGAAGAACACCTGGAAAGCGAGCATCACCAAGAGCGCCATCGTGGCGATGACACGGAGGTCTTGAAGGCCCGCCAAGTCGGGGAAGTTCTGGTAGTTGTAAATGCGTCGATGCTGGCCCGCGGTGCCCAAGATGAACAGCGGGATGAAGATGCTGTTGAAGCCGATGATCGTGCCCCAGAAGTGAATCTTCCCGAGCGTTTCGTTCATCATTCTGCCGAACATCTTGGGGAACCAATACGTGATCCCAGCGAAGAAGCCGATGATGGCGATCGGGAAGAACGTGTAGTGGAAGTGGGCGAGCACGAAGTACGTGTCGTGGAAGTAGATGTCCGACCCGCTCGCGCCGAGGAAGATGCCCGTGATGCCGCCGATGAGGAACTCGGCGATGAACGACAGCGCCCACAGCATCGGCGTCGTGAGCCGAATCGAGCCCCCATAGAGCGTCGCGATGTAGAGGAAGATCATCTCGGCAATGGGAACCGAGATGATGAGCGTCGTGATGGTGAACACGTTCGCCATGCGAGGGTCGATGCCGGCGACAAACTGATGGTGAGCCCACACGAAGAAGCTGATGATGCCCGTAGCAAAGGCGGTGTAGAGGATCAGCTTGTAGTTGAAGAGCTTCTTGCGGGAGAAGGTGCAGATGATCTCGGCGACCATGCCCATGGCCGGCAGAAGCACGACGTACACCTCCGGGTGGCCGAAGAACCAGAAAAGGTGCTGCCACAGGATCGGGTCGCCACCGCGGTCCGGATCGAAGTAGCCGGTCCCCACGACCTGGTCCATGAAGAGCATCACTGCGCCCGCGATGAGCGGACCCACCGACGCCATGAAGAGGATGCTCGCGATTACGATCATCCACAGAACCATGGGGATGTCGTGCATCTTCATGCCCGGCGCGCGAGCGTTCATCAACGTGGTGATGAAGTTGATGCCGCCGAGGAGGAAGGCCACGAACTCGAGCGCCACCGCCACGAGCCAAAACGTCGAACCAAGTGGCGTGAGGCTGTATTCGGCGGTCGACGAAAGCGGGGGGTACGCGGTCCAGGCGCCGCCAAAGCCGCCACCCGGCACGAACAACGAGGCGATCAGGATCACCGCGCTGATCAAGAAGATTTGATATGAGAGCCGGTTGATGCGCGGGAACACCATGTCGTCGGCGCCGATCATCAAGGGGATGAGGTAGTTGCCGAACGCGGCGATCAGCATGGGCATCGCGACCCAGAAGATCATGATGGTGCCGTGGTTGGTGACGAGGGCGTTGTACTCGCCCTGGGACACCATCCCGTAGCCAGGGACGGCCTCCCCGGGGAACGCCAACTGCATCCGGAACGCGTACGACATGAAGCCGCCGATGAGTGCCATCGCGATGCCGGTAAACATGTACTGCATCGCAATCATCTTGTGATCGGTGGAGAAAACGTACTTGCTCCAAAAGCTCTGCTCGTGGTGCGCGTCGTGCGCGTGCTCACCGTGTGTCTCTACTGTGCCTGCTTCAGCCATGACTATTCCATTCAGCGGGAAGCGAGCTTGCCCGTGCTGCCCTGCGACATCCACGCCGCATGTTCTTCAGGGGTTTCGACGATGATGCGCGCGCCCATGATGCCGTGCCCGATCCCGCACATCTCTGCGCACTGGATGTCGTACTCGCCTGGCAAGGTGGGGGTGAACCAACCCTTGAGCACGCGGCCCGGGATGGCGTCCTGCTTCAAACGAAAGATCGGAACCGAGAAGTCATGAAGCACATCCTTCGAGAGGAGCTCGTAGTGGTACGTGGTGCCCTGCTGAACGTGAAGCTCGTTGAACGTCGTGATGTCGTCGTCCGTGTCGAGCTCGTTGTCAGGCCCGGGATGCACGAAGTTCCATGCCCATTGCTGCGAGATGATGCGCACCGTGCTGTCGGCTTCCGGAAGACGCTGTTTGATGTTGTACCAAACCATCACGGCCATGAAGACGATGACCAAGTCGCACACGATGATCGCCGCATGCGGATACGTGATCCAACGCTTGAGGTCCTTTTCTTCACCAGTCACGTACTGTGCGCGCTGCCCGTCCCTCTCGCGGAAACGGAAAATGAGGAAGAAGAACGCCGCATACGCTAGGAGGGCCCAGAACCCCACGAACACCGCCACCAAGGCGATCAGCGAGTCGATGTCGCTGGCGTAAGTAGAGCCTACCGGTACCGCCGAACCGACGAGGTAGTCCCCAAGCGGAGCGAAGATTCCTTTGATGAAGTCGTAGATTCCTTGAAGCATTCCGCCCTCTACCTGCTCAGTTCAGAATGAAAGCAAAGACGACGCCGATGTAGATGGCCGCGCCAATCATCGTCCACTTCCACCAGAAGTGCGCCTCGCTATCGGGATTCCGTGTTTTACCAGCCATCTATCAAACCCTCGGAGCCTATTCAGGCAAGGTGCCAATGTATGCGATGACGTCTTTCATCGCTTGTTCGGTGGGCAACGTCATCGAGAACGGCCGCATCTTGGCTCCCGTCACGTCATCGGCGTGCGTCCCTCGCACGCCGGCTTTGAAGCTCTGGAGCTGCGTGAGTAGATACCAGTCGCTCGCTCCGGCCAACGGCGGGCCGAACTCGTCGATGTTCCCCTTCGCATCCGCCCCGTGGCACTGCACGCACGTCGCGAAGTAGATCTTACCGGTCTTGGGGTTGCCGCCCTCCAGCGTCGCCGCGGGGTTCGTGGGTGGGAAGCTCGCCACGTATGCCGCCACGATGTCGACCTTCTCGTCCGTATCCATCGCCATTGCCATCGGCAGCATCCGCTTGCCGGGCATGTCGTCGATGTGCCACCCGCGCTGGCTCTTCTTGAACTTGCGAAGCTGCGCTTTGACATACCAACGCTCGAGGCCAGCAATGGCAGGCGCGCCGAGATCTTGATTGCCCTCGCCGGCCTCGCCGTGGCACGGGGCACAGCCGTCGTAGAGCTCTTCGCTGTACTTGAGGCTCGCTCTGTCTGGATTTGGGCTCTGGCACGCGGTCAAAAGACACGACAGCGTCAACACGAGGCCCATCACCGTACCGATGCGTACGCGAGTCATCATTCACCCTCTCCGAGCGACTTGAGGTAGGCAACGAGGGCTTCCACTTCTTGCTCCGGGAAGCTGTAGGGCGGCATCGTCTTGGCGTAGCCTTGAACGACCTGGTCCCATGAGTTTGTGATGGAGTTTGCCAGGTACTCTTCGTCCGCGGTCACCGTCTCGCCGCTGACCAGAAGCCGCTCGGTGCCGAAGACGCCCTTCCAGTTGGGACACGGCTGCGTCTTTTCTCCGTCGGCCGAGTGACACGCCAAACAACCCTTGCTGTTGCTGAGCTTCTGTCCCCAACACGCCATTGGGTCAGCGGCGCCAGTGCACTCCGGTGGCATCGTGACCTCTCCGGTCGCAACGGCCGCCGCACCCTTGAAGGACCAACCGATCAACGCCGACTCGTCTTCCGAAGGCTCGGGGGCAAGCGCAGGAAACTCCTCGCGCGCCTTCGTAGAGTATTCCGCCATCGCCTGATCAATGGGCATCGTGCCGTTTTGAAGCGCTGCTTCCTGTCGGCTCGACATGATGTCGCGTTCGTCGTCCGGGGACGGGGCGCGCGCGGAGTCCGCTTGGCCGCAGCCCGCCCCAAAGGCCACTAGCGCGGCAATGGCGATGAAGGCGCGGGGGGTTGCTCGTCGTGTCTTGTGCTTCGTACTCATCCGTGCACGCTCAGTAAATTTGGTGGAGGTTAAGGCTCCGCTGAAGCCGTGGATCGCCAACGGGCAACAACGGGACTCTTCCGAGCTGCCAAAACACGTACGCAAAGAAGGTGCCGCCTACGAACAGAAGCGCCCCGACGTCGGCAAGCTGGACCTGGAAGCCTCCAGCCTGCGGCATGACGAACCAATAGATGTCTACGATGTGCATCAGAATCAGCCAGAAACACATCACTTGGAGCCAGCGAAGGTCTCGCTTTTGGACCCGTGAGATCAAAAGAAGGAACGGCGCGACGAAGTGGCCGAATATCATCAGGTACGTCACGAACTGCCAGCCACCGTCCCAGCGCTTGTGGAACCAGGTCGCTTCCTCGGGAATGCCCGCGTACCAAATCAGCATCCATTGCGAGAACTGGACGTAGGTCCAGAAGCACACGAAGCCAAACATGAGCCGGCTCAGGTCGTGGAAGTGCTCGGTGTTGATGGCGTCTCCGACGAGGCCGCGCTTGTAAAGGCTCAAGCCGATGAGAATCGTGAGGGCGAGGATCGCTACCGCGGAGCCCGCGAAAATGATCACACCGAAGATGGTCGAGAACCAAGCGGCCTCGAGGGACATGAGCCAATCGAAGGAGGCGAAGGTCAGTGAGAGGGCGAAAAGCATCAGTGATGGCGCCGCCAATTTCTGCATCCGCATCGTATGCCGTGGGTCACCGTCCTGGTCCTGACGCCTCGACCAGCCGAAGTACATGATGGCGAGCAGGGACCAGACGAGGAGGTAGCCGAGGGCGCGGGCTGCCCAACCCTTGGTGTTCAGGTATCCGGTCTTCTGGCTCAGAACGTGATGGTGAAGGGCGATCTCTTGGGAGGTGTGAGCGTGCTCCTCGCCGTGAGGCGCCTCATGGGCCACGTGCTCGGCGGCGCCGTCGTGGGCCTCGCCGTCTTGCGCATGCGCCAAGCTCGCCCCTAGCTCCAACACCCCGTGCTCCTCAGCGTGGTCGCCGTCAGCGGCAACGCTCTGCCACTCGTCGTAGATGTTGATCTTGCCGAGCACGACTCCTGCGATGAACGGAAGCGCCAACAACGCGATCACCGGCGCACCCGACATCACGACCTCGACGATGCGTCGTGAAGACACGCCCCAGTACGACGCCGTGAGAAACTGAACGAGCACCAGAAAAAGGCCGCCAAGCATGAACGTGGCGGTCGTAAAGAGTGCGAACAGGTACGCGTAGCCCAGACGGTCCGGACCGGCGGTGACGGCCGTGAGCAGTCCGCCGCCTACCGCAAGCGCGAGCGGCGCAACCCATGCACGCGCCCAGAAAGCGTCGTTTCCGACTCGATAGTCTTTCTTGTTTGCTTCGGTCACTGGGATTGCTCCGTATTCTCAGGCTCTGCGGCCGGCGCTTGGCTCAGCTGTAGTGCGCGGACGTACTGCACGATGGCCCAACGGTCGTCGACCGGGATGTTGTGGGCGTAAGACGGCATGTTCCGAAGCCCATTGGTGATGGTGGCAAAGAGCTGACCATCGGGAATGTGGCGAAGCCTGTCGTCGTGGAAGCTCGGTGCGACGAGGCCGGCGGCCCCGAGCGCAGCGGCGCGTCGCGAAACCATGCCCTTCCCGTCGCCCGAGAACGAGTGGCAAGGGGCGCAGTAGATGTCGTAGCGCTCCTCGCCGCGAGCCATGAGGGCCTGCGGAGTGCCGAATCCGAGTGCGACGTCACGCGGAACCCGGGCCAGGTAGGCGTTGGTCTGGGCACTGAGTCCTGTTGCGACCGGGTACCCCTTCTCCATCTCTCTCGACACCGTGCCTTCGACTTGGGGGCGCATGGAGCGCTGGTCAGCAAAGAAAGGCTGTCGTTCCTGCGTATCGTAGCGAGGCTGGTTGTACATGTTGCGAATACCGACGACAGGCGGTTCGCTGCTCTCGCCGCCGATGCAACCGGTGCCGACCGTTGCGAAGGCCACCGCGATGAGAAGAGCTCGCATCACAGCACCTCCTCCTCGATGAGCTCGAGGTACGTCGGATCGGTCGCCTCCAAGAGCGCTTTGGTCCCCTCGAGGTCGAACTTCTGGTCTCCTGCCTCGATCGAAATGAAGTACTTGTCATCCGATGCAGCTTCGAACCGGTCCGACTCGAAAATCGGGTGGTTGTGCATCGGAAGCTTGATGATGCCCAACAGGCCAAAGAGTGTCGCTAACCCGCACAGAAGAATGCCGAGCTCGAAGATGATCGGCACCATCGAAGGGAACGCGCCGGGCGGCTTGCCGCCGATGACGAGCGGGTATCCCGCACCGACGTTCAACCAGTTGAACGAAAACGCGTTGGTGTACTGCATCATGAACACCGCGGTCGCGACGCCTAGCATCCCGAAGACGAACGAAATGATGCCAATCCGCGTTGGCTTGAGGCCCATCGCCTCGTCCATGCCGTGCATGGCGTACGGGGTGTGGCAATCCCAGTTCTGGTAGCCGGCGTCGCGTACTTTCATCGCCGCCCGCGCGATGGCGTTCGGCGTGTCGTACTCGGCCAGGTAAAGTGCGGGGGTTTTTGTTTGGTCAGCCATGATTCACCTCACTCCGCCGGCGCCAGTGCGCTCGCCGGGTCCGGTTCCTCGCCGTGTGCCTCGAGCGCATGCAAGTCGGGGTGAGCTCCCGGCAGGTTTCCTTTGACCTCCGCGATGGCGATCATCGGGATCCAACGGACGAAGAGGAGGAAGAGCGTGAAGAACAACCCGAATGTGCCGAGGTACGTCAGAATGTCGATCAACGTCGGGTGGAACATGCCCCAGGAAGACGGCAGGAAGTCTTGGTACGTCGACGTGACGATGATCACGAAGCGCTCGAACCACATGCCGATGTTGATGAGAATGCTCGCGATGAACATGATGGGAATGCTCGTGCGTGCGCGCTTGAACCAGAAGATCTGGGGGACGACGACGTTGCAGAACACCATCGCGTAATAGGCCCACCAGAGCGGACCCCAGTTTCCATTGCTGTCGAGCTGCCCCCAGCCAAGGCGGTTGTGGAAGAACACCCACTGCTCGTAGGGGTTGGCCGAGTACCAAGCGATGAAGAACTCCATCGCGTACGCGTAGCCAACGAGCAGGGCCGTCCCGAGCATGAACTTGTTCATCAAGTCCAAGTGCCGGATGGTCACGATGTGCTGCAGCTTGAAAATCGAGCGGCAAATCAGCATCAGCGTCATGACGAGCGCAAAGCCGCTGAAGACCGCGCCGGCAACGAAGTACGGCGGGAAAATCGTGGTGTGCCAGCCGGGCACGACCGAGGTCGCGAAGTCGAACGAGACCACCGAGTGAACCGACAGAACCAGAGGCGTCGAGATGCCGGCGAAGATCAGATAGGCTCGCTCATAGTGCTGCCAGTGCCGGTGAGCACCTCGCCAGCCGAGCGCGAAGAACCCGTACACGCGCTTGCGCGTCAGGTTCTTGGACCGGTCGCGCAGCGTGGCGAAATCGGGAATCAAACCGATGTACCAAAAAATGACGCTGATCGTCAGGTAGGTGCTGACCGCGAAGACGTCCCACATGAGGGGGCTCTTGAAGTTCGGCCACATGTCCATCTGGTTGGGGATGGGGAACAAGTAGTAGTCGAACCAAGGGCGGCCTGTGTGAATGGCGGGGAACAGACCTGCGCAAAGCACAGCGAAGACTGTCATTGCCTCCGCGAAACGATTGATGCTCGTTCGCCACTTCTGCCTGAACAAGAAGAGGATCGCCGAGATTAGGGTTCCAGCGTGGCCGATACCAATCCACCAGACGAAGTTGGTGATGTCCCAGGCCCAGTAGATCGGTGCGTTATTGCCCCAAACGCCAACGCCTTGAATGAACAAGTACGCGAGCGCGGCGCCCATGGCACCAAGCACGGACACCGAAAGCAAGAACAGGAGCCACCAGCCGCGCGGGGCGGGGTTCTCCGTGACGCCAGCAATCGTCTCGGTGATGTCGTGAGGGGTGGTTCCCTCCGGAAGGAGAGATGTTTCGCCGAGTTCCTTGATGGGTGTGTCGTAACTCATCGGTAGTTACCCATTTCCCTTCAGCTTGGGGTTTGGGTTTCGAATGCGCGCAAGGAACGACGTTCGAGGACGGGTGCCGATTTCTGCAAGCAGCTTGTAGTTGCGATTGACCCCGGCCCACTTGGTCACTTGGCTCTCCGGATCGTTGAGGTCACCGAACGCAATGGCCTGGGTAGGACATGCCTGCTGGCAGGCGCTCTTGACGTCCCCGTCCTTGAGTGGACGGCCCGCGAGCTTCGCAGCCATCTTCCCCCCCTCGATGCGCTGCACGCAGTAGGTACACTTCTCCATCACACCGCGCATGCGAACGGTAACGTTGGGATTGAACTGCAGTTTGCGTGACTCCGGGAAGTCCTCGAACCAACCAAACTCGTCGTCCAAGTGGCCGTGCCAATCGAGATAGTTGAACCGGCGCACCTTGTAGGGACAGTTGTTGGCGCAGTAGCGCGTACCCACGCACCGGTTGTAGGCCATGTCGTTGAGACCCTCAGGGGTGTGGGTCGTCGCGTTGACGGGGCACACGTTCTCGCAGGGCGCTTCTTCGCACTGCTGACAAGTCACCGGTTGGACTGCGACCTGCGGGTCGCCCTCGTCGTCGCCCACGAAGTAGCGATCGATACGGAGCCAGTGCATCTCGCGACCGCGCTCCACCTCGAACTTGCCGACCGACGGAATGTTGTTCTCGGCCTGGCATGCGACGACGCAGGCGTTGCACCCGGTACATCCGTTGAGATCGATCGCCATGCCCCACTTGTGGCCCTCGCTGTAATCTTGCTGCTGCCAGAGCGGCGTCGTGCTCACAGGATCGACCGAACGGTACGACGCGAAGTCGGGTTCCTTCTTGTACTCCTCGAGAGTCGCGTCGATGGCGATTGGACGGCCTTCCATGCGATCGTGCGTCTGGGTCTGAACCAGGTTGTACACCTCGCGAAGTGCCTCGACTTTCACACCTCCGGTGAAGTCCATCCCGTCCGAAGTGCGCAGCGGGTTCACGTCGAAGCCCTTGCCATTGCCGTAGCGGCCGGCTGCCGTACGTCCCCAGCCGAGCGTCAGCGTCACACAGAAATCCGCGTGCCCTGGGACGATCCAAGTTGGGACCTCGACCTTGGCCTCTCCCTTGCTGAGACGAAGCATCTGTCCGTTCTTCACGTCAAGCGCGCGGGCGGTCGCAGGCGAGATCAGCGCTGCGTTGTCCCAGACGAGCTTCGTCATTGGGCTCGGGAGCTCGAGCGACCAGAGGTTGTTGGCGTGCTCGCCGTCCCACAACGCCGAGTCGGGCTCGAAGTTCACCTCGAGATTGTCTTTGCTCAGGGTCGCACGCGTCGCCGTAGCCGACGCGAGCGCCTCTCCGATCCGAGCCGTGAGTAGCTCGGCTTGACCCCTCTGCGCCTTGTGGATGAGGCCGTTGTGAAGACTCCCGCGCCAAATGGCGTCCGGGCTCGTCTCTTCGGGGGTGAATCCGAGCATCAGGAGCGTCACGTTCGTTCCGCTCAGGGTGTTCTCATGGGTCTCGCGAACGAGATCGTGAGCGTTCGTGCTCTTCTCACCGGACAACGTGGCCAGAATCTCGATCGGGTTTCGGCCTCCGTACAGCGGCGCAATGAGGGGCTGCTGAACCGAGATCGTGCCGTTGAGACCTTGCTGGTCGCCCCAAGCTTCGAGCTCGTGTGCCAGTGGCGCATGCCAGGAGCTGCTCTCCGAGGTCTCGTTGCGGTGACTAGCAACGTGGACGGAGGTAAGCCCCTTTCGAGCGAGAAGTTCCTTGAACTTCACGTCGGCCGGCGCGTCGTAGACCGGGTTTCCGCCCAGCATGATCAGGGACTCGACGCCTTCGATCTCAGCTGCGAGCCCGGCAATACTCTTGCGGCTCGGCTCATCTTCAGTATCGATGACGGGCCCGAGCGCAAAGGTCTTGTTGAGACCGCCAAGCGCGTGGTTGATCGCATGAACGAGCGCGTGGACCCGAGCGGGCTGACCGGCGCCCGGCACCACCAACGCAGCCCCGGTGTTCGACGCAAGATCGTCCGCCATGGCGGCGAGGAAGTTGATATCGATCCCGTCGACGTCAACGCTGCCAGGAAGCTTGCCGATGTGATCGGCCAAGGGCGCCAGGCCACTGACCCCACGTCCAGCCAATTCGGTCACGAGCAGTCGCGCGAACCGTTCGATATCGCCCAGCGGCAGCCGCAACCGATGATCCGCCATCCCGCCGGTGATGGTGAAGTTGGACTCCACGGCGTACAGCCGGCTCATCTTGGCGTCGGGAGACGTCAGGCCTCGCTGGTACACCACCCGGCGGCCGTTGACGACCGCGCCAGGCTCGGAGCCAAGGAAGTCGGAACCGAGCGAAACCGCTACGCTGGCGCGCGCGAAATCGTAGGTCGAGTAGACCGTGGCACCGAAAGCGATGACTGCACCTTCGCGCGCGTTGTCGTCGTCAACGGCGCTGTAGGTATGGAAGCGTGCCTCGGGGAACCGCTCGATCACTTTGTCGCGAATTCGACGGAACGTCGGGCTATTTGAAATCGGCGCCAAGAAACGTAGGCCCGCTCCCGCGTCTTTCTCGTGCTTCTTGATGAGGCCGTCGAGCAACTTGTCGAAGTCCGCATCGGTCGCGTTCGCCAATGCATTGCCCCGACGCTGCGCCGGCGACTGGGAGCGATCCGGATCGTAGAGGTCCCACACGTACGCTTGTGCGCGAACGTCGGTGCCTCCCAAGCTCCTCGAATGCTGTTCGTTGCCCTCGACCTTCGTCGGGCGCCCTTCGTGACTCGTCACGACGACGCCAAGCGCATCACGGCCTCGAGCTGTCACAGTCGCGAAGTGCGAGGCGACACCCGGAACCAAGTACTCCGGCGCCTTGCTGTAGGGCAGAATTTCGTTCTCGGGGCGGCGAACGCAACCTTGGAGGCCCGCAGCGAGCGCAGCGATCGAAGATCCCTGCACGAACGAGCGCCGTGACACGAGAGCCTTCGGGCTCAGCAGGTCCGTGATGAAGCCGCCGGGCTGCTCTGCTTCTGCGAGCTTCTGCAGCTCGTGCCGGTCGCTGCCTTTGTCCTCGAGCGTCCGCCACATCGACGGACCTTTCCCAGGGCTCAGTTCGAATGATTTTCTACGGGTCATCGGTGGCACCCCGAACAATGCTCAGGTGGATTGAGGGTGGCGGCGACCGCGGGACGTTGTGCGACCCAAGCCTCATCGGCTTCCCACTTCATATTGGTGATCTCACTCTTCGGTCGAATGTGTGGCTCGGGGTTGCGGTGGCACTCGAGGCACCACTGCATCGCGATCGGCTCGACCACGCCGACCGTCTCCATTTGGTCAACGCGACCGTGGCAGGACGCGCAGCCGACGCCCGCATTGAAGTGCGCGCTATGATTGAAGAACGCGTGGTCGGGAAGTTGGTGTACGCGAACCCAGGCGATCGACTCGTCGGTTTCCCAGCTCTCCCGAACAGGTGCGAGCTTCTCGGACTCCGTGTGGACGAGTGCGTGGCAGCCCATGCAGGTCTGGGTCGGCGGCACCATCGCCTCCTGAGCACGCTCTACCTGCGAGTGGCAATAGCGACAATCCAAGCCGAGCTCTCCGGCATGTAAACGGTGACTGTAGTCAACGGGCTGCTTCGGCGTATAGCCAACCTGCAGGTTGGGTGGCGTGAAGTAGACCCAGAACAATATGAACACGCCAGCTCCGGCACCGCCGGCCACGAGTGCCAGCGCGAGGGGCAAGTGGTTCAACTCGCGGGGGAAAATCTGCATGCTGCGTGTTCTCTTGAGTCCTCTAAATAACCGGCCGCCATGTAGGCGAAGCTCGAGGGTCAGACAAGCCGGTTCGTCATTTTTTGGCGAACGACATCTAGGCGGCGCTTGCGCAGTCCTGCTGCGCTCGACTTCTTCTCTCCCTGCGGGCCCGCTAGGGCCGCTCCCAGACCCGGTCAAGTCAGGAGCGATCCTAAACGCGGAGCCTATATCCCTGGACAACCCGAAATGGTCAAGCCTTCGGATCGTGACGGATGCCGACGGCAAGCCCGTCCGGCGTGGGCAGGCAGACCGATCGGTAGTTGCTCGCCATCTCCTCGTGGAAACGACGCATCGCCCTCGCCTCGTCGCTGTCGCCGAGGAGCCTCCCAAACAAGTACGCGTTGTCGGCGATCAACAGACCACCGGGCCGCAGATTCTCGCTGGCCCACCTCCCGTAGACGTCGTAGCTCCCCTTGTCTGCGTCGAGGAACACAGCGCAAAACGGCCCGGAATCGCTCAATTTCGGAAGCGCCTCGAGGGCGTCGTCCCGGATGATGCTGACGCGATCGCCGAGACCCGCCTCGCCGATCACCTCGGCAGCTACTCCCGCGTGTTTCGGATCCGCCTCGATCGTCCACAAATGGCCGCCGGGCGGAAGCGCGCGAGCCATCCAGAGCGCCGAATACCCCGCCAACGTTCCCACCTCGACGACTTTGTTCGCGTTCACCAGACGCAGGAGCAGCTCGAGGAGTCGGCCTTCGGCCGGCCCGAGCTGGATTTCCGGCATCCCGTGCCTCGCCGGAGCCTCGAAGGCGCGAGCGAGCGACGCATCTGCCGGATGATGCGTCCGGGCCGCGTATTCGAGCATTTGTGGGGTAGCGTACCGCTCACCCGCCCTGGAACCTGGATCAGCCATGGAATTCTCCGAAATTCTGTGAAGTTTGTTGCCCTAACATCGATATTTTCCGTTGGCACCGTTACAATCCAGATGTGCCAAGACCCTCTTCACCGCCATCGGCGCCGCCGCCGAACACCCCGTTGGGTGACTACACACTGGTCGATCGTATTGCAGTCGGCGGCATGGCGGAAGTGTTTCGTGCGCTCGAGCCGCGTGCGGTCGGTGAACCGCGAGTCGTCGTTTTAAAGAGGATGCTGCCGCACATCGCGGACGAGTCCGACGCGCAACAGATGTTCGCCGAGGAGGCACGACTTGCAGGTCACGTCACCCACCCGAACGTCGTGCACGTCCTCGGCCACGGCGAGATCGAAGGCCAACCGTACCTGACACTCGAATACGTTCCGGGGTGTGATCTTTGGCGCCTCAACCGTCGACTCACGCTCGAAAGCAAGAGGCTCGAGCACGACCTCGTCGTGTACTTGGTACGCCAGATCTTGTGCGGCCTCGAGGCGGTGCACAGCGCCACGGACGGCCGGGGCACGGCCCTCGGAATCGTGCATCGGGACATCAGTCCATCGAACGTGCTGATCTCAATCCACGGCGACGTGAAGATCGCGGACTTTGGGATTGCACGCGCCGACGCCAACGCGTTTGAAGCGGACACCGTCGCTCGCGCCAACGGCAAGCTCGGCTACCTCGCGCCGGAGCAAGTGTCGGGTGGCCAGGTCGACCAGCGCGCCGACCTCTTCTCCACCGGCGTTATCGCCGCGGAGCTCTTCATGCGGCGACCGTTGTTCGCAGGTGGCAGCGAACTCGCCGTGCTGCTCGCGATCCGCGACGCGGAGGTTCATCCGTTCGTCGAGTTCCTGCCCCAGCTCCCGGAGGGGCTCGGGGCGGTGATCCTCGAAGCGCTTTCGGCGAACATCGGCGACCGACCGCCCACAGCACGCGCTTTTTGGGCGGCCCTCGAGCCATGGCAGAGCCGCCCCGAAGAAGTGCTACGCGCAGAGTTGGCCGCCATGGTCGGTTCGATCGCGACAGAATCCCGTACTCGCAGGACCTCCGCGGGGGGGTTGGCCAGGGCGACGATGCCGCCGACACCGATGGTGCTCGCCGACGAGCACCCGAGCACGACCAACGTGACGCCTCTCGAGTACAAGATCCGAAAGCCCAACGGGGCCACCGTCGGACCTCTCGCGTACGCGAAGATCGTCGAGTCGGTCGCCACAGGGCAAATCGACGGCCACGACGACATCAGCATCGCGGGTGGCGACTTCCAACCGCTGTCATCGGTCAAGGATCTGTACCGCCACGTCCCGGCGTCCCGCATGACGCCGACGACGACTCGCGTCGAGTCGGCCGCAGAAGCGGATCGAAGCATGGACTTCGAGGACGGTGGCTTTGTCACCGCGTTGGTTCGCACTCTGGTGACACGCCGCACCGGGCTCTGGCTTTGCGAGCAAGGTGGCGTCCGCAAAGAGGTCTACACCAAGCACGGCGTCCCGGCGTTCGTGACGAGCAACCTCGCAGGCGAGCTCCTGGGCGAGTACCTCGTCACGAAACGAGTCATCAATCGTAGCGAGCTCGACATGGCGCTAGCGGTCATGCCGCGTTTCGAGGGCAAGCTCGGCGATACGCTCGTGGCTCTCGGCCTCGTCGAACCATTGGAGCTCTTCCAGCACATCGCGGAGCAGGTCCGCGAGAAGCTCTTGGATCTCTTCACCTGGGCCTCGGGCACCGCGACGTTCTACGAGGGAGTCGACCCGCCGAGCAGCGGATTTCCTCTTCGCCTCGACGCCTGGGAGATTCTCGACCGCGGGCTCCAGCGCCGAATTGCCGCGGGCTTCGAGAGCACGCTCATCCTAGAGCGGGGTCAGGCCTCGGTCGTCCAGGCGGACCGTATCGACACCGCCGTGGCCACAGCCGCCCTCCCCGACGACCTTCGCGCCGCGCTCCGGCTCTGCAAGACGCCACACACCGTCGAAGAAGTGGCCCAATTCGTGACCCAGCAGCCGGGCAACACCGACCCCCAACGGGGATACCGGGTGACAGCCATGCTGCTGAGCCTCGGCGCCATTCACTGGATGTGAGCCAGGCCCTTCCCTCCTTGACCCTTCCATAGGCGGCTGCTAGCTCTGCGCCCGGGTTTTTAGGGCCGAATTCCATAGGAGTAGCCATGTCCAACGTACGTGTTCTCGTGTCTGACAAGCTCGCCGAGGCGGGTCTCAGGGTCCTGCGTGAGGCCCCGGGCGTCGAGCTCGAGTTTCGCCCCGGCATGAGCGAAGATGAGCTCTGCAGCGTCATCGGTGAATACGACGGACTCATCATCCGTTCGGCAACCCAGGTGACCCCGCGGGTCGTCGAGGAAGCCCACAAGCTCAAGGTCGTCGGCCGCGCTGGCATCGGCGTCGACAACATCGACATCCCGGCTGCGAGCCGTCGAGGCATCGTGGTGATGAACACGCCGACCGGCAACTCGGTCACGACAGCTGAGCACGCCCTCACGCTCTTGGCCTCGCTAGCAAGAAAGGTTCCTCAAGCCGTCGCATCGATGCGTGCCGGCAAGTGGGAGAAGAGCAAGTTTCAGGGTCGCGAGATCGCCTACAAGACACTCGGCATCGTCGGCCTGGGGAACATCGGACGCATCGTCGCCGACCGCGCCCAGGGCCTCAAGATGAAAGTCATTGGGGTGGACCCGGTCATGAGCAGCGAGCGCGCGGCCGAGCTCGGTATCGAACTGGTCGAGCTCGATGATCTATTCAAGCGCGCCGACTTTGTGACGATTCACGCGCCGCTCACGCCCGACACGAAGAACATGTTCGACGACGCAGCCTTCGAAAAGATGAAGAGCAGCGCTCTACTGATCAACGCGGCCCGCGGCGGCATCGTCGACGAGGAGGCCCTCGCGCGCGCCATCACCGACGGCAAGATCGCAGGCGCCGCGCTCGATGTGTTCGCCAAGGAGCCGATCGATCCCGACCACCCGCTCCTCGGACTCGACAACGTGCTTTGTACGCCGCACCTCGGGGCATCGACTTCGGAGGCGCAAGAGCGCGTTGCGGTCGAGATCGCGGAGCAGGCGATCAGCTACCTCCAACAGGGGGTGGTCACGAACGCGGTCAACGTACCTACCCTGCCGCAAGAGATCGCAGAACGACTCACGCCGTACCTCGACGTCGCCAAGGCGCTCGGCAGCCTCATCGGTCAGCTCGACCCGGTCGACGTGCGCGAGCTCAGGGTGACTTGCACCGGCGAGGCTGGCGAGCTCGGCGTCACACCGATCGCTCGCGCGGCGCTCGCGGGGTTCCTCGAACAACATCTCGAAGAGCCAGTCAATCCGATCAGCGCCCCGTACGAAGCACAGGAACGCGGGATTCGACTCGCTGAGGTGAAAGAGCCAAGCGACCGATACGCCACAACGGTGCGCGTCACGGTCACTGGCGAGAAGGGCATCCACACGGCAACCGGCACGCCGGGCCGCCAGGGAGAGCCTCGGCTCGTCGGCCTCGAAGGTTATGAGATCGACGCCGTCATGGAGGGTGCGATGGTCATCATGCGAAACCAAGACCGACCCGGCGTCATCGGATCGGTCGGCACCCTGCTCGGCAGCCAAGGGATCAACGTCTCGCGGATGCAAGTGGGGCTGGACGAAGAGAGAGGCCAGGCTCTGGCGCTCTGGAACGTCGATTCAACCCTTGGCCGCGAGGCGCTCGACGGCCTCCGCGGCATCGATCATGTCAGCAGCGTGCATACCCTGAGGCTCTGAGATGCCCCCATCGGCGCGAAAGCGACGACCCCGGAGCGCCGCGCAGCGTAGGAGTACGACTCCCGGGCTGCCGATGACTCCGCCAGGCGGAATGCGTGACCTGCTGCCACCTGCGTCCATGACGCGGACCTTGCTTTGGCAGCGGCTGATGGAGACCTTCGATCTCTACGGCTACCAGCGCGTCACGACGCCGCCGGTCGAGTATGCCGAAGTGATCGAGCGCGGGCTCGGGACCGTCGATCGACGAGACCTCGTACGATTCATCGAGCCCGACTCCGGGGAGGTCGCACTCCTTCGGCCAGACGTCACACCGCAAATCGCCCGCATCATCGCGACACGGCTCCAAGACCGGCCCGCGCCCTGGCGGCTTTGCTACGAAGGGACGATCGTGCGCCGCCGCCGCGGACGGGCCCGCAAACAGCGTCAGGTTCTGCAGTGTGGCATCGAGTGCGTGGGACTGAAGGGGCCGGAGGCAGACGCCGAGGTCATCGAAGTGGCCGTTCGTGCATGTGAGCGCGTGGGTCTCCAAGACTTCTTGGTGGAGCTCGCTCAAGTGAAGATCGGCACCGAGGTGCTCGACCACGTCCCCGAAGACGCGCGGTTGGCCGTCATCGAGACGCTCGCTGCCAAGGATGCGACCAAACTCGAGAAGCTCCTCAAGGGCGCGGGCGTCGTGGCCGCGGAGCGCAAGCGACTGCTCATGCTCTGCGATCTCTACGGCGATCGCACCGTGATCGGGGACGCACGAAGGCGACTCCGCAACGCGGCTGCCAAGCGCGCGCTCGACGAGCTCGAGCGCGTGGTGGATCGGCTCGAGTCCGCAGGCCTGGCCGACCGAGTCGCCATCGATCTGAGCGATCTCCGGCGCCACAGCTACTACACCGGCGTCAGCATGACACTGCTCGCCGCCGGCCCCGGGGAACCGCTCGGGATGGGTGGTCGTTACGACGACCTGCTCAGCCGATACGACGCACCGGCGCCAGCGACCGGTTTCGCGTTCGAGGTCGACAACGTTCTGTGGGCGCTCTCTGACGCCGGGGTCTCGCTCCGCGGCCAGCTGCCACTGCGTGTCGTTGTCGCTGGGGGCAGCTACGCGCGCCGCCGCGACACCGCGGAGGCGTGGCGGAACCGCGGCGCACGTGTGGCGGTGCTAGGCGCCAAGAGCGACAGCGAGGCCAAAGAGTACGCCAAGGCGTGGGACTACGATCTATTGATCTGGCAACAAGGGAACAGCGGGCGCCTCACACGCGTCGCGGATGGTCGCACGCGGGCGCTCAAAGGTGAGCCAAGCGACGCGCTCTTCGAAGAGCTGTTCGCTTGGACCCGAGTTGGGGACGAATCATGAGTGCATTGGTGGTGGTAGGAGCCCAGTGGGGGGACGAGGGCAAAGGCAAGGTCGTCGACCTGTACGCCCCGTACGCCGACATCGTCGTTCGGTACGCCGGTGGCGCGAACGCAGGGCACACCCTCGTCGTCGGAGGCGAGAAGCAAATTCTTCATTTGATTCCGTCCGGCATCCTCCATGAGCAGACGAGATGCGTGGTCGGCCAAGGCACCGTCATCGACCCGGCCGTATTCCTGCAAGAGATCGAGGCGCTGAACCAACGTGGCGTCGGGACGCAAGACCGACTCCTCGTGAGTCAGCGCGCGCATGTGGTGCTGCCCCACCACAAGTTGATCGACGAGCTGCGCGAGAAGAAGTCCGGCGGCGCCATCGGGACGACCAAGAGAGGCATCGGACCCTGCTACGAAGATAAGGTTGCGCGTCGCGGCGTGCGAATGGGCGACCTGCTCAGCACCGATCTGCTGCGGAGCAAGCTGATCGCGAACCTCGACTGCTGGCGCCCCGTGGCCGAGGACCTCGGCGGCGAGCTCCCGAGCGCGGACGACATCGTGACGCAGTACACCGAGCTCGGTGAAGCCCTCAGCGGGTACATTGGCGACGCCGCCGCCATCATCCGCACATCGATCGAAGCGGACGAGAAGATCCTCCTCGAAGGCGCGCAGGGCACGATGCTGGACATCGACAACGGGACCTACCCCTTCGTCACGAGCTCAAACGCGGTTGCCGGCGGCGCATGCGCGGGCGCAGGCATCGGTCCGACCCACATTCGGAGCGCCGTCGGGATTGCGAAGGCGTACACGACGCGCGTGGGCGGTGGCCCGTTCCCGACCGAGCTCGAGGACGAAACCGGCCAGAAGCTCCGCGACGCGGGAGCCGAGTACGGTTCCACCACAGGCCGGCCGCGCCGCTGTGGCTGGCTCGACCTCGTCGCGCTCCGGCACGCGGTCGCAGTCAACGGTCTCAACGAGCTGGCGATCACCAAGCTCGACGTCCTGTCGGTCCTGCCGGAACTCGAGGTCTGCGTGGCCTACGAGCTCGACGGCGAGCGGCTGGCGTTCCCACCCTACGAGCGCCTCGACGCGGTACAGCCGATCTATGAGACCCTCGAGGGCTGGAGCGAAGACCTCTCCTCGTGCCGCACGCGGGAAGACCTGCCCCAAGCGGGACAACGATACCTGGCGCGAATCGAGCAGGAGGTCGGGTGTCGAGTCGGCGTGGTCAGCGTAGGCCCCGACCGAGAAGACACCGCCGACCTGCGCGACCCCTTCGTGAGCTAGCCCTCGACCTTCGCGACGAAGTCGATTTCGACCCGCGCGCCCTTTGGCAAAGCTGCCACTTGGACCGTGGCACGGGCAGGCGGAACCAGACCCTCGAAGAAGACCGCGTAAACCTGATTCATCTTCGAGAATTCTTCCATATCTGCGAGATAGACGGTGGCTTTCACAACGTCGCCTCGACTGGCTCCAGCTTTCTCGAGGACGGCATCCAGGTTGCTCAACACCTGCCGGGTCTCCGCTTCGATATCTCCGCCGCCCACCATCTGGGCATCGTCGGGGTCGAGTGCGAGCTGACCAGAACAATAGACCCATTCCCCAACGCTGACCGCCTGGCAGTAGGGGCCGATGGCCGCAGGCGCCCGATTGGTCTCGATTCGCTTCTTCGTCATGATTCCATGCTACTTCATACCGGCATGAAGGTCGCCACGTGGAACGTGAACTCGATCCGGGCACGCCGTCAACACGTGATCGACTGGCTCGACGCGGCACAGCCCGATGTCCTGTGCTTGCAGGAGCTGAAGGTGACCGACGCGGACTTTCCGTACGACGAGGTGCGCGACTGCGGATATGAGGCGGCGGTCTCCGGGCAGAAGACCTACAACGGGGTGGCGATCCTCAGCCGACATCCAATCTCGAACGTCGTCCAGGGCATCGGCGACGACGAGGACGACCCCCAGGCCCGTTTGATCAGCGGCGAAGTGGACGGCGTCACGATCCTCAGCGCGTATTTCCCGAACGGCGGAGAGGTCGGTTCGGACAAGTACCAATACAAGCTTCGGTGGATGGCACGCCTTGGGGAGACGCTTGCGCGGCGCTTCGATCCTGCGACCGACCAGGTTGCGCTCTGCGGAGACTTCAACGTCGCCCCGTGGGACGACGACATCGGACGGCTTGGGGAGTGGCGTTCTTCGGTGCTTGCGTGCGATCCGGTGAGGGACGCGCTGACGAGCGTCGCGTCCTTCGGGCTTCACGATGTGGTGCGCCCCTTTCATCCAACCGGCGGGGTGTTCTCGTGGTGGGACTACCGCGGAAGGGGATTCGAACGCGGCAACGGCCTTCGCATCGACCACATCTACTGTACGCACAGGCTCGCCGAGCGCGCGATCGGCGCCGTCGTCGATCGGGAGGAGCGGGCGAGGAAGTCGCCCTCAGACCATGCCCCGGTGGTGGTGGAGCTAGCATGACGTCGCTGCTCGTGTTGGCGGTTTGCGCTCTCGCCCCATGGATCGTCTGCGCCACGCTGCGCGCGTTGCTGACGGTGGGAGAGTCGGCACCACCAGCGACCCGCGACCGAGCGCTCGGACATTTTCGGCGCGCGACCCTGGCAGCTGCGCTGTTGATTCTTCCGGCGTCCGCGGTCTTTGGCGCGCTGTTCGTAGACCCGTCCTTGTCGACGCGGTGGCCCACCGCGGGCTCGTGGTTCTTCGCGATGTTGAGCGGAACGACGGCGTGGGTGAGCCTCGCCCTGGCCCGACGCACGGCGGAGGAAGGTGCCGCGATGTCCCATCTGGAAACAGCGGGCCGTGCAGTGCAGATATCGGCCGCGCCGGGACTGGCTTCAGGGCTGGCACTGCTCGCCTTCGCGATGGTCGAAGCGTTCCTGCCGTTGGGGCCCACGGCGCGTGCGGTGGCAGCCTCCTTGCTCGGCGTCGCCGCAGTGATCGCGGTCGGCCCCTGGCTGGTAATCAAGGTCGGGCTCTGGCCTGTCTTCCCGCACCGGATCCAGTCCGACGGCGTGTCCTGGCGAGTCGCCCACCTTCCTGCACCCACGCCCTTTCTCGCGCACACGGCTGCATTGCCTTGGTTGCGCACGGTGCTGGTGAGCGACGGACTCTTCAACCGCGCTCCCGAACGGCACTGGCGGGCGTTGGTCCAGTACGAAATAGGCGGCTCCCTGGGTTCGCGGTTGGAGCGTGCAGCGCGATGGGCCATCGCGGTCCCAATGTCGGCCATCGTGTTCATTGCTGCTGGAGCGGTCGGTGCCGACGACCCGCGCAAGCTAGTGGCAGCAATCGTTCTCGCGGTGTTCTTCACCGGGACCGCAAGCTGGCTCGCCAATCGCAGGCCGCCGTCGAAGCTCGCGCTCGATGCCGAAGGCCCGTCGATGCAGGAGCTCGCGCAGACCCTCCGGAGCTTACCGCCCTGCCTCGGGCAGGCCCTTCCCCGCACCTCTCACAATCCGCTCGGGGCGGCTCTGTACGACCGCTTGTTCGCGTTGGGGCACGACCCCGGTAGAAGGCCGCACACATGAACCCGATCACCGCCAGAGCGACGCTCATCGTCGCTACGCTGTGCCTCGCCTCCTCGGGATGTGCGGGCGCCAAAGAGCCCGTCACCACGGCGCCCAAGGTGCCGGAGACGCCGGAGGGCAAGCTACCCGAAGGCGTTCGGCCCACGAGCTACCGCTTGAGCCTCACAATCATCCCGCGGGAGGAGACCTTTTCCGGCACGGTCGTCATCGGCATCGAGCTGGACGAGCCCTCGAACACCATCTGGATGCACGGCCAGAATCTGAACGTCACTGCGATCCATGCGGCCCACGCGACCGCGCGCATCCCGGGTCGCTGGGAGCAAAAGACGTCCGACGGGGTCGTGCGCGTCGAGCTAGAGGAAGCGTTGCCCGCCGGCAGAAGCGCCCTCCACATCGAATACACAGCGGGCTTCGACACGCCCCTCCGAGGGCTCTACCGGGTCGAGTCCGGAGGAGACGCGTACGCCTTCACGCAGTTCGAATCGATCAGCGCACGTTTGGCGTTTCCATGCTTCGACGAACCGCGGTTCAAGACCCCGTTCGACGTCACCCTCACCGTCCCAGCAGACCTAGTCGCCGCGGCGAACACACCCGTCGACCGCGCGATCCCTCTCCCAGACGGTCTTCAGCGCATCAGTTACATGCCGACTCCGCCTCTACCAACCTATCTCCTCGCCTGGGCAGTGGGCCCTCTCGAGGTCGTCACTGGGCCGACCATTCCGCCAAGCGAAGGGCGTCCATTCCCTGTTCCGCTTCGGGGGATCGCGGCCAAGGGCCGGGGGGCGCACCTGGCGTACGCCCTCGAACGCACGGGGGCCTTCGTCGCCGTGCTCGAAGACTATTTCGGGATCCCCTACCCTTACCGAAAGCTCGACCTGGTCGCTGTCCCCGATTTTGCCGCAGGCGCCATGGAGAACGTCGGTCTGATTACTTTCCGCGAATGGATCTTGTTGGTCGACGAAGAGCGCGCGACCGAAGAGCAGCGCCGCTTGTTCGCCTATGTGTTGGCGCACGAGCTCGCCCATCAGTGGTTTGGCAATCTCGTCACGATGCCGTGGTGGGACGACATTTGGCTGAACGAGTCGTTCGCCACCTGGATGGGCAGCAAGGTCGTTCAGACGCTGCACCCCGAATACCGCTCCGACCTCGGTAGCCTCGCATCGGGGCAACGCGCCATGGGTCTCGACAACCTCACCAGCGCGCGCAGCATTCAGCAGCCGGTCCTCACCAATCACGACATCCACAACGCCTTCAGCGCGATCACGTACGCAAAGGGGGGCGCGGTTCTTGGCATGTTCGAGCGCTGGATCGGCGCCGACACCTTTCGAGAGGCTATCC
>CAXMRN010000085.1:0-9426 GCA_964195565.1 uncultured Polyangiaceae bacterium | reverse complement strand
TCGAAAGTGAAGCCCTGAAGCGCGACCTCGAAGACCTCGGCAAAGCCAAAGGCGAGCCCGTCATCACGAAGTGCGGAATCCACAAGCGCGTGTACACCCTCGTCCAAGACAAGGACTACGCTCAACCGCTCCAAGAGATGTCGTTCAGAGAGCTCGCTCAGCAAGGTCTTCCCGAGGCGCGCGCCGAGTTTTTTTTGGACCCGTGGAATTCACCGTATTGGATTCGTGACCGCTGCGAGAAATCCAAGGGACGCCGCGTGGTGTTCGTGTACTCGTTTGGCCCAAATCGGAGCAGAGACTCGAGCCGCTGGGAAATCCTTGGCGACGACATTGGACACTACGTCGTACGGGAGCCGCAACCTTAGCGGTTCCCATACGAACGCGGTTCCCGTAGTGTCCTGGCCTTCTGGAGGGCGAGGAAATGCGTCGATCGATTTGCGCCGCCGTGGGTCTGGCGCTGGCCCTCGTCGGGTGTTCCGAGAAGAGCCAAGCGCCGATATACACTGGAGAAGGCCTGCCCCCCGACGTGGCCGGCAACACCTCACCGTCCGCGCGCACGGCTGCGCTCAACGCGGCGATGGGCGAGCAGCTACCGTTGGGCGACCCGCAGGACTTCGAAGACGCCCGACGTGGGTTGGTCGCGAGCGACCCTGAACTCCGGGTCCCGGGCCCCGATGGGAACCTCATCTGGGATATGCCCTCGTACGCGTTCGTCGAGGGAGACGCGCCCGCGAGCGCGAACCCGAGCCTGTGGCGCCAAGCCAAGTTGAACAACATTCACGGCCTGTTCAAAGTCACCGAGGGCGTGCACCAGCTCCGTGGGCACGACCTCGCGAACATGTCTCTGATCGACGGAGACACCGGATGGATCGTGGTCGACCCGCTCACGTCTGCCGAGACCTCTGCCAGGGCGCTCGCATTCGCCAGGGAGCACCTTGGCAACAAGCCCATCTCCGCAGTGATCTTCACCCACAGTCACGTAGACCACTTCGGCGGTGTCCTTGGAATCCTAACGCCCGAGGAAGTCGAAGAAAGGCAGGTGCCGATCATCGCTCCGGAGGGATTCGTCGACGAGGCGACGAGCGAGAACATCGTCGCAGGCGTGGCGATGTCGCGCCGCTCCCTGTTCATGTATGGGCCTCGTCTCCCCCGCGGAGAGCGCGGACACATCGGCTCCGGGCTCGGCAAGGCCCCAGCGATTGGCACGATTGGCATACTTCCGCCGACCCAGACGATCTCCAAGACGACGACCGAGCTGACCATAGACGGCGTCAAGTTCGTCTTTCAGAACGCGCCGGGCTCAGAGGCTCCAGCGGAACTGACCTTCTACCTACCGGACCTCAAAACGTTCTGTGGCGCCGAAGTCGTGTCACACAACATGCACAACCTGTACACCCTGCGCGGCGCAAAGGTTCGTGACGCCCTCAAGTGGAGTGGCTACATCGACGAGATCATCCGAATCTTCGGAGACGCCGAGGTCTATTTCGGCAGCCACCATTGGCCGATCTGGGGGAATGAGCGCATCATCGATTTCCTCGAGAAGCAACGCGACACCTACAAGTACATCAACGATCAGACCCTGCGGCTCGCGCTCAACGGATACACGCCACGAGAGATCGCCGAGGAGATCGTCCTACCGGAAGCGCTGCGGACTTCGTTCTCCAACCGGGGCTACTACGGAACCATCAAGCACAACGCGAAGGGTGTGTATCAGCGCTACTTCGGTTGGTACGACGGCAACCCCGCCAACCTCGACCCCCTTCCGCCGGTTCAGGCTGGTTTGCGATACGTGAAACTCGCGGGCGGTGCGGCGAAGCTGCTGGAGAACGCGCAGGCCGCGTACGACAAGGGCGAGTACCGTTGGGTTGCGGAGGTCGTCAACCATCTCGTGTTTGCCGACCCGGACAACCAAGACGCGCGCGATCTCCTGGCTCGTGCGTACGACCAGCTGGGATACCAGGCGGAGTCCGGGCCTTGGCGTGATGTCTACCTCACCGGCGCCTTCGAGCTGCGTCACG
Organism: uncultured Polyangiaceae bacterium; assembly: GCA_964195565.1. Classification (GTDB taxonomy): domain Bacteria; phylum Myxococcota_A; class Polyangia; order Polyangiales; family Houyiibacteriaceae; genus SG8-38. The sequence continues at coordinate 7,408 of CAXMRN010000085.1, read as the reverse complement.
GAGGACCGGACAAAGGCATCGATTTGGCTTCGGCGATGGGCATGATTCGGCACGCCCCGCTGGCGCGCTTCCTCGACGCCATGGCCGGGCGACTGAACGCGGCCAAGGCGGAGGGCAAGGAGATGGTGGTGAACCTGGTCATCACCGACATCGATGCGACTCATGTGCTGGAGCTGAAGAACTCAGTGCTACGCCACTACGAGCGAGACGCAGACCCCGATGCCAACGTGACGCTGAAGGTCACACACGAGCTCTTTCTCCGCATGTTGACTGGGACGGCGGGCCTCAAGGACACGCTGTTTTCCGATCAGTTGAAAGTTGAAGGGAGCCGCCTCGATCTCGTTGGCTTCTTCCGCCTCTTCGACAAGCCCGACGGAAGGTTCAACATCGTTACCCCATAGAGACGACTAGGGGGTGTCGTCCACGGGGCTTCGCCCTTTGAGGTACTGGTGGCTACGGCGGCAGGTGGGTGAACCTAGAAGGCTTCAGTCGCGTGTGGTGGACACCAGGGAGCCAGGCACTAGAGCGTAGGCTAGCCCCTTCAGGAGGAACGTCATGAAGCAAGTCCCCGAATCACACGCCGACATTCTCGGCAAGCCCGCGTTCGCACATCTGTCGACGCTCATGTCTGACGGCAGCCCCCAGGCCAGCGCCGTATGGGTAGATACCGACGGCGGAGCGATCGTCATCAACTCGGCGGAAGGTCGACTCAAAGACCGAAACATTCGCCGCGACCCGAGAGTCGCCGTCTCGGTGACCGACCCGGAGAACCCGTACCGCTCGCTCATGATTCGTGGCCGCGTGACGAAGATCACGAACGAGGGCGCGGATCATCACATCGATCTGATGGCCAAGAAGTACATGGGCGTCGACGAGTATCCGTTCCGCCAACCGGACGAAGTGCGTGTCATGTACTACATCGAGCCCGAGAGAATTTCGGCTATGGGCTGACGCGCGCCTCTAGGCCATTAGCGTGGAAGCTCTGCCCAGAAGACGCCGCGGAAGTCGCCCGCGGCGTAGCCGGTCGCCTGATCGTCCGGATAGAGGGTCTTGAGCTTCGCCTGTAGGTCAGGAGCCAACTCGGCGCCGTGGCACGTCACGCACAGCGGCTGTACGAAGATCGGTTCCACGTAGCCGACGGTGTTCTGGTCGATCAAGACGACGCCGGGTTCTCGGCTCTCGGGGTCGTTTTCGTAGACCTCGAGGAACGGGAGCATCCAGAGCTTGGGTGCGTTGCCGGGATTGCGCAGCTTCCGACTCGCTCGGCCAACATCGAGCGCCCCAAGGCCGTGCGCGGCTGCAAGCTTGGGCGCCTCGACACGGCACGCCGCCACCGCCGCGACAGGGTCCTCTTCGAGCCCGGCGACGAGCGCCTTTTTTAAGCCCATCTTGAAGGGGAGCACGGCTTCGGCGCCGGCCCGTTTCCACTGCGCCTCGTTGAGCTTCGAGCGATCGCAGGCAGGCAACACGAAGAGAAACGATAGAATCAGGATGGCGCGCAACATGAGACCCTGCTTACCGCGATGGGGGGGGCAGGATCAACCCGCGGCACAAGCGTGCCCTCCAGGCCTTCCTACGTTACGATCCCATCATGCGTTCCTGGTCCGTTTCTATCTGTTTCGCGATTGTCGCCCTGCTGCCGCTCGAGGCGCGTGCTCACTTGGGGCTCGATGCACCGGTGTCGCGATACGGGCCCAAGGTCCTCAAGACTGGGCCATGCGGAGTCGATGGCGGCGGGCGGACCGGCAAGATCACGTACTATGAACCCGGCGAAGCGATCGAGGTGCTCTGGAACGAGTACGTCGACCATCCGGGGCACTATCGGATCGCATTCGATGCCGACGGGGTCGATGATTTCGTGGACCCCGCGACGATGATGGAGCTCTACTCCAACGACACGGTATTGCTCGACGGCATCCCCGACGAGGGGCGGGAGCAGCCCGACTACATGGCGACGGTCACCCTCCCCAACATCGAGTGCGACAACTGCACACTGCAGGTGATCCAGATGATGTATGACAAACCGCCCTACACCACCCCGGGGAACGACATCTACTACCAGTGTGCAGATTTGGTCCTTCGCGAAGGCGGAGCGCCTCCGGGCGCCAGCCCTGATGGCAGCAGCGGATGCAGCGTGGCGTCCGCGCGCTCCGGCGGTCTCGGAATGATGGCGCTATTGCTCGTTCTGTTCGCTTGCCGTCTTGCGGGCAGACGACGGTTAGCCGTATAGAGTGCCGCCTATGCGTATCGCCGACTTGTACGCGGCCGAGCTGGGTCCCGTGCTCTCGCTCGAGTTCTTCACGCCCAAGAACGAAGCTGGGCGCAAGGCGTTGTTTCGCGCGGTCGAACGGCTGGCGGCAATCAAGCCAGGCTTCGTCTCGATTACCTGCGGAGCGGCAGGAACGACGCGCGAGCGCACGGCAGACCTCGCGATCGAGCTCCAAGATGAGTTTGGACTCACTGCGATGGCGCATCTGGTCTGCACCGGGACCACCCAATCCGAGCTCGACGCAACGCTTCGCCACATGAAGGACCGTGGGATCGACAATATCCTCGCGCTCCGCGGTGACCCTCCAAAGGGCGCGACGGATTGGACTCCGGTCGAAGGTGGATTTCGCCACGCCAACGAGCTCGCTGCATTCGTACGTGAGCGGTTCTCGCTCTGCATCGGCGGCGCCTGCTACCCGGAAAAGCACCACGAGGCCGCGAGTCTCGTAGCAGACATCGACCACCTCGCCCGCAAAGTCGACGCCGGCGCGGAGTTCCTGATCACCCAGCTGTTTTTCGACAACGAGAAGTTTTGGCGGTTCGTCGACGATGTTCGCGCAAAAGGCATCGACGTGCCGATCGTCCCGGGCATCATGCCGGTCCTGAACCTCGCCAACCTCCAACGCATCGCATCCCTATCCCCGGGCACAACGATCCCAGCCGAGTTAGAGACCGCGTTCCGCGAAGCAGGCGAAGACGCCAACGCGTCCCTCCAAGCAGGCGTCAACTTCGCCGCCCAACAGTGCCGAGCCCTACTCGCCCACGGCGCCCCAGGCCTCCACTTCTACACCCTCAATCGCTCCAAAGCGACGCTACAAACGGTAGCGAAGCTCTAACACTGGCGCTGGCGCGGGGTGGCGCAACCGCGAACCGCCCAACCGCGAACCGGCACACTCGCCACGAGCTACGCCCCGCGGATCACCGCCATCGAAACCCCCGCGCCCATCAACACCAATCCGAGACAGATCACAACAAACCCAAGCCCACCGACGTAACACCACGCCATCACTCCAGCTCGCTCTTCCGGTTGAAGACGAGCGTTGAAACGCAGAGGCCGCCAGAACCATCCACGGGGCAGCTCGCCTCGTGGGTGCAACACTTGATAGAGGCGCAGGTGGTAGATGATCCCCGTGGGAACGCCTACCACAAACCCGGCGAAGACGATCCAGATTCCACCATAGTAGAGCGTCTCCCAGGGTGTGAACCATACCCCGCTCAGTAGGCACATGAATGCGGTCAGCACCGCGACGATGCCGAGCTCACGCATGGGTTGCGCTCCGGGGTCTCGTCACGGCTCTGCTGGCTGCCCCGACCGGCTCTTCGCGCAAAGCCCAAGGTTACGCATGTTGTCGTCGTCGTAGGGGTCGAGGGCGGCTGCGCGCTCGAAGGCGCGACACGCGGTTTCCGTCTCCCCTCGCTCGTACGTGACAATGCCAAGCACTCTCTGATTGTGCGGGGTCTCCGCCTGAAGACGAACCGCCTCCTCCGCTGCTTGGAGAGCCTCGTCTCGTCGGCCGCTCCTGAGATAGAGCAGCGCGAGATTGGCGTAGGCTTTGTGCGACTCGGGCGCCGATGCCGCGCGCCGCATCGTTGCGATCGCCGCGTCGAGGTTCCCCTCCGCGGCGAGCAACAAGCCCTGACGGTGCAGTAGGCTCCAAGCGCCGGGAGAATGTTCGAGCCCCGCCCGCGTGTAAGTCCAGGCGCGCTCGTGGTCGCCGCGCTCGGCCGCCAGGGATGCCAGCTCATCCCACCCCTCCGCGTTGGTCGGCTCGACGCGCACGGCGTTCTCGAACAACCGCTCGGTGCTCGACCACACCGGCGTCTGGACGATCGTCCAGGCGCACCCGAGGAGTATGGCGGCGGTCCCGATGGACCAAGCCACCGTACGCGGAAGCTTCATCAGCAACGCGCCGAACGCCATGAGCAACCCGAAGCTCGGCAAGAAGAGGTATCGATCGGCTGCGTAGTTCTGGACCGGAATGAGCAGGTGGCTGACCGGAGCCAAGAAGACGAACCACCACCCGAGGCCCAACACGGCCGTAGTGCGCCGCGACCGCTCGAGCATAGACCAGGCGACCACTGCGACGCCGAGCCCAGCCGCCACCGCGCCGGGCAACCATTGGGCGAGCCCAGCCTCGCCGGGGTGCACGGCATACTCGACGGCGTAAGGCCCGCCGTACGCCATCAGCTTCAAGTACTGAGTATGAGCCTGAAAAAAGAGCAGGAGCGTGTCCGAGAACCCGCCGCCATGGTACGGCACGATCACACCCATCGAGCGCGAGACCCATACGTTGGGAATAAACGCCAGTAGGCCACAGGCGGCGTATGTCGCAACGAACGCCCACTGTCTCCGCCGCACCAGCGACGGGTCGAGCCACAGCGCGACCAACACCAGGGCTCCTGCCCCCGCGATGACGAGTGCCTTCGAGGCGACGGCCAGAATGAACACGAGGCAAGCTGCGATCGCGCGCTTCCGGCCCCCGCGCCGAAGATACGAGGTCGCAATCAACAGCGAGGACGCCAACAGGAACGCACCGAGGGCGCCCTTCCGTTCCGACAGCCAGGCGACGACCTCTACGTGCACCGGATGAGTCGCGAACAACAGGCCCGTCATCCACGCAAGCGGCCGGCTGCTCGCGAGCTCCAAAGCCAACGACGCAAGCACCGCGCAGGTCCCGGCATAGAGCAACACCTGGGTGAGGTGCTGACCGCCGATCCACTCTCCGTAGACCGCGTAGTCCAGCATCACCGAGAGGTCGCGCACGGGTAGGTACTCCGCGCCGAGCCGGTAGCGCTGCTCCCAGGAGAAGTCGCTCAGAACGCGCCAAACCGACTCGACATTCAGCTCGTGCAGCAGCCGGTTGTCACGCACGAGCCACGGGTCGTCGTGCAGAACAAAGCCGTAAGCGACCGTGCGCGCGTACAGAACGAACCCGACCAGCCCGACCCAAGCCGGGTGAAGCCGCTCGATCCGCGCCGCCAAACGTCCCGTCATCTCCGTCTGCACCCTCAAGCGCAGGCTAGACCGTCAGACAGGAAACGCGCCACATAGACGCTGAACGCGGCACCGACACTGGCCCTGGCGCTGGCACCGACACTGGCACCGACACTGGCACTGGCACCAGCACCGACACTGGCGCTGGCGCGGTGACTGGCACTGGCACTGTCACTGGCAACTGGCGCTGGCACTGGCACTGGCGCTGGCGCTGGCGCTGTTCTAGCGGCAGTCCTCGTAGGACAGTGACTCCCAGCTGCGCAGATCGTCCCTGTCCCCGCCACGCGAGTACACGGGGGGGCTGCCGATGACGGCGTCCACGGTGGTTCTTTGGCCGCCCGTGACGGGCTCGCCCGTCCAGACGTTGTACCAGGTGCCTGCCGGGAAGTAGACAGAGCGCGAGGTTGCGCCCTCTTCCGTGACGGGGGCGACGAGGAGGCTGTCGCCGATCATGAACTGATCGCTGATGTCCCAAGTTTCGCGGTCTTCGGGGAAGACCAGCATCAGGTGACGGAGGATGGGGGCGCCCGTCGTCTCCGCCTCGGCCCCGAGCATCATGAAATCGTTCATGAGCGCGCAATGAACATAGACGAACTTTCGGAAGTGGCTCGTGGTGCCTTCGTCTTTGTTCCATCGCCAGTTGTTCAACTTGTCGGCGCCGTCATGGGTCCGCATGACTGGCGTGAACGCGCCGAGTTCGGTCCAACGCTGGAAGAGCTCCTTGGTGCTTGGCTGATCGCCGCCGCGTGGGGACGCAAAGCCGGCGATGTCATGCGTCACGAACGGCTGCCCTGCGAGGCCGAGGTTCAACATCGCCGGCACGACCGTGGGGAGCCCGTCGAGCTCGCCCCAATTGGTTTCCTGATCGCCCACCCAATGGATCTGCGCGACGCCTTGAACGTTCGTAAACCCCGAACGAGCGATCATCGCCCAGTCGTTCCCGCGAACGTCTTCCATCGCCTCTCGCGTCGCTCGCTGCCAATCGATTGGAAACGTGTTGCGGCGCGCGATGGGGTCGCTACCGTCCTGAGGCACCGAGTTGATCGGGACCCACTCGCCGAAGTCCGCCATCCAGCCATCCACATCGTACTCGCGCACGATCTCCTTGAGCGACTCGCTGATGTAGTCGAGCGTCGCAGGATTCGAGAAGTCCGGGTGGGCGTCGCTCTGCGGGAAGTTGGGCACGGCCAACTCGATGAAGGTCTCGCCGTCTTGGTTCTCCAACAGGAGCCCGAGGTCGTCCATTTCGTCGAAGCGCGGTGTGAAACGCGCCGGGTCGTCTTCCATGGCCACGCTGTCTGGACTGACGATAAACGGATTGACGTAGACGAGGAACCGGTAGCCAGCTTCGTGAAGGTCGAAGACCATTGCGTCGAAACCAGGATACAAAGACTCGTCTGGCCCCCACACGTACTGCACCCCGGACCCGCCATCGGGGTTCCCGCGGATCCCGCTCCAGTCCTGAACCCAGAACGCGGCGACCGGGATGTCTGCAGCGCGCAGCGCGACCTCCTCGTTCAGCAAGTTGTTGGTGCCCCCTTGGGAGGCCATCCACAGATTGTAGGCCCAGGCCGGCGGCTCGGTCGGGCGACCGACCAGCTCGCCAAGCTGCCGTATCACGTCGAGACCGGTGGGACCGTGAAAGACCCGCCACTGGACTGGCGCTCCGCTGATCACCTCGATCCACGCGATGTCCTCGTCACTCGCGCACAGGTCGACGTCCACGCGGCGGTCCGTATCGAACAGCGCGCCGAAGCCCCGCGCATCGATGTAGTAAGGCATTGGGAAATAAGTGGTGTGCTCGTCGCCGATCGAGACTCCCAGACTGCCGTCTCGTCCGTGGCCCTGTTCGTTGACGAGCAACTCGAACGCCTCGCCTCGCTGGTTGGTGGCGTTGTACTGCTCACCAAACCCGTGAAACGTTCCGAGCTCGTCGCAACGAATCCCCACCGCAATCGAATCGGCGGCTGGTCCGACCACCTCAAGCTGGAATTCGCTCACCTCATCGCTAAGGGCCACCGCCGTCAGGGTTGCAGTGCGGGCAGTGCTTGCGCTGGCGTACTCCACCGCGGCGCGCGGGCCTTCGTTGGCGACCGACCTCACGAGGAGCGCGTCCGCGAGCTCTGCGGTGCGCGCGAACGAGAT
>CAXMRN010000084.1:0-10394 GCA_964195565.1 uncultured Polyangiaceae bacterium | reverse complement strand
TTGTTCGTTTGAAACAGCGCCAAGCCGAGGATGGCGCAGTTGGTCGTAATCAGTGGAAGGAAGATCCCGAGCGAGCGGAAGAGCGCAGGGCTGACCTTCTTGATGAACATTTCGACCAGCTGCACGGTCGAGGCGATGACGGCGATGAACGAGATCAGCTTGAGGTACGGCGCGTCGATGGCCACGAGCAGCGCCTGAATCCCGAAGGCGCAGATCGAGCTCACCAGCATGACGAACGTCACCGCTCCCCCCATGCGCGTCGCGGTTTCGAGCTTCGACGAGACGCCGAGGAACGGGCAGATGCCGAGGAAGTACGCCAGGACGAAGTTATTGACGAGGCTGGCGTTGATGAAAATCGTCCAGAGGGATTCGTCAGCCATCACGCCACCTCCTTCCGGAGGGCGAGCGCGGCTGTTTGCGCTTTGCGTTCCTTGCGCTGCTTCAGCCAGTTGAAAAGCAGCAGCCAGCCGGCGAGGGTGAAGAAACCGCCACTCGGAAGGATCATCACGACCCAGTCTTGGAAGGCGTCGTGGAACAACTGCACGCCGAACAGCGAGCCGGCGCCGAGGATCTCCCGCACGGCTCCGAGGCAGAAGAGAGCGAACGCGAAGCCGATCCCCATGCCGAGGCCGTCCATGATCGAACGTCCGATGCTGTTCTTGGAGGCGAACGCTTCGGCCCGGCCCAGGATCAGGCAGTTCACCACGATGAGAGAGATGAACGCGCCGAGAGCCTTGTAGAGGTCGAGGCTCACGGCCTGGATCACGTAGTCCACCACCGTCACGAAGGTCGCGATGATCAGAATGTAGGTGGCGATCCGGACCTGCTTGGGGATGAAGCTCCGGAGCGAGGAGACAACGATGTTGGACATGAGCAGCACAAATGCCGTGGCCAGGCCCATGGCCAGGGCGTTCCGAGCCGTATTCGAGACGGCTAGCACCGGGCACATGCCCAGCACCTGCACGAACACCGGGTTCTCCGCCCAGAGGCCCTTGATGAACTCGTCGGTGCTGGTCTTGCTGGAGGCGGCCATGTCCTATTGCCCCCCTTCAAAGTTGCGGAGGTGGGTCCCGATGCGAGGGGTCCAGTACTGCGCGCTCCGATTGAGGATGTCAGCGACGGCCACCGAGGAGACGGTCGCGCCGGTGATCCCATCCACCTCCCAGGGATGGGCCTTCTCCCCGTGCCTTACCGGCACGATCGCGTTGGCCATCGCCGACTGGTCATCCAGCAGTGAAGCGTCCAGGCGTTCGAAGTTGAGGAGGAACGCCGGGTCGGTCTCTATTTTGTCGCCCAGCCCGGGCGTCTCTTTGCTTTCGAGAACCTGGATTCCGATGATGGCCTCCTCGGCGAATGAGTAGCCGTAGATCAGCCCGATCACATCCTGGTACCCCATGCCCTGAGCCTCCACCGCTAAGCCCACCAGTTCCCCGCGCTCATCGTAACCGGCATAGACCAGCTGCTCGCCCTGCGCCTTGCCTTCCAAGAGCTTGAAGTCACCCGATTCGTCGAGACGGTAGGTTCGGCTCGTTCCGGCGCTGGGCAGCACATGAAAGACGGCCTCCTGCAGGGCCTCCGCTTTGTTGCGCTCGATCAGAGGGCGCGTCACCTGGAACACGCTGACGATGAGGAGGCCGCAGAACACCCCGACGCCAACCATGGCACGGTACATGTGCCAGGCGCTTGGCGGGGCAGGGCGACTGGCCAGTTGGGCCTGGCTCATCGGGCATCCTCCTTCCCCACGGCGCCGTAGATCCGGGGCCGGGTCCATCGATCGAGGTGCGGTGTGACCGCGTTGCCCAGGAGGATCGCGTACATGACGCCCTCGGGCAGGCCGCCCCAGGTTCGGATCACCACGGTCACTCCACCGATCAGTACGCCGTAGAGAACGCAGCCCTTCGACGTCATCGGCGAGCCCACCATGTCGGTGGCCATGAAAATGGCGCCCAGCATCAGGCCACCGGAGAGGAGCATGAAGGCGGGCGAGGCGTATCGAGTCGGGTCCGCAAGATGCAGGGCCCCGCTGATGAGGATGACCGCTGCGAAGATCGACGCGGGAATGCGCCAGTTCATCATGTTGCGAGCGATGAGATAGAGGCCGCCCAGGAGAATGAGCAGGCTCGAAGTCTCCCCCGCCGAGCCGCTGACGAACCCAAGGGCCAGGTCGCTGCTCGCCGTGGCCTCGCGGCTGAACTTCCAGAGCGCCAGCGGGGTGGCGCTGGTCAGCGCGTCGTACTCGGGCGTGGTGAACGGCAGGGTCAGTGTGGACAGCGGCAATGAAGAGAAACGACCGGCTCCGAAGCCCGGGATCCAGCTGGTCATGGCCACCGGGAACGCGGCCTGCAGAACCGCTCGGCCCACCAGAGCCGGATTGAACGTGTTGTACCCGAGCCCGCCGAACAGTGCCTTCCCCATGGCCACGCAAATCACGCCGCCCACGGCGACCATCCAGAGCGGAAGGCTCGGTGGGAGCGTGAGGCCATAGAGGAGGCCGGTGATGGTCACCGACCAGTCGCCGACCGTGCTGGGCTTGCCCGCGACGAGACAGAGGAGGTGTTCGGTGAGCACGCAGGATACGACGGCCATCGAAAGCGTCAGCAACCCCGCCAGACCGAACGCGTAGACGGCGAACGCCGTGATCGGCAACAGGGCAAGCACCACGTTGAACATGATCGTGTCCACGCTGTAGCCGCTGAGAATGTGCGGCGAGGTGCGGATCTCCAACGTCTTGCCGCGGTCCGCCATCAGGCCGCCCCTGCTTTCGCTTTGCGCACAGCTGCCTTCGCGGCGCGAAACTGCTGCACCAGCGGGATGTGCGAGGGACACACAAACGAACAGGAGCCGCACTCGAAGCAGTCCATGAGATTGTGTTCTTCCGCCATGATGGAGAACTGCTCCGTCGCCGCCAGCTTCCCGAGATGAGAAGGGTCGAGGAAGATCGGGCAGGCATCGACACAGTAGCTGCATCGGATGCAGGGATAGACCGGACTGTGCGTGCGCTCTGCGGCCGAGTCGGTAAACGCGGTGACCCCCGAGGTGCCCTTGGTGATCGAAATGTCCAGGCTCGAGGCGGCCGCGCCCATCATGGGACCGCCGAGGAATACGCGGTTCACGTCCTCTTCGACGCCGACATGCTCGAGCAGGAAGCGGAGCGGGGTGCCGATCGGGATGCGGTAGTTACCCTTCCGTTTCACCGCCGGCCCGGTCACCGTGATGACTCGCTCTTGGATCCCTTGTCCCCGAGGCAGCAGGTGACCGATCTGCGCCGCGGTGGCCACGTTGCAGCAGAGGGCGTGGACGTCCAAGGGCAGTCCGCGCGACGGAACTTCCCGGCCGAGGAGCGCCGAGAACAGCATCTTCTCGGCCCCCTGCGGGTACTTCACCTGGAGCACTTCGACCGAGCCGTCGATGTCATCCGGGAAATTCTCGCGCAGTTGAGCCGCCGCGTCGGGCTTGTTGGCTTCGACCGCGATGATCACCTTCTTCGCCCCGGTGACTTTGAGCAGGTAGCGGATTCCCATGAAGATGTCGTCGCTCTGCTCGAGCATCACGCGATGATCGGTGGTGAGGAACGGCTCGCACTCGACCCCATTGATGATCAGCGTGTCGACGAACTTCCCCTCTGGGATCTTGACCTTCACGTGCGTAGGAAACGCCGCGCCCCCGAGCCCCACCACGCCGGCATCCTGAATCGCCGCAATGATCTCGTCCGGAGTCGCCGTGTCGAGCGGGCAGGGCGTCCCCTCGTCAAGCTCTTGAGTGGAGCCGGGGAAGGGTTCCAGATACACCGCTGGCACCATGCGGCCGCTGACGCTGGGCGCGAGGGCGATGCGCCGCACCAGCCCGGAAGCCGGCGCGTGCATGGAGACGGACATGAACCCGTCGGCACGCGCGATCCGTTGCCCGCGTTGAACTTCCTGCCCCTCTTCCACCTCCGGCAGCGAGGGAGCCCCCATGTGCTGGACCAGCGGCACGATGAGGAGCGGCGCGAAGGGGAACTGGCGAATGGGCAGCCCACTCGTCTCCTCTTTCGATTCCGGAGGGTGCACCCCGTGTCGGAACGTCTTGAGCCCCAGAAGCCTCATCGGTCGCATCCCCGCTCGCTCCTCAGTTGTACTTCGCGCCGCGCTTGATCCACTTGTCGATGCCCTTTTCGTTGCGGTTCCTCGGCAAACCAGGGTGGATGACCCGGGCGGTGCACCGTTCCGCGGCCTTGACCAGATCTTTGTAAGGCCCGGCCTCGGCGCTCTTGATGACGGCCTTCTTCTCCGCGTTGTATTCGAAGATATTGGAGTTGAGCTCGGTGCACTCGTTGCAGGCCGTGCATTCGGCGGTCTCGATCCAGGGCGCCAGGTAGTCGCCTCCTGCTGCCTCCGTGGCAGACGCTCCCGCCGGAGCTGCCGCGCCGGCCGCCAGGGCGACGAGGGCCTCGCCCGAACCGCCGGCCATCTGCATCAGCCCGGACATGATCTTGTTCACGACGTCCTGACGCGCCTCTTCGACCAGGGCGTCCGCCGAAGGCCGATCCTCGCCGGCCAGCGAGCGGAGCATCGTCCAGAAGTCACGCCGGTCCTCACAGGACTGCACGATGGGCTCAGCCACCAGCAAGCGGCTGAGCTGTTCTTCCCTGTCCACCATCCAGACATACGGGAACGAGCCCTCGCGCTCGTCCGCATCCAAGTCCAGGAACTCGGCCAAGGGCATCATGTTCTCGTTCCAGGTGTCGCGCGGTGCGACTCGGAACTGCTTTCGGAACCTGCCTTCGGTCATGGCGAAGTCCGCGAAGGTCAGCGGCAGCTCCATTTCCTTCTCGGCGCCGTCCTCTTGGTACTTGATGCGGTAGGTCGGCCAGTCCTGATCGATCTGCGGGTTGCCTTCGAGATCAAAACACTCCTCGGGCGTTTTACCCGCGTCCGGGTCGTACCGGAACAGCGGATAGGCCCTCGACTCGACCGCAAGCTTCGACTGCGCCGCGCTCATGTCGTCCCCGATGCCGTGCTCCGGCTGACAGTTGCTGTAGAGATTGAAGAGCGCCGGCCTCCGCGCCTTCAGCCCCCGGATGAACCCTTCGATCATGTGGCTCGGGTGGGCGATCGTGCTCTGCATCACGTACGAGGTGCGGTGCGCCATGCCGATGAGCCCAATCTCTTTGCGAGGCTCTTGCTTGCCCTGGATGGCCTTACCGTACTGCGCCATGTCCGACACCTGGCCGATGAACCCGGAGGTGCAGGCCTGGCCGCCGGTGTTCGAGTACACCTGGGTGTCGACCACCAGGACCTTGATCGGCGTGCCCGAGGCCATGAGCCGCGAGAGGTTCTGGAAGCCGATGTCGTACATCGCTCCGTCTCCGCCCACTGCGACCACCGGCGGGCAGAGCTCCCACTCCTCGTCGCTGAAGTCGCGCCAGTCGAAGTAGGTGAGAAACTCGTCGTGCTCAGCGGCGCGGTACTTGTTTTCGAGCTCCAGCTCGACGGTGCGGATGGCCCGGAAGCCTTCCGCCATCTTGGCCATGTGCCCTTCGAAGATCCCCATCGCCATGGACGGGCTATCCTGGAAGAGGTGATTGGCCCAGGGGAAAGGGTAGGGGTTGAATGGATAGGTGCTGCCCCAGACCGAGGTGCAGCCGGTGCTGTTGATGATCCCCATGCTGGTCCGACCCCGGCCCGTGGTGCCCTCCACGTACTTCCACTTGAGCTGCTCCAGCTGAGCCACCAGCCCGGTCATCCGCCGGAGCCAGCTCTGGTCGATGGGCTGACTTCCCTCGATGTGTTCCATGCCTGCGGCGATGGAGGCGAGCGTCACGTCCTGATCGCCGATCTCGTCGACGACCCTGGCCATGACCTCTGGGTCGCTCACGTTGATCTCTCCGGCGAGCTTGAGCTGGATGTGTTTCTTCAGCCGCTCGATGAGATCGCTGACATGGCTGAGATGCTTGGCGATCCGCGCCCGCATCAGCGCTTCCACGGTGGCGACGAAGATGTGAAGCGCGGTCTTTTCGGAGCAGCCCAGGCATGCCCCGTCGCCGCTCGTGAAGGGCAGGTAGTTCGACTTGTCTAGGAGGATGGTTTCGAGGGCGCCGATGCCCTCTTCCAGATCATCGACGCGGATGTATTTCGCCGGGGTGTTCGGCAGATCGCTCCAGAGGTCCCAGTGGTCACGAAGGAGCTGCACCGACTCGGCGGTCTGCTTCATCGGCCGTAGCGCGTCGTCGTTGCAGACCTCCACACACTCCATGCAGCCCTTGCAGGTGTAGGGGTTGACGGTGATCGACAAGAGGCCGCCGCCCCCTGGCTGATCCTTCTCCGGCAGGGTGTAGTAGGGCCGGGTCAGCGCGAATTGGAAGCCGTTGATCTCCTCCTTGAAGAGACCGAGCTCGGTCTGAAGCTTCTCCTTCTCGCTGCCTTGGAGCTCGCTCTGCTTCAGGGTCTGCGCCATGGCCTTGTCCAGGAGCTCCGCCACCGAGTCGGCTTCCTGCGCTTCCTTGAAGAGCTCGTGCAGGTTGCGCTCCATGAGCTTGGCCGCTTTGGGCAGGTGTTCGAGCTGCGTGCCGCCGCCGTTCTTGCGCACGCGATTCACCACGGTGTCGAACACCTGGCCGACCTCGTTCACCAGGCCGGGAATCGCCGTGTCGGGGCAGACGGTGTAGCAGTCGCCGCAGCCCGTGCAGTTCTCGGGCACCCACTCGGGGTGATCGAAGCGGATCCCGGTCATGTCCCGGAACAGGGCCGAGGAGGGCGGCATGACACCGAGGCTGATGAACGGGTCGCTGAGGTTGTCGTTCCCCATGCCCCGTGCGTAGAAGCTGCCGGTCTGCTCCCAGAAGCGATGGATGTCGCTCATGGGCGCCTTGCTCTGAGGCAAAGGCTTCACCATCACGGGGAGCTTCCGCTTGCCGTTCGCGCCCTTGCTGCCGGCTTCGCTGATCGGACCGGGCGTCAGCTCGTGAATCTCCTCGAAACCTCGCTTCACCACGCGCACGTTGTCTTCGACGACGCGGCGCCCTTTGGATCCGAACTTCTCCTGGAGCTGGTCGTGAATCGCGTTGAGGAGCTTTTCTTCGTCGAGCCCTGCCTGCTTGATCACCGGCGACGCCGCAAAGAACGCACCTTGGAACGCGATCCCTTGCATGCGGAGCTGCAGCTCGGAATCGGTCGCCTCGTCCCGCGCGATCTTGAAGGCGTCGAGGTAGTAGACCTCGATCTTCTTGTCGATGATGATCTTCTGATACGTCGGCGGGATGCTCTCCCACATGCCTTCGTCTGAGTCCTTGTCGCTCTGGATGATGAAGACCCCGCCTTCTTTCAAGCCAGCCAGTGCGTTGGTGTGCTCGAAGACATTCGGGTCGGGCGAGAGCACCACGTCCACGTAGAAGTACTCGCAGTTGATCTTGATCGGCTCGGGCGCCGCCGAGAGGTAGTACGTCGTCGGCTGCCCCTTCTTCTCCGAGCCGTACTTGGGGTTGGCCTTCATGTGGTAGCCCAAGAGATCGAAGAGCGTCATCGCAAGGTTCTTGCCGGTGGTGATCGCGCCCCAGCCGCCGATCGAATGAAACCGCACCGTGATGCTGTCCTTGGGCATCAGGTTGGGGTTCTCCGAGCCGCGAATCGCCAGCCCTTTCACGTTCGGATAGGCCTCTTGAATCGTCTGCTGATACATTTCCTGCTTTGGCGTGATCGCCTCGTCTCGCAGGAAGTCGATCGAAAGGTAGAAGAGCTTCTTCCGTGCTCCGTTCTCGAGCATGTTCTCGACCGTGCCCACCAGGCCCTCGGGCTGCAGGTCGCGGCTCCCCATCCCGAAGGAGCCCGAGTAGAGGGACGGCGCGTCCTTCAAAGACTGGTAGGCGGGCAGCTCCGGGTACACCGGATGTTTCGGGTCCTTCCCGTTCTCGAGGCACTTGCTTACCGTCGCCCGGATCTCGCGCATGAGTGGCAGGTCCACCGCAAGTGGCTGGTCCAGCCGCTCCAAGACCGAGACGCCCTTCTTGCCCTCGATGATCCCTCCG
This sequence comes from uncultured Polyangiaceae bacterium, assembly GCA_964195565.1. Lineage (GTDB taxonomy): Bacteria > Myxococcota_A > Polyangia > Polyangiales > Houyiibacteriaceae > SG8-38. The sequence goes on along the minus strand of CAXMRN010000084.1, from coordinate 2,392 downwards.
ATCAGGTCGCTCGGGAACGGGCGGAACATGAGCATGTCCACCACGCCGACCTTGAGGCCGCGGCTTTCCCGGAGGTAGTCCGCCACCGCCTCGGCCGAGGGGATCATGCTGCCCTGACCCACGATGAGGTAGTCCGCATCGTCGGCCCGGTACGTCATCACCCGGTCGTATCGACGGCCGGTGAGCGCGTAGAACTCCTCGAATGCCTGCTCGGTCAGCGCCTGGACGTGATCGAAGAAGAACGGCCGCTGCGAGGCCACGCTCTGCATGTACGAATCCTGGTTTTCGACCAGGCCGGACATCACCGGGTTGTCCACGTCCCAGAGCAAGGGAATCCGCCGCCGGGTCTCTCCGTAGATGATTCTCTGCGCGGGCGTGGGCGTTTCGATGATGTCCTCAGGCTGCCCCAGGTACTCGGCGATCAGTTCACGCTCGGGCACCAGCATCGACTCGATGAGGTGCGTGGTGAGGAAGCCGTCTTGCGCGATGATCCCCGGAGTGAGCGCCAGCTCTGCGATCCGGTGGCTGATGACGTTGAGGTCGGCCGCGGCCTGCGCATTCTTGGCGAACATCTGGAAGAAGCCCGTGTCGTCGACGCAGTGATAGTCGTCGTGCCCGGCGTGCACGTTGAGCGTGGACTTCGTCATGGCCCGTGCGCCCACGTTCAGGACGTAAGTCAGCCGCTTGCCGACCGCCGCATAGAGCGATTCGTGCATGTAGGCGATGCCCTGACCGGACGAGAAATTCGCCGAGCGCATCCCCGTCATGGACATGCCGGCGGTGACGGCTGCCGCGGCGTGCTCGCCTTCGGGCTCGACGAAAATAAGCGGACGCCCGGACACGTTGAGGTGACCGGCCGCAGCGGCCTCGGCCCAGTACTCGCCCATCTGAGTCGACGGCGTGATCGGGTAGGCGCCCGCAGCATCGCTCGACTCGCGCTCACACATAATGACGGCGCTGTTGCCGTCCAAGGCGACACGGGTGCCGGGATACTTGAACGCGTGATCCCGCTCTTTCCCCTGGCCCCTGTTCTTCCTACCCAAGCTTAGTACAGACATCGAATTCACCTATCGGGATCTTGGCCATCGGTTCTAGGTCGGAGCGTCGCGAAGCGTGCCCTTGCGAATGATCTTCTTGGCATCTGGGCCCTTCTGAGGCCCCGCCTTCGGGTCGATCCAAACGATCGCCCCGGTCGGGCACCGTTGAATAGGCGTTTGCGTCTTGTGCGGCCTGCTGTAGTCCACCACCGGCAGGTTCTTTTTGATGCTGATCAGCCCCCGGGGAGCGTCCATCTCGCAGCGACCGCAGTTGGTGCAGCCCACTTCGCAGTCTTCGAGGATCTCGTCGCCGGTTTCCTCTGAGCTGCAGGCGACCCAGAGTCGGTGACTCTCCTTGTGCAGCGAGAACAGGTCCTTCGGGCAGACCTCGACGCAGTCGCCACAGGCCGTGCACTTCGCCTCGTTCACCACTGGCAGATTGTGTGCATTCATCTCAATCGCGTTGAAGTCGCAGACCCGGTCGCAGTCGCCAAGGCCGAGGCATCCCCAGAAACAGCCTTTGCCGCCACCGGCGACCCGGGCCGCCGAGCGACAGCTCTGCTGGCCGTGGTACCTGGCCTGATTGCGCGCCACGTTGGTGCCGCCAGCACAGGCCAAGCGCGCGACAATTTTCTCCTCGGCGCCCACGTCCACGCCGAGGAACTGTGCGATCTCCGCTCGCTCCTCACCGGAGCTCACCGTGCATTTGCCGGGTAGGGCTTCGCCCTTGGTCAGTGCCTCTGCGAACGGCCGACAGCCGGGAAACCCACAAGCGCCGCAGTTGGCATGAGGGAGCATCTCCTCCGCCAGGTCGATCCGCGGATCCTCGTACACGTACAGCTTCCTATTCGCCAGGACCAACGCCGTGGCGAGGATGAATGTGAGGCCGCTGATGGCCCCGACCGCAGTGACAAACAACATGGGTCGAAGGAGCAGACGTCGAAGTTGGGGTGACTAGTGCAAGCGTATTTCGGTACCAGTATCAGCCCCGCGCATCAACCGCTTTTGCCATGCTCGAACGCTGCTCCCGCGCAAAGTTTGCGCCTGCGTGCTCAGGGCTTGGCAAACGCGTCTGTCAGAGACTGCCAGTGTGCGGCGTCGACGAAGCGCGCTCTCGTGCCCGGCGGCTTGAGGACTTTTCCTGGGCCGGTACGCACGCCTCGAGCGGCTTCGCGGAGAGTTCGAGTACACCTCGGCCCGAGAACACCGGGCTGGTGAACATCGCCCCGGAATCGGGCCCTCCCCAGGTGCCGCAGCGGTGTAGCTCGCCGCCGATCCGAAGGATTCGTACGAGGTTGCGGCCCCTGAAATCGAGACGAATCGCCCCTTCGGCGAGGTCATCGGCGACGCTCAAT
>CAXMRN010000083.1:0-11168 GCA_964195565.1 uncultured Polyangiaceae bacterium | reverse complement strand
CCGGTCAACGGTTGCCCCTGGGCTCCACACGCTCGACTCGTTCTGTGGCATGGTCCGCGGCGATGGGATTTCTCTTGTTCAGTGTGGGGAACGCACTCGCGATCGGTGGCCTGGTCCTGGCTGCGCTCGGCTACGCCGAGGGCGCATGGGCCGGATGGATCGTCGGGCTGATAGCCGCTGGGGAGCTCACGATACTCGGCAGCGTTTCGTTCTTGGGAGACGACGGGTATCAGCAGTTGGAATCACGCACGTCTGCCTTCCTGCGACGAAACACTGGCACGACGAAGGGGACGGTCTCCGGGGATCGCCAGGCGCTGGGTCTGGCACTGCTCGTCGCTCACCTCGCGATGTACCTTGTGGTCTGGATCGGAGGAATCCTCTCGTACACCCGTGCCACCGAGGCCGCTCCCTTCCCCTCGGTGTTCGGGATCGGCTTCGAGCAGCAGGGGCCAGCATTCGTCTGGGGAGTGGTCGCGGCCGAGCTCCTCTTCGTGCTCGCGATCTACGTGCTGGGTCCCGCCTGGTGGGGCCGCTTCAAGGGGCTCTTTCGCTACCAGCCCGCGGCTGAGCCGCCAGAGCCTGAAGTGCCGGCGCCGACGCTTCGCTATCGCCTTGGGCTGGGGGTGTTCGCGGTCGGAAACCTCCTCGCCGTGGGTGGTTTGCTCCTCCCCGTACTGGGGCTCGCAAGCGGTCGCATGATCGGCGTGATCGCAGTAATGCTGGCGGCCGGAGAGGTCATCAGCCTCGGCAGCATCTTTCTCCTTGGCAAAGAGGGCTTCAAAGAACTCAAAAGCCGGCTCTTCGCGGTGCTGAAGCGGACCCCGTCCGGCGTTGCAGTCTCCCGTCGCCGCCACCGACTCGGCACTTCCTTTCTCGTACTACACGTGGTCGCGCAGTTCGCAGCACTCGTCTTCCCCATCGCCGCCCACTACGGAGTGAGCGCTGACGGCACCTTCCCCACAGTCCTCGGCCTGCAAAGACCCGAACAACTCAAATGGTTCCTCGGCCTCCTAATCGCCAGCGAAGCCCTCTTCTTCGCCGGCATCTACACCCTAGGAGCCGACTGGTGGGGCAACCTCCGCACCCTCTTCCACCGCGAACCAAAAAGGGGACGGTCCCCTTTTATTGGAAGAGGACTTTGACTCCGAAGTTGAAGTCTATGTCGTTGATTTTGGTGGGTACTCGGCGGAACTGGACGGCGTTGGGGTCGTAGGTGGCTGGGAGGATTACGCCGAGGGTGTCGCCGCGGCCGTGGGAGTAGCGGATGCCGATTGCGACGGCGACTGGGGGTTTGTCCTTGTCTGCTTCGGAGGGCTCGGCGTCTGGCCGGGTGTCTTTGGTGGAGAACAACAGGCCGACGTTGGCGCCGAAGAAGTCGATCTGTCGGTCGCCCAGATCGATCAAGTCTCTGGTCTGACTGAAGTCCGTGAATGCGCCGAGGCCGAGCTTGAAGTGGTTGCTGACATCGAAGACGGTGCCGATTCGGCCGTTGGCGACCGTCCGATTGGTGAAGAGAAACTTGGCGCTCTGAAGTCGGAAATCGACTACGAGGTCACCCTCGATCCATCCCCAGTTGCCGATGTAGACGATTCCCGCCCGCATCGTCCCTGGCTCTGCACCGAACCAACCGCCGCGGAATTGGCGGGACTGCTGGGTGCTTGCCTGCGTGGGCAGGCCCGAGCCGTCGGGGGGCGAATCGACGATCGAACTCGTGCGCCGCTCGGCGAGCATGAACATGTAGCTCGGGGTTGCGAGCATGAAACCCACTCGCACCTCCGGGATCGGAACCCACTGAATACCTGCTTTGATCTGCAGACCGAAACCGGCGTCGGTGTTGAGTGACGCGTCCGAGTACGCTCCGCCCGCACCGTCGTCGTAAACGCCCGTAAGAAGAGAATCGACGCGGTTGGTGCCGACGATGATGTCGAAAGCGCCGCCGAACAACACCTTCTGCTTCCGCTTGTCGAAGTTCGTGGCGAGCCCGGTGCTCACGTGGACGAAATCGGTCCGGGAGTTCACCCCGCCGTTCCACTTCGCGCTAGGGGTGACCCCGGGCGCAGACGACACTTCCTCCTGCACGAGTTCGCGCCGAAGCGATGAGTTGAAGATGCCCAAGCCGAGCTTCATTTTCTCGAGCGCAATCGTAAACACCAGCGCCTCGGGGGCCAACGCGAGGTTGGTCGTCTTCCCCTTACTCTGCTCGCCGGTCTCGAGAGTCAGCAACCCCGGGTACCGGATGATCGACGTCTTGAACGTGACGCCCGTGATCTCGAACGAGCCTTCCGGGATGCGTGCCAAGCCGGCAGGGTTGTACCAAAGCGCCGCACCCGTCGTGACGTTGGCGACGACCGCACCGCCCGTGAGCGTGACATCCACGCCCGCATTCACCTCATCGCTGTTGCCAGCAGCCGCGACGTTGGCGACCAGCAGGGTGGCAAGCGCGCCGATCGTGGAAACTCGCCCCATCCGGCTAGTCTAGAATCACGTGAGCACCAGGCAAAGCTTTTGTCGCACCAGAAATGTCATGCTTCCTGCCCGGAGCGCTCTCCACGGCTGTGAATGCCGACGAGCCTCGCGACCATCACGGCCAGGTACAACGTACCGAACACCCCCTCCAACACGGCCAGCGGTCGCGACAGATCCGACACAGGCAAGATGTCTCCGTAGCCCATGGTCGTGAGGCACACGAGACTGAAGTAGATCAACGCGTTCCCCTGCGCTCGCGGGTGTCCGCCGTCCGGAACCCCGGCAAACGAGCCCGGCTGGAGCGTCTCCAGGATCTCGAACACGTATGCGAACGCAACGGCCACCAACAAGTACGCGACCACCGCACCGAAAATCATGTTGGTGTCGACCTCGCGCTGGACGAACAAGGCCTTCACCACGATGGCGCTAGCGGACGTGATCCAGACTACCGTGACCACCATCGCGCCGATTTCGACGTCGCCGTGGCCCGCCAGCAACGCGCCCCAACGCCACGCTACGGTCAATCCGGTCAACGCCAAGAAGTACTTGACGTGCCCACCCCGAGCCGCGGCCGAGTACGCTGCCGTTACCATGACGAGATCGAACAACAACTCCACGACGAGCGCGGACTCGTTCCCCGAAGACAATGGTGCCGCGGCGATCAACAGGACCAGCACGAGCAAGATGGCTCCGTTGTGAGGCGAGCGCGTCGCGTCCGGCAAGAGTGAATGGTGCATCGCGATGGCCCAGGGAAGGAGCGAGTCTAGAAGGCAACCTTGGCAGCAAAGTTGATGCCGATCTCGTGGAGCGTCGTCGGCACCGGCACGAATCCCGCGGGGGCCGCCGTATTATCAACACTTCGAAAGGCGCTCGGATCGTACTGCGCAGGAATCCTCAAGCCCATCGTATCTCCGCGCCCAAACGCGTAGCGGAGCCCGATCGCGATCGAGAGGCCGAGGCCCTCTTCATCTGCCGCAGTCTGCTTGTCGGGATGCACTTCCTGAGTGGAATAGAGGAATCCCAGGTTGACGCCGAAGAAGTCGATTTTTTGGGTCGCCAAGGGTAGCCGCGAGAGCTCGTCGACCTGACTGAAGTCGGTAAACGCGCCGAGCCCGAGCTTGATATTCTTGCTCACGCGGAACGCGGCTCCGACGCGGCCGTTGACGAAGCCTCGAAGATCGAGGCCAAGCTCCTCTTCGCGCAGGCGCCAGTGAAGCACGAGGTCTCCCTCGACCCATCCCCATTCGCCGATGTAGGCGACCCCGAAACGTAGATTGCCAGGATCGACGCCCCACCAGCCCACGCGACCGCCCCGACTCTCGCTTCCCTCGGCGAGCTGGCGGTTTGGATCGTTCTCGTCGTAAGGGGTGCCCGCGGGAGGCGCTTGGTTGTAGTGGGTCGCGAATCGTTCAAGCAACGCAAAGATGTAGCTGGGCGAGGCGATCGAGAGGCCGATTCGCACTTTGGGGATTGGGACCCATTGGAAGCCTGCCTTGAGCTGGAAGCCGAACCCCGTCTGCGTCTTGACTTCGCCGCTCGAGATCTGCCCCAGCTCGCCGTCATTGTAGAAAATCGTGTAGCTGTCATCCACGCGAGCCGTCGCAATGACGATGTCAAAGGCCCCGCCAAAGAGGACCTTCTGTTTCTTGCCAAACTCACCGGCCAAACCCGAGCTAATGTGAAAGAGGTTGACCCGGGAATTCCGCCCCGCGTAGGCATCCACGACCGGCGTAGTGGAGTGCACTTGCTCGGTGAGGAACTCCCGGCGAATCGATGAGTTGAACAGCCCGACCCCGAGCTTCAGGTTTTCCTTGAGCACGATCGTGAAGGTCAGGGCCTGCGGAATCACGGTGAAGTTGAAGCCGCTGCCCTCGCTCTTGGCCGGGGGGTCGGTGTCGATCGTCAAAATCCCCGGGTTCTTAACGATCTGCATATTCATGGTGACGCCCGAGAGCTCGAGCGAAGGCTTGTCTATCCGCGCGATGCCCGCAGGGTTGTACCAAAGCGAGGCGCCAGTATAGACGTTGGCCACGACAGCGCCGCCGGTGAGGGTGACATCGAGCCCCGCGTTGACCTCGTCAGCGTTGCCTGCAAGCGCTGACGAAGGGCTCAACAGTACCCCCGCTAGCGCAACTACACATATGCTACGCATGCGCGGATGGTAATCGAAAACGCTACGACCGTGCGCGCAAATATTGCCGTATCGACGCAAACTTTGCGGTTCCAATTCACAACGGACGGGTGTAGGTATCGCCGAGGAATCATGAACTATCGCTACCTCCGTGCGTTTCTCTTGGTGAGCCTGGGGTTGATCCTCGTCAGTTGTTCCATCACTCGCGTCAAATGGCGCATCAAGTGGGACAAGGGCATGGAAGAGAGCAAGGCGGCCTTCATCGAGGCTCCTATCCAAGTCGACAAGACGCGCCCGCCCAACATCATCTTGCTCGTCGCCGACGATCTCGGCCCGTACGAAGTGAGCGCCTACGGCGTCGAACACATCAGTACCCCGAACATCGACCAGATCGGGAAGGAAGGCGTGGTCTTCGAAGAGGGCTACGCCACGGCGCCCACCTGCGCACCAGCCCGCGCGGGCCTGATGACCGGCCGAGTCCAGAACCGGTACGGCTTCGAAACGCAGGTGATGGAGTTCTATCCGAGCAACTACGTCGAGTACATCTCGGGTCGATGGCTCGTCGATACCGGTGAGTTCAAGGTCAAGGCCAAGCCGTCGTTCCCGTCGGCGTGGCAGGTGCACAAGCAAGGCGTGCCCCCCTCCGAGATCATGCTCTCGGAGATCCTCCACAAGTACGACTACGACACGGCGCTCATCGGCAAGTGGCACCTGGGGGTTCACCGCGAGCAGATCCCCGCGGCCCGTGGCTTCGACTACCAGTACGGCTTCTACGGCGCTTCGTCGCTGTACACGCCCAAGGAAAACTGGTCCGGTGTGATCAACCACAAGCAAAAGGCCTTCAGCGCGCAGCACCAATGGAACACCGGGCGCAAAGACCAGGCGGCCATCCTGCGCAACGGCGAGAAAATCATCGAAGACCGATACCTGACCGATGCCTTACGCGACGAGATGTTGGAGTACATGGAGGAGAAGAAGGACGAGCCCTTCTTCATCTACGGCGCGTTCTCGGCGCCTCACGTGCCCTTCCAGGCGCCGGTCGAGTACTACTGCATGTACCCGCAAGTCGAAGACGAAAACAAGCGAGTCTACTACGCGATGATTTCGTCTCTCGATGACGCGATTGGTGCGATCAGCCAGAAAATCAAAGACCTCGGCATCGAAGACGACACGCTGATCTTCTTCATCAGCGACAACGGCGGCGCTTCATACACCCACGCCACGGACAACGGCCCACTCAAGGCAGGGAAGCTCACGCAGTTCGAAGGCGGGATCCGGGTGCCCTTCATGATGAAGTGGAAGGGCAAGATTCCGGCCGGCACGCGGTACGAGTACCCCGTGTCTTCGACCGACATCTTTGCGACCTCGGTCGCCGCAGCGGGCGGCGTCCTGCCTGACGACCGTGAGTACGACGGCGTCGACCTCGTTCCCTACGTGACAGGCAAGAACAAGGAGCGTCCCCACCAGTCGCTCTTCTGGCGTGCCGATCACATCTGGGCGATCCGGGACGGCGACTACAAGATGATCCTCAGCACGCGAGACGGCTGGGCCGAGCTCTACAATCTCATCACCGACCAGTCCGAAGAGATCAATCTGAAGGAGCAGATGCCGGAGCTCTACGACAAGCTCCACGAAGAGCATGAGGAGTGGCAGAAGAACAAGCTCAAGGTGAAACCGATGTGGCCTCGCATCATGGACAAGCGCTTCGTCATCGACGGCAAGGACTACTACTTCCCCGCCTAACGGACTGATGCAATGAAGAAAATCCTCCCTGCCCTCGCCCTTCTCACCCTCTGCGCCGCGGTCTGGCTCTCGCCGAGCTCGGCGTCCGCCGTCCCCAAGCTGGACATCAAGATCGCCGTCGGAATCGGTAGCACGACGCTCGTACCCCGGGTTCCAACTATCGACCTCTATGAGGGAGAACCGCCCGACCCAGGCGCATTCATCGGCACCGTGGGCGGCAAGACCCCGTCAAGCTTCTTCAACTGGGGCATGCAAATCGGCGCGCGCGTCACGTTCGACAACAAAGTCTTCGTGGAAATGAATGCGGGCTTCAGTCGGTTCTACTTCACTTACGGAGAACAGCTCACGCTGATCGCCATAGCGCAGGGACAAGACCCTGACATCGTAGCGCTGCTGACCGGCCAAAGAGTGAGGATGAACCAGATGGAGATCCCGCTGACCGCCGGCTACCGCCCCTACGCGAACCCTTACTTCAAAATCTTCGTCTATGGAGGCCTGGTCAACACCTTCAACATCCGGGGCTTCGTGGAGCTGGACGGCCAGCGAAAGGGGCTCCAGTTCCGTCCGGGGGACGTCCCGGGGTATACGATCGCGCCCTACCTCGCGGGGGCGCGCATGGGCGCCCAGTTCGACCTCGGCCCGCTGAACTTCGATGTCAACTACACCATCGGCATCAACAGCATCACGAAGACGGTCTTCCGCACGAATACCCACGTCTTCAAGGTCTTTTTAGGCTGGCTCTTCTAAGAAAAGGGGTCTGACCCCTTTTTACGCTTTGGGTTGTAGGAAGGTTTTTACCTTGTCGTGTAGCTCGTGGAGGTGTTCGCTGGCGTGGACTTTTTGGTCGGCGTTGAGGAGGCCGTAGACGAAGAGGAGGGCTTGGCGGCCCTCCGCTCTTCGCGCCTGGGGCGGCCGGGCTTGCGGGCCCCAGTCCTCGCGGGTCTTCCACTCGGTCCAGAGGCCGTCCCGGATCGCCTTCGCGCCTGGATGCTTCCGAAATAGAGCGCTCATTCGTTCCACACGACGCTCGTCGGTCGCGAGGCGTGCGGCGGCCTCGTCCGGAAGGCCGGCGACGAACCTGCGCAGGGCTTGTTCCTGCCCGTCAGCGAAGCTGCCCAACCAGTCCTCGACCGCTTCGACAAAGGCATCTTCGCGCTCCTCGAGTCGTTCTTCCTTCGGCTGGGCGAGCTCTTCTCTCGCCTCATCGAGGCGCACGCCGATGCGGGCTTCGACAAAGTCGATTTGCTCGTCCCGGAGGGTCGCCATGATCGGGGCGGCCTCGTCGATGATGGCCCCAGCGATGATGTCGAGAAGGGCGTCCACCTGCCGCTCCATCCCAAGGAGCTTCTTCTCGGTCAGGCCCTTGCTGATGGCGGCGTCGACGGTCGCGACGAGCATGTCGACCCGGCCACGCAGTGCGCCGGGGGCCGCTGCCATGACTCGGTCGACGGAAGCCCGTGTGGCCTCGGTCTGCGCCTCGTCGAGATTGAACTCCGCGGCGATCTGGCGCGTGACCCACCGTGCTCCGAGGTTCTGAAGGAGTCCGGTGCATCCCACCCCCACCAATAGGAAGAGGCTCAAAGCAACGGTGGCGCGGCGATGCCGGCGCGGGCGGGAAGCGGAAGTCATGGGAAGATCTGGAAGAAGGGGCGAGCCGTTCGATTGTGGGGCCGGAGCGGCTTGGCCGCAATAGACCATGGCGCGTCCGGACTCAGAACACTTCGGGAACGAAGGTCTGGTCGTCCATCGGCGGCCGCATGTACTTGATCTTGTGCTGCCGTTCGGGAAGCGCCAGGTGGGGCTGGGGCACTTCTTGATAGGGGATCAAGCTGAGGAGGTGCGCGATCACGTTGAGGCGCGCGCGCCGCTTGTCGTCACCATGCACGACGTACCAAGGCGCCTGCTTGATGTCGGTGTGCGCGAACATTTCGTCTTTGGCCCTGGAGTAGTCGACCCAGTGACTGCGCGATTTCAAGTCCATCTCGCTGATCTTCCAGCGCCGGATAGGGTCTTCGATTCGCTTCTGGAAGCGGCGCTCTTGCTCTTCGTCACTGACGGAGAACCAGTACTTGATCAAGATAATCCCCGAGCGGACGAGCATGCGCTCGAACTCGGGGCACGAGCGGAGAAACTCACGATACTCCTGCTCGGTGCAGAAGCCCATGACGTGTTCGACGCCCGCGCGATTGTACCAGCTCCGGTCGAAGCAAACCATTTCACCTGCCGCCGGAAGATACTGCACGTAGCGCTGGAAGTACCACTGGGCCCGCTCACGCTCCGTCGGCGTGGCGAGCGCTTCGACCCGGCAGATGCGCGGGTTGAGGCTCTGTGTGATGCGCTTGATCGCCCCGCCCTTCCCCGCAGCATCACGGCCTTCGAAGATCAAGACGACCTTGAGCCCTTGCGTGCGAATCCACTTCTGAAGCTTCACCAACTCCACCTGAAAATCCGCCAAGGCTCGATCGTATTCCGCCCTCTTCAGCTTTGACTGCTTGGATTTCGTCGAGTCGCTCTCAATGGCGGCTGTGGTTTTCTCCTGTGGAGAGTCCTGCTTGTCCTTCTTACCCATCGCATCCTCGCTACCAAATCAATCTCGCACAGGAGACTCGTTAGGGCCAGACCGGCCAATTGGGTAGCGGCGCAATGTTTGCGCCGGCCTCGCTGCGACCGCGGTGACAGGCGGCCGGCAGATCGATAGCATGCGACCGATGGCTCTTCTCAAACCCATCCTCCCCCCGTACGACATCGGCGACTGGCAGGCAAAGCCGTTCCCGGAGCGGGTAAAGATGGTGTGCCAATCCTGGGCGCTGCAGGGCTACGGAACCCCTTCGCCCATTTACATCGTCTACATCTTGAAGATCGTGTTCTACGTCTGGGCGTGGAGTTTCTTCTGCTCGTTCACGCCGGGCTTGGGCGAACTGGGTAGCTTCGGTTCCTGGTACTACGAGCCGATTGCGTTTCAAAAAGCGGTGCTCTGGAGCATGGCGTTCGAAGGGCTCGGCCTCGGCTGCGGCAGCGGGCCGCTCACGGGTCGATACAATCCGCCGTTCGGCGGCGCGCTCTACTTCTGCAGACCGGGCACGATCAAGATGCCCCTGTTCCCCGGGATCCCAATCTTCGGCGGCCCCAGGCGCACCGTGCTCGACGTCGCCTTGTACGTGGCGCACATCGCGTTCTTGTTTCGCGCGTTGATCGCGCCCGAACTCTCCGTCGACCTCTTCATTCCGACGCTCGTTCTCCTCCCTCTCCTCGGGCTCACCGACAAGACGATCTTCCTCGCATCACGCGCGGAGCACTACTACACGGCCCTGGTCTGCTTCATGTTCGCCGGCGACTGGCTCGCCGGGTCGAAACTCGTCTGGGTCGCCATTTGGATGTGGGCCGCGACCTCGAAGCTCAATCATCACTTTCCATCCGTCGTCGCGGTGATGCAGAGCAACAGCCCGCTCACCCAGATCGGGTCCCTCCGCAAGGTCTTCTATCGCAGCTACCCGGACGACCTCCGCCCTTCCCGCCTCACGCACTTCATGGCGCACGCCGGAACCGCAGTGGAGCTGACGTTCCCGATCGTGCTGGTATTTAGCGACGGCGGCGTGAGCACGACTGTGGCGCTTGCGGTCATGCTCGGCTTTCACATCTTCATCACGAGCAGCATCCCAATGGGCGTTCCGATCGAATGGAATGTCATCATGGTGTACGGCGCCTTCGTGTTGTTCGGGCACTACGCCGACGTGAGCGCGTTCAGCATCGAGTCGCCTCTGTTGATCGCCTACTTGGCCGTCGCGCTGGTCGGGCTGCCGCTTTTCGGAAACCTCGTACCCTCACGCGCCTCGTTCCTGTGTTCGATGCGATACTACGCGGGCAACTGGGCCTATAGCGTGTGGTTGTTCAAGGGCGACTCCTCGAAGAAGCTCGATGAGCACCTGACCAAGGCGGCTCCGAGGCTTCAAGAACAGCTCAGCAAGTTCCTCGATGACGAGACGATCGTCGCGACGACGTCGAAGGTGCTGGGCTTTCGGGCGATGCACCTCCACGGACGCTGCTTGCAGTCACTACTGCCCAAGGCCGTGGACAACATCGATGACTACGAATACCTCGATGGCGAGCTGGTCGCAGGGATTGTGGTTGGCTGGAACTTCGGCGAAGGACACCTGCACAACATGCAGTTGCTTCAGGCCATCCAAGAGCAGTGCCACTTCGAAGACGGCGAGCTTCGTTGTATCTTCGTCGAGTCCCAGCCGATGGGGCAGCCCACCCATTCTTGGACCATCGCCGACGCGGCCTCCGGCGTCCGTGAGACTGGGAAGATCAAGGTGAAGGACCTCCTCGAGCTGCAACCCTGGCCGCCGATGGCCGGCGACTAGCCCTCGCGGCGAAGCTTCACGGACAATCTGATGACAACTAGGTCACGGATGAGATCGTCACGCATTCCGGGATAGCTGATCCCGAAGTCCTGCCGGTTGATTGAGAACTCCGCATTCGCGTTGAGCTCCGCGTCGGTCGCCTGGATGGTGGCCGGGAAGCTGATTCGCTTGGTCACCCCGTGCAGCGTGAGGTCGCCCGCTACGGTGTAGGCGTCACCCGATTTCGCGATCTCCGCCGAACGAAAGGTTGCGGTCGGGAACTTACCGACATCGAAGAAGTCGGGCGACTTGAGATGCCCTGTGAGCTTCTCCTTGTCGGCGTAGAGGGACGCGGTTTGAATCGTGATCTCGATCTGGCTCTTTTCGATTGGAAGGCCGAGATCAACCTTGCCGGAGAAATCGGTGAAGCCGCCCGGATGACTCGCCGTCACCTTGGCCCCCACGAACTCGATCTTGCTGTTTGA
>CAXMRN010000082.1:0-11551 GCA_964195565.1 uncultured Polyangiaceae bacterium | reverse complement strand
GGCCCGCGGTTGACGATCCTGCAGTCGCCCTTGGTGGCGAAGGGTCCCGTGATCGAGCTGCGGATCCGAAGCGCAAAATCACTGGACCAACTGGCTGAAGCGGGTTGGATGAGCAGCGACGCCGCCACATACCTCGCGAAGGCCGTAGCGGAATGCCGCAACATCGTCGTGGCGGGCCCTCGCGGCTCCGGCGTCTCTGAGGTGATGTCCGCGTTGGCCAACGAGCTCCCCGAGTCCGAGAACGTCGTCGCGATCGAGGCGGTTCCCGATCTCGAAATCGACCGCGACCGGATCGTCTCGCTGACGGCAGCGGATTCAGGAATCTCGCTTGGCGAGGCGATCGAGCACGGAACCCGCCTCCAGGCCGAGCACCTCGTCATCAATGACCTCGCCGGCGCCGATACGATGACGGCGCTCACGGCCGTCCTTGGAGGCGAGCCGGGACACCTCCTCGGAGTTCACTGCTGGAGCACGAAGGACGCCATCGAAGGGCTGATGCTGGCAGCAGGATGCGGTGGGGCCGACCGGAGCTGCGTCGCACAACTGGTAGGCGGCGCAGTCGACCTCGTCGTCGCCATGCAGCGCGGTCCCCAAGGCCAGCGTGTGGGCGGGATCCTCGAAGTGCAGGGCCACGAAGCTGGCGATGTCAGCTACCAGGCCGTCCCGTTCTGAAGCCTGCGGTCAGGCGCCCTTGCTCATCACCGCGCGCGGCGTAGCGCTGACGCCCGGTGCAGGGTACGCGGGGCGCGCGAAGTAGTAGCCCTGTCCATAGTCGGCGCCGCAGTCGACAACGACCTTCATTTCAGTTTCCTGTTCGATCCCTTCGGCTACCACGCGGGCGCCGAGCTCGTGACAGAGCCGCACGATGTGGCGCACCAATACCTGTGCGCGGCGATCGTCTGCGAGATCGGCGACCAGCGTCCGATCGAGCTTCACGACCTCCGGCTTGAGATCGACGATGTACTTCAAGTTCGAGTAGCCGGCGCCGAGGTCGTCGACCGCGAGCGACACGCCCTTGCCACGGATCTCGCGAAGGACGCTGTGGCAATAGGCAAAGTGAGTGAGCGGAACCGACTCGGTCACCTCGAGATAGATTGGCTGGTCGTGTATGAAGATCGGATCGTCCGGCTGGACGAGCCACGACTCATCGAACTCGTTGGGGTGCACGTTGAGGAACAGTGGCGCCTCGGTGCAATGCGCGGTCGCAATCTCACGAATCGCGCGGCCGAGCGCCCCGACGTACCCGGACTTGATCGCTTCGTCGAAGAGCTGTGGTGGGTTGATCCAGTGAGGCGAGTCGCTTCGAACCAACGCTTCGTAGGCGAAGGGTTCCATTGTCTCGAGAGACACGATCGGCTGGTAGACGACGCTGAGATCGCCACGGGCGAGGACGCCCGGGAGGCCGCGAACGCTGCGAACTCGGGGAATCCCGGATCGCCGTCGTTGAACGGTGTCGAGCCACTTTCCAAAGTTCGTCACAACTTCCCCAACACGGTAAGTTTACAGTATTCCAACCATGGATAGGTACCCCTATTTAGGGAGTCCTAGCGCGCAACAGAGCGCTCTGGTATGTCCGGCATTGATGAGCCGCCCATTATCGATAGGTCCAGCACGCGATAGCCCCATCGGGACTACCCTAGAACGCCACCTGCTCGATCGCCAGCGCCGCATGCCCCAAGCGACCGGGGATTTCACAGGCCTTTTCCAGCAAATAAGCTTGGCGGCCAAAATCATAGGCAGCCGGGTCAGCAAAGCGGGACTGTCGGGCATCCTCGGCCGTACCGGAACGACCAACGTCCAGGGGGAGCAGGTCCAAAAGCTCGATGACTTCGCCAACACCGTGATCGTGAGCACCGTCGAGGCGGGGGGTCACGTCTGCGTAATGGGGAGCGAAGAGGTCGAGGACCCGATTCAGATCCCTTCGGAGTACCCGCAGGGCAAGTACGTACTTCAGTTCGACCCTCTCGATGGGTCAGGCAACATCGACATCAACGCCTCGATCGGGACCATCTTTTCGATTCACCGGCGGCTGACACCGGACGGAACGCCTGGAACGCTGAAAGACCTGCTGCAGCCGGGAAGCGACATCGTGGCTGCGGGCTACGTGGTCTACGGGTCTTCGAACATGTTGGTGTACTCAACCGGCGATCAAGTCGACGGGTTCACCTACGACCCGGGCGTCGGAGAGTTCTTCTTGTCGCATCCGAACATTCGGATCCCGCAACGCGGCGGCGTCTACTCGATCAACGAGGGCAACTACCACAGATGGTCGGAAGGCATTCGGAAGTGGGTCGATTGGATCAAGGCGCCTTCGGACAACAAGGAAGCGTATCGGTTGCGCTATATCGGCGCGATGGTCGCTGACCTGCACAGGACGCTGCTGCGTGGCGGCATCTTCGTCTACCCGGCGGACGACAAGAACAAGCGCGGAAAGCTCCGGCTGCTCTACGAAGCCTCTCCGATGGCGTTCCTCGTCGAGGCAGCCGGCGGCACGGCTTCCGACGGCGAGAACAGGATCGTGACGATCGAGCCAACGGAGCTCCATCAGAGAACCCCGGTGTTCATGGGTAGCCCAGATGACGTCGACGACGCCCTGCGGTTCGCGCGCAGCTGAGCGAGTCAGAGCTTCGGCATCATCTGAAATGGTACCGAGGTCCGCACGCACCCATCGCTCGGCTTCGGGAACTTCCAAGTCTTGGCAACACGCTTCACACAGGCATACACCTGCCGGTCTCTGAGCGTGCCGTCCACCGAAACCGCGCGCACGCTGCCACTGGCTCCGATGGTGAGCAGAACCGTCATCGAGCCCTGGAGCAGATTGTTGTCCTTGAGCGCTCGCTCGTAGCAAGTCTGCACTTGTTTGCTTGGCTGGCCCTTGATGACGGCGCTCAGCTGCGAGGCTTGGATGTTGCCGCGACAGATCCAATCCTCGGGCCGCGTCTGTGAGGATCGGGTGGGCTCGGGAGCCTGGGTCGCGCCCTCGTCGTCCCCGGACCCCGCGTCCTCTTCGGGTATCTCGATCTCGGCGGCAAACTGCTCCCGCGCCGGCGCCTCGGGAATCGGTTCAGCGACCTCGGCCGGCGGCTGGGAGTCTTCGGCCTTGACGAAGAACCAGAGGCCGGCGGCGGCGAGCAGGAGAAGCAAGGCGATCAAGCCGTACTTGCCATCGTTCTTCTTCAGCGGCGGTAGGCTCGAACGTTGGGTCACGGGCCGGAGTGTAGAATCCTGCGCAGATCAAGCCAACTCCCGGGCTATCGGTGGCGAGAAAAACCGCAGTTTGCCGCGAGCCGACCTCTCCTCTATGGTTCGGCCTCTTTAACCGGCAAATTGGCGATGATTGATAAGTTCAAAGGCTTTTTTCTAGTTCTACTCGTGGTGCTGCTCTCGGCGGTGTTCGCTCTCCAGTTCGGAGGTGGGCAGGCCGAAGGATGCGCCGCGGGAGGCAGCACCTACCTAGCGCGCGTCTACGACCAGACACTCAGCTACGGCGACTTCGAGGCGGCCTACGCGGTTGCCAACTTCGGGAGGCTCCCCGAAGAGACGCAGCGCTCGATGCGACTCCCTGAGTTGGTCCTCGATGGTCTGATCGACCGCACGCTGCTCGCGCGCGAGGCACGCAACGTGGGCTTCGATGTCAGCCAGGAAGAGGTCATGACGCGGTTCGTGAACGAGGGCATCATTCTCCTCTCGCTAGGAGTCGGAGCGCCGCCGATGCTTCCCCAGGGGGAGATTCCGGTTTCGTTCACGGACAAAGAAGGCGCGTTCAACAAGGACCTCGCTGAGCGTTACATTCAGAACGGTCTTCGTCGCAGCGTCGGCGAGTTTGCCGACGCGCAGGTCGACGAATACCTGGCTGCGCAAATGCGCGAGCTCGTCGCGTCGACGGTCAACGTCAGCGAGGGAGAGATCTGGGACGACTACGTTCGTGAGAACGACAACGCCAAGATCAGCTACGTTCGGTTCTCACCTGCGTATTACATCAAGCAGAAGCCCGACACGTCGGAAGCCGCGCTCTCCGCGTGGGTGAAAGCGAACGAAGACCGTCTCACGGCGGAGTACGAAACCAACAAGCACCGGTACACCAACCTCGAGAAGCAGGTCCACGCTCGGCACATCCTCGTCAAGGCAGGCAGCTACGCCACTGACGAGCAGAAGGCAGCGGCCGAGAAGCAAGCCGCAGCACTGCAGAAGCGGGCCGCCAAGGGCGAGGATTTCGCCACGCTCGCCACCAAGCACAGCGGCGACCAGATCACCGCAAAGAACGGCGGCGACATTGGTTTTCTCAAGAAGGGCACGATGCCCGAGCCCTTTGACGAGGCGCTGTTTTCGATGGACGTCGACGAGGTTTCCGAGGTCGTGCAGACCTCCTACGGCTTCCACATCATCAAGGTCCTCGCGATTCGTGAAGGCGATGTTCCTGTCGACGCGGCCAAACGCGAGCTTGCCGAAGACCTGTACCGGGCCGACTGGCTCGAAGCCCGTGCACGCGAAGCCGCCGCATCCACGCTCACGAAATGGCGGCAGAGCAAAGACGACGACGCTGTCACCCAGAGCCTGGCCGCTGCGACCAAGAAGGCGGGCGGGGAGTCCGCACTTGCGCCAAGCCTCGAAGAGACGGAGGAGTTCGGCCGCTCGGATACGCCGGTGCCCGGTTTGTCGACGGCCGCCCTACTCGACGCGGTGTTCGCACTCCCCGAAGGGGACGCCTTCCCGGCCGCCCCCGTCAAGCTCGGACGTGAATGGGTGATCTTCCGCCTCATCGATCGGCAGCGTCCGGACGAAGCGGCGTTCACCGACTCGGTCCGGGAAACCACCCGCGAGGTTTTGCAGACTCTCAAGCAGAAAGAGACCGTAGACCTCTACATTCAGCAGCTTCGTGCAAGAGCAACCGACGACAAGGCTCTTCGCGTACACGCGCTCCCCGATCAGGATGGCCGCAGTTAACGGAGTGAGCTTTCGCGAGCTACCCACCGAGTCGCTGAGGCTCGGCAACAGCCTGCAGGTGCGCCTCATTCCGCTGCCGCACCTACAATCGGCCACCGTCTCGTTCTTCGTTCGCGTCGGCTCACGGTACGAGACCACCCAGACCAACGGCTTGAGTCATTTTCTCGAGCACATGCTCTACCGCGGCACCGAGACGCACCCCGCAGCACACGAGCTCAACCTCGCAATCGAGCAACTTGGCGGGACTCTGGACGCCTCCACGCACGTCGACTTCACGAGCTACGATCTCACGCTCCCGAGCGAGACCATCAACAAGGGCGCCGAGCTACTCGCGGAGGTGCTACGCCAGCCGCTGTTGACCGAGCTCAACACGGAAAAGCAGATCATTCGCGAGGAACTTCTCGAAGAGCTCAACGAGGAAGGTCATCAGATCGACATCGACAACGTGTCGCGGCAGCTGTTGTACCCCGACCATCCGCTCGGTTTCTCGATCGCCGGTCCGCTCCACAATTTGGATCGCTTCGAAAGCGCCGACCTGCGACGACACCACACCGATCACTACGCAGCGCTCAACTCCGTGATCTGCGTGGCAGGCGCATTCGATCCGACCGAGCTCGGTGACACGATTCGATCATCCTTCGACGGAATGCCCGCCGGCGACCACATCGCGCCCAGCGCCCCACCTCGCAGCCGAGCGCGAGATCGGTTCGCCTACGTACATGAGCACGGTAGCCAGACCGATGTACGGCTCTCGTTTCACACGCCCGGGGTCGCGAGCCCGGAGGCTCCGGTCTTGTTGTTGCTGGCGCGCATCCTCGACGACGGGTTGAGCACGCGTGTCCACCAGACCATCTGTGAGGAGCGCGGGCTGGCATACGAGGCCTTCGCGGGGAACGACACATTCGAGGATTGCGGCGTCTTCGATTTCGGAGCGTCCGTCGAGCACAAGAAAGCTCCCCTGTTGGTCGAGACGGTGTTGGAGCTGATCGACGACTTACGGCGGCACCCTCCCACCGAAGACGAGATCGAGAAGGCGAAACGCCGCTATTTGTGGGGCCTTCGCACCGTTCGTGACGACCCCGAGGATGCCGCTCACTTCGTAGGGACCAGCGCGTTGTTTGGGATCCCAGAGCAACTCGGGACGATGGCGGGGCAAGTCGCACAGGTCGTGCCTTCCGATATCCAACGCGCGGTGCAGACCTCCCTCGACCCGAACAACGCCTACCTCACCTGCGTGGGCGTGTTGGATGAGGGGTTGCGCGCGGACCTGCGAAGCCTCGTCGGAGCCTAGCCGTCGAGGTTGACCCAGTGGGCGTCGCCATCGCGGGCCCACTCCTTTTTCCAGAGCGGTACGGTTTCTTTGATTCGATCGATTGCTTTGCGGCAGGCCGTGAAGGCCTCGTCTCGATGTGCGGCACTTGCCGCCACACAGACTGCGACATCGCCGATGCCGAGGGAGCCAACCCGATGCACCGCGGCGATTCTGACGCCCGGATGCTCTGCAACGACGCCCTCGAGGACGCGTTTCATCTCTTTGTCCGCCAGGCTTTCATGGGCCTCGTACTCGAGCCGAGCGACCTCTTTCCCGTCGGCGTGATCACGGACGACTCCATGGAAGATGCAGATCCCACCCGCGCCTCGGTGCTCCACCATCGTGCGAACTTCATCGAGCGAGATCTCTTGATCGGTGATCCTGCACAGAGTGACCGGTGAGCCCCCTGCCACGGGCGGCAGCACGTCGACTCGGTCGCCATCCTGAAGCCGTTGAGACGCGTCGACGAAGTCGCCGTTTACCGCGAGCCGCATGCGCTCGAGGAACGCCGCGAGCGAAGGGAGTCGGTCGATGACCGCGCTCCGCAGCTCTGCTTGCGGAATGCTGGACGGCGTGAACTCGAAGGTGGAACTTTCGCACCCGGCGAGGTCCTTGGCGGCCGCATAGTAGTGAACGCTGACCTTCATCGGAGAGGGAGCCTAGCAGGCATCGAAATGCGGGCAGCCGACGTGGCCATGGTAAGGTTGGCCGCTCATGAGTGAGTCGGGGTTCAAGCTCATCATATGGTTGGTGGCGGCGGGTATGACCGGTGCCATGCTGGCGATTCCGCAGCCGGTGGACCCGTGGGAGATGCCGAGCTTGGTGCTCGACCGCGCCGCGGCCTCCGACGCAATCCAGCTCGACCGAGCGCTCGCTTCGGAGGCCCTCGAGACGGCTGAGGCGCGGGCCCTGCGAGGGCTCTTCCTCGATCATGGTCGAGCCGAGGCGAATCCGCCGTATGAACGCCTCGACTTCGACCAACGGCAAGCGGCGATCCACCACGCGAACGACGCCCTCATCGAGAAGCATGGGGCGTCCGCCCTCGCCGCGATGAGAGCCACCGCTGTCGAAGAGTTCGTGCGTGTGTTTGGCGATGGCTCTCACGAAGCGGAGGACGATTACGAGACTGGCGTGCTCGGGGGCATTCGTTCGGTCCTCGAGAAGTACGGCGCCGTGCACGATGGCGTCCTCGTGGCGCCTCCTCTCACCGCGCGCGTGTTCTACAAAGCTCGATGGAACTCGATTCACCGGCGTCCGTTCGTCGAAGGGTTCGCTCAGGTCGAGCTCCAGGCGTATTGGGGCTGGCTGGCGCTGCATGGCTGGGGCAAAGCCCTCGACGAACGTGAAGACGCCTTGGTCGCGTATCGCGACGCCGGCGGATTCGGTACTCAGGAGGCCGCCGCACTCTTCGATCTCCTCGCGGGTCGCCCAGACCGGGCGTCGAAGTCGCTCGAGCAACTATATGAGTCCCAGGGTGAGTTTCGCTTGCGCAACCTTGGGCTTGGCGCGCTTCACGCCGCCCTGTTACCCGCAGGGTCTCCGTGATACGACACAACGAGTGGACATGGAATTCCCTGTCTCGTAGCCTGTGGCCTGCGATCGAGCGGAAAGATTCGAGTCTGGTGTGAAAGTCGACCTCAAGAAGAGCCTCTTCATACTGCCGAACCTCTTCACACTTTCGAGTGTGCTGTGCGGCTACTACGCGATTCTGATCCTGTCAGATCACCCCACCAGCGATGACTTCTATCGCTCGGCGCTTCTCATCGTCTTTGCCCTGTTCTTCGATGGGATCGACGGGAGAGTCGCCCGCCTGACCAAGACACAAAGCGCGATTGGCGTTCAACTCGACTCTCTCGCCGACGTGATCTCGTTTGGCGTCGCGCCTGCGATCCTCGTGTACCACTGGTCGCTCCAAGAGCTCGGGACCGCCGGCATGCTCGTGGGCTTCGTCTTCGTCGCGGCCGGCGCCGTGCGTCTCGCGCGCTTCAACGTCGCCGCAATCGGAGACGACGGGCAGCCTCATGCCCCTGGGAAGTACACCCAAGGGCTCCCGATCCCAGCCGCGGCCGGCATCTTGATCTCAATCGTGGTCGCCAACACCCTAACCGGAAAGCTGCCGTTCTCGCCGTTCCTTATTTCCGTTCTCGTGGTGACACTCGCGGTCTTCATGGTGAGCGCGATGCCGTTTCGTTCCTTCAAAGATCTGAAGCTCAACTGGCGAACGGTCGCGTTTATCTCGGTAGCGATTGGCGTCACGGTGTGGATCGCGCTGAAGATACATCCGTCGATGGCTCTGGTCTGGCTGCTCGCTGCCTACGTGATCATCGGCATCGTCGAGAGCCTGATCGCACTGATGAACAAGGCCCGCGCCGGCATCGACAAAGCCAGCGGCGGTTCGACCTAGTCCCGTCCCGTCGTACGGGGGTTCTCATACACCGAGATGATCGGGACTCCATCGTAGCGGAGCACGAAGATAGGTTGCGCGCTCCCGTATGCGACCCATGCCTGATAGTCGACTTCACCGAAGTGCGCCTCGTGGTGCACGAGCGCGAGATCTGCGGCGCCTATCGACGAGGCCGCCCGCACGTTCGCAGGGATGAGGCCATCGCGTTGCATCATCGCCCAGGCGCCAGCAGTGGTGTCGCACGTCCAGACCGAACCTCCGTCGGGGAGCTTCTCGGTGATCCACTCCGCGAGGCTCCCTGTCGTGAAGCCCCAGAACTGGCGATTCATACCGAGATCGGCCGCCCCTGGGACCCCGCCCGCCACGGGCGTGTAGTGCGAAAGGCCGAACGGATGGCTGTGGGCGGTTTCTACGGCGCTCGGCAGGAGGCACAAGACGGCGAGCGCCCACGATGGCCAGCGACGACCCATCCAGACTTGCAGCTCGGCCCGCTCGGTGATCGCCAAGAGACCCCAACCGGCGAAGAGCGCGACGAACGGATATGCCGCGACCCAGTGCTTGGTCCCCCCAAAGATGGGCGAAGAGGGGAGCGCAATGGCGAGCAGCGGCGCGACCATGCAACCAAGCCAGAGCACGTCGGTCCTGAGGCCAGTGGTATCCCCTGGCCTGACGCGCCACCAAGGCCGCAACCCTTGGCGTTGGTCGTACAGACCCAACAGGGCGAGCGCGAGGACCGTGAGCGATACGGTGAAGAGCGTCATGACGAAGGGCGCCGAAGCCGGCAAAGGCGGCTCGAAGTAGCTCACGCCCAAATACTGGTACGTGTAGTGAACGTGCCGAAGGTGGAAGGTCACGTAGCTGAGGAGGCGGCCCCAGGTATCGTGCCAGAGCCAGGGCCAAGTCCCGATCAGCGTCAACGGTCCAATGACTAGCATCGAGGGAAGCCATGCAATCGAAGAGCGTTCGAGGCGATTGGCGCGCGATTGGTCCAGGCGGACCCAGGCAAAGTGGATCAAGAAGATCCCAGGCAACATCCAACTGTTGTGCTTCGTCGCCAGCGCCAGGCCGAACGTCAAACCCACGAAAGGGACCCAGCGGCGGTCCGCTAGGGCGCGCCAGTATGTGTACGCCGTCAGCGTCACGAAGAACGTGATCGGGATGTCGAAGCAAGCGAGATGACTGTGATAAAAAACGCGTGGCATCAGGGCGAAGGCGAGCGCTGCAAAGAGCGCCCCCGGCCTGCGCATCACCGCCGCGCCCCATGCGTAGATCAGCCAAAGCAGGAGGCCTGCGGTGAGCATGCCCGGAAAGCGGAACGCGAGTGACTCGCTGGGGAACAGGCCCAAGTGCCTCTGCGCTAGCCAGCTCCAGGCAAAGCTGAGCTTCATCCAGGCCGGGTGCTCCCAGTTGTACGCCCACGCCCGATCGATGCGCTCGCGCGACATCGCCATGAGCGGGTCGCTGAGAAACTGCGAAATCCAGCCTCCGTAGCTCTTGGCGGCGTGCACATAGAAGCTCTCATCGCGCGACATCGCGAGGTCCTGGGCGGTGGCGACCAGGAGAGCCACGTACCCGACGCACAAGGCGACGCCGATGAGATGGTCTCGCCTCGTCAGCGCGCGAGCGTCGGTCATGGGCGCCCCCCCTCGACTCGATCTGGCGCGTCGAATGCGGGGCTTCGCCGCGTGGACGCAGACCAGCAGAACAGGCGGGCGGCGGTCTCGTCCGCGGTGGTCTCAAAGCGGACCTCGGCGTGCGCCACGTCGAGCACCGAGGTGTCGATCTCGATCTGCGACCAGCCGTCTCCGTCCCGGTGGATGAGCTCTCCCGCCAACTGGTCGTCGAACCAGACGCGCAGGGTGACCGGGCCGTGCGTTCGTTTGCGCTCGGCGTTGTAGTCGATGCCTCCGTAGACCACCAAACGCTCCCCGAGCGGCGCGTCCGGGAAAGTCACGCGGACGGGTTCGGTGCCGGCCGGGTGCTGCCACACGCAACGCCTCGGTTGAAGCTCGAGGTCCTGCATCACAGTTGCCCCGACCCAGAGCCACGGCCGTCGCGAGTCGCAGACGAAGCGCTCCGGGGGCGTCATGGGTCCGTGGCCAAGACCGCCGCGCGATGGAGGCGCCTTCTGCCAAGGGCAGACCTGTGACTCGCCGTCGACTACGAGCTCGACCTCCGCACGCTCCACGTTTTCCACGAAGTCATAGAGAACCTCGTCGGTGGAAATAGCCCACATGCGAACACGAACGTCATCGAACTGCTCCTCCAGTGTCGGGGGCTCGTCACGTGAAGTGGCACCGCGAATGCCGACCTCCCATACGCGATCGATGCCAGCGAGGTCGCATGGAGCCGCCGCGCGCAACGACTGAAGGTCGCCGAGGTAGCTGCGCACGATGGGGTCGGCCCATGAAGGGGCCGCCACGATGCGGTCCGATGGCGCATGGTGTTCGCGAACGAACGCCGACGCCGCTTCCCACGACTCGTCGCTAGGGATCGCTGCGCGGATCAACGGGTGCGCCACGAGCTCGAACACCGCCAAGCCGGCGATCAACACCCAAACCCACGCAGCGAGGCTCAGCTTTCGCCCTGCTTCCGCCACGCCGGACGGATGCTAGCAGGGGTCAGATCATTCCGCAGCTTCGCAGACGAACTCGAAGGACCAGCCTTCGAGCGTGGGTGTCGCGGGCGGAGCATTCGTGGGGTTGAGGATCGCGGTAATCTGGATGTAGGGCAGCCCATAGGGCTGGCCGTCGGCGATGAGCTCTTCGGTGAGATTGAGCGTTTTTGCTCGGGTATCGGTCGGAATGATGACCACCGCGGGGACGGCAAGCAGAAGTTCCGCCGTGGTATTCGCGGTGCGGATCTGGAACTCGATCGAAGTGTCCCCGGGC
>CAXMRN010000081.1:0-5522 GCA_964195565.1 uncultured Polyangiaceae bacterium | reverse complement strand
GGCGTGCTGGTGTAGACGAGCTTTGGTACCCGATGCTTCTTGCACGCTTCGATGACGTGGCGAGTGCCGAGCGTGTTCACGCTGAAGAACGCTTCGTACGGGCCCCATAGGTCGATGTGTGCTGCGGTGTGAAAGACGGCGCCGCAGCCCTCGACGGCCGCGGCCACGACATCGCCTTCGCGAATATCGCCCCGCATGAGGTCTACGCCCCATTCGCGAAGAAGGGGATAGTCGCCGCGACAGAGCACGCGCACCCTTTCACCCCGATCGAGCAGCGCCCGGACGATCGAACGGCCGATGAAGCCTCCGCCGCCCGTGACGAGGATCGTCATGATGGACCTTTGGCCTCGACCCACTTCGCGAGCTTTTCGCGACCGATCTTTGCGTTGTGCCGGATGTCGACCGGGAAGCTCGGGTGCCGGACGAAGCGCGAGATGCGATTCGCCTGCGGATGAGCCTGGGCGATGTGGCGGAGCTGCCTCTCGACCTCCGGCCAATCAGCCGAGCGCTGTCCAGGCTCGAGCTCGACGCAGAGCGTCGGCAACCCTCGGGGACCGACGAGCGCGGAACGATAGACGGCCGGGTGTGCATCGAAGATCTTCTCGCATGGGACGGTGAACATCGTCGCGCCATCGACGAGCACGCGATGACTCTTGCGCCCGCAGAACCAAAGGCGTCCTTCGCGATCGCGCCAACCGACATCCCCCATGCGGTGCCAGATGAAGTCGCCGTCCCGGATCTTGGATAACGCCGTATTGTGTTCGTCTCCGAAGTACGCCTCGGTCACCATCGGGCCGCGAACCGCAATCTCGCCAATCTCGCCGTCTTCGAGCTCGAGATCGCTGGAAAAGGTGTCGATCGCGTCGTCGCTGATGCGGATCACCTTCACCTCGATGTCGGGGACCGGGAGGCCCACGCAGACACCAGCCCCCTTTTCCGTCTCGGCCCAGGTCTTCGCGACGATTTCGCGTCCCGGTAGACAGGCCACCGGGAGCGACTCGGTGGCTCCGTAGGGCGGAAATACGTCGCCGTCGTCGGGCAACATGGCATGCCAACGCGCCAGCGTTTGCCCTGGCATCGGTGCACCGGCGGCGATCACACGGCGCAAGCTCGGCAGCTTGATGCTGTGCTGCTCACCGTACCGACCGACCGTATTGAGAAGCGCGGGTGACCCGAACATGGTCGTTACCCCGAAACGCTGAATAGGCTCAATGATGTTCCGCGGCTCGACGCTGGCCGGCCGGCTCGGATCCATGTCCGGGATGACCGTCGTCATGCCGAGCGCGGGATCGAAGAGCGCGAAGAGCGGAAACGTAGGCAGGTCGATCTCGCCCGGCTCGATCGAAAACATTTCTCGAATTGCTTTCACCTGCGCGAGGAAGTGGCGGTGCCGGTAGACGACGCCTTTGGGCGGGCCCGTACTGCCCGACGTGAAAAGGACGGCCGCAACTTCGTCGCCTCCGGTGGGCACGGGCCGATCGCCTGCGGCGAGCCGTTTTGCGCCAAGTGCTTCGACCTGGGCGAGCGTATGCTTCGCCAGACCCCAGCCGCCAACGGTAATCGTCCGCTCCACCGTTGCCCGGCCCCAGCCAAGGGCGATGCGAGCCGCGTGCGCGACTGGAATCCCGACGAATGCGCTGGGCTGCGCGCGCGCCAGACATTTGCTCAGCCCTTTGATGCCCAGACCGGGGTCGATCATCACCGGAACCACGCCCGCCTTGAACATTCCAAAAGTGAGGGCGAAGAGTTCAGGGCTCGGTCGAACCATGAGCGCGGCGCGATGACCGCGTTCGATTCCAACGGCGTGGAGACCGGCGGCAATTCGGCTGCTGCGTTCGTCGAGTTCTCGATACGAGACCTTGGTGTAGATGAGGTCGCCCGCCGCGTCCCGTTGCTTCGTCGGAAAGTAGATGGCCGTCGTCTCGGGCTGCGTTGCGGCCATCTGCGGCAGCACGTCGGCGACCGTCGAAAGATCGGGCCTCATTCGGCGACTCCCAAAAACCTGAGCACGAGTTGCTCGATCTCCTCGGGCGCGTCTTCGAGGACATAGTGACCGCAGTCTGGAAACTGGTGAATCTCCGCATCCGGAAGCGCGGTCTTCCACACCCTCAAGAAATGGTCGTCGAAGACGAAGTCGCGGTCGCCCCAGCAGATCAGCACGGGCCGGTCGTTGAACTGATGGAGGTGCTCCCCCACGTCGCGAACCAACGAAAAGCTCGGGTCGCTCTCCTTGAGGGGGATGTCTTGCACGAAGCGGAGCACCGCGCGGCGGTGATCCCAGCTGTCGTAGGGCGCACAGAGGCCGTCACGCACCTCTTTGGGAAGCTTGACACGGGTGACTGCAAGCCGCGTCGCACCCCTGGCGAACGCATTGAAACCACGCACCAACAGAGCGCCCGCCTTGGTGTCACGCGCCAACCAAAGCGAAGCGGGCAGGCGCTTGGTCGACGGCATCGGAAACGCCGCGGTGTTCAGGACGACCAAGCGCGCGACGAGATCGGGGTGCCGATGCGCCCAGCCCATGCCGATCATGCCGCCCCAGTCGTGGACCGCGAGCGTGATGCCTTGGAGGCCGAGCTGCTCGACCAAAGCTTCGATGTCCTCCACCCGCTGCGCGAGTCGGTAAGAGTAGGTGTCATCGCCTGGCTTGTCCGACTTACCGCAGCCGATGTGATCGGGCGCGATGACGCGATGACTGAGGCGCAGTGCCGAGATCAATCGTCGCCAGTAGAACGACCAAGTCGGGTTTCCATGAAGCATCAGGACCACCGGCGCGTCTCGAGGGCCCTCGTCGACGTAGTGCATCCGATGACCGGACGGCAAGGTGAGCCAGTGCGGTTCAAACGGATAGAGCTCTTCGGAGACCTTCACGGGCCCCTTACCAGATGATTTCGGACATGCTGCAGTTGAGCCCAGAGCCGATGCCCATCAACGCCACCCGGTCGCCCGGCTGAATGCGCCCTGCCTCCGCTGCCTTTGAAAGCACCATCGGAACGGCCGCGGGCCCGACATTGCCAAGCTCGACGTAGGCATGCATGAACTTGTCGGTCGGAAGCTCGAGCGCCTGTGCGAGTTTGTCGGTGTTCGTCCGACTCACCTGATGCAAGATGTACTCAGTCACGACGTCTGGGTTCCATCCGAGCTCGCGCTTTGCCGTCTCGTAGGTTTGCTTTGCGAGTGTGATTCCCGCGATGAGCAGCTCTTTACTCTTGGTCTGCATCTGGTCGACCTGCCCGCGACAGAGTCGATGGTGCTCAGTCGCCGCCGACGTCACGCCGCCGACGAAGCGGTGACCATCGGGTACCCGATCACTCCGCCCGAGCACCATTGCGGCGCCGCCCGAACCGAGGGTGAGGGTGGCGAAGTTCTCGCGAAACGTCGCCTCATCTAGATCAGGTTCGTTTAGTCGTGCGATGGTGCTCTCGACGACGAAGCGACTGTTCTCGCCGTCGACCACTAGCCCGTACTCGATTTGACCGCGCTCGATCATGTTCCCGACGATGTCCATGGCATTGAGAAAGCCGAGGCATGCGTTGCCGAGGTCGAAGTTCACGCAGTCCGGATCGAGACCGAGGTTGCTGTGAACGATGCACGCTGTCGACGGCTCGATGTAGTCGCGGCATACGGAGGTGTTGATCAGGATTCCCACGCGACTGCGGTCGATGCCGGCCTGCTCAATCGCTAGCTCCGCCGCCGCCGTCGCCGCCTGCGAAGGTTGGAACTCCAGGCCCCACATCCGGCGCGCTCGGATGCCGGTGACCCCTTCGAGGAAACCAGGCTGGAGGCCGAGCCGCCGCATGGTCCCTGAAAGCTTCGTTTCGAGCTCCTCGGACGTGACGCGGTCGGCACCATCGACATGGGCGACGCTGGAGATCGAGACATGATCGAAACGCACCGGTCGACACTACTGCGGGCTCGGGGGTGCGACAAGCCCCGGCCCCGAGCGGTGTGCCTAGAGGTGGCCGAGAAAGCCGCCCACCAAGGGATCCACTAGTAGGTTTGCTCGTTGTGCGACATCTCGACTTTCTGGCCAACCTCGGGTTTTTCTTGTTCTTGCCTTTGGCGGCTCCGGGGTGAAGTCGGCTTGCGCGTCCGTTTGAAGACCTTAGACGTTCAACATGAGCCGCATAGCTCTTTCGCTACTTCTCGCCGCGACAAGCGCGTCTGGTTGCGCTCCTGAACGCGACCAGGCGCACGCCGGCGCGTCGTCGAGTCCAGCAGTGTCCTCCCTGAAGCTACCGACCCCCGAATCGTTCTCCCAGCGGCATGCGAGCTTCGATAGCTATTGGTACCGGGGGTTTGCGGAGCTCACGCGCTATGCGCTGCGCCAAGCTCGCTACGGAGAGCAGCATGAAGGCGAGGCCGTTTTGATTTTCGTGACGGAGGACTTCCTCCCCGGCCCTCAAGTCAAGCAGGAGCGCGGGGGTTTGCCGAGCGCACTCTCGGTCCTCAAGCTCAACGCCTATCGTCGCTTCTACACGGGTATCTACCCGTACACCCTGATGACCTCTTCGTTTACGCCTGCGGCGAGTACGGATTCGCGAACGCTGAAGGTCAGCAGCTCGATGCAAGAGTGGTGCGGCAACGTGTACAGTCAGATCAATCGTCGCAAGGATGGACTGCACGTCCAGCTCCATTCGTACTTTCAGGACGACTCCGACCAAGAATCGATACTTCCCAATGCTCCGCTCGAGGACGGTGTATGGTCACAGATTCGAATCGATCCCTCGAAGATCCCAACTGGTACGCAGCAGGTCATCCCTGCCCTCGACTACATCCGGATGCGTCACAAAGGCTTGCGGCCGTACCCGGCGGAGGTGACCAAGAAAGACAATGTCGCGACCGACCTGGTCGACCATCCCGTTTCTGCGGTCCAGATCGATTACGCGCACATCAGACGGACGCTCACCATCTATCACGAGCCCGAGTTCCCTTACATCATTCAGGCTTGGGAAGAAAACGTGGGACCCCAACGGACCACGGCGGTACGCACCCACGCCATCATCGATGACTATTGGAACCACAACTCCTCCGGGGATTCCAGCTATCGCGAGGCGCTTGGGCTACAGTACTAGCTCGACCCTTACACCACGACTGTCTCGCATGGCATGAGTTTGGTCCGTGTCGTCGCCGGCGCAGGGTCCGCGCGTCGGGCTCTTGTAACGCAGCACTTCGCTGGGGTCTCATTGCGGATCGGAAGTCCAGGGAAGCCGCCTGCAATGCAGGAGCATGAGGTCGCTGGTGCGAATCCAGTCGCCCCGACTAGTGATTTCGATTTCATCGTCCTGCTATCATCGAATGCGATGGACGACACCGCGCTGCTGACCTGTCCGTACTGCTTTGAGGCCGTCGAGGTCTACATCGATCCTCAGAGCGAAGGCGAGTTGATTCGGGACTGCGACGTCTGTTGTCGGCCCTGGTCGCTGCAGGTCAGTCGTGGCGTGGACGGGGAGCTTTTCGTTCACGCTAGCCGAGCGCAGTAGACGGCCAACTCGGAGAGGGGCGCTTGATCGGTCGAACGG
>CAXMRN010000080.1:0-8536 GCA_964195565.1 uncultured Polyangiaceae bacterium | reverse complement strand
GCAGCGAATGTTCTTGCCCTCCACGAAGTTCAAACGGAGGAACGGAAAGCTCAACCCTGCGAAGTTCGAGCCGCCGCCAAACGGCGCAATCACGACGTCGGGAAGCTCTCCAGCTTTCTCCATCTGCGTGAGCGCCTCCTGCCCGACCACCGTTTGGTGCGTGAGCACATGGTTGAGCACGCTCCCGAGCGCGTAGTTGGTCTCGGGGTCGGTCGCGGCGCGCTCTACCGCCTCCGAAATCGCAATGCCGAGGCTCCCGGGTGACTCCGGATCGTCTGCAAGGATCTTTCTCCCCGCCTCGGTCGTTTCGCTCGGCGACGGGATCACCTCCGCGCCCCAGGTGTTCATCATCAGCTTCCGATACGGCTTCTGGTCGTAGCTGATCCGCACCATGAACACCTCGCAGCCAATTCCGAAGAGCTGGCACGCGTAGCTCAGCGCGCTCCCCCATTGCCCGGCGCCTGTCTCGGTCGAGATCCGCTTGACGCCTGCTTCCTTGTTGTAGAACGCCTGCGGCACCGCGGTGTTGGGCTTGTGTGACCCCGCAGGGCTGACGCCCTCGTACTTGTAGTAAATGTGCGCCGGCGTATCGAGCGCCTTCTCCAAGCCATGCGCCCGAAACATCGGTGTCGGCCGCCACTGGGTGTAGATGTCTCGCACCTGCTCTGGAATCGGAATCCACCGCTCTTCGCTGACCTCTTGCTCGATGAGCGCCATCGGGAAGAGCGGGGCCAGCGCCTCCGGCCCGATCGGCTCCTGCGTGGCGGGGTTGAGCGGGGGCAGCGGCTTGTTGGGCATGTCGGCGACGACGTTGTACCAATGCTCAGGGATTTCGTTCTCTTGTAGAGTGATCTTGGTCTGCTTCATGGAGTGGGGGAGCCTACCAGCGCTTCGCGCGGTAGACGACCCCTACCAAGGACGAAATCGGCCCTAATCGCGATGACTGACTCCCAACCGCCACAGCTCCGGCGCTCGCTTGGTTTCTGGGCGCTGGTTTTCTATGGCGTCGGGGACATCCTCGGGGCCGGCATCTATGCCCTCGTCGGCAAGGTCGCGGGAGTGGCCGGCACCGCGAGCTGGGCGGCCTTCGCCGTCGCCCT
The DNA here is from genome assembly GCA_964195565.1 of uncultured Polyangiaceae bacterium. Classification (GTDB taxonomy): domain Bacteria; phylum Myxococcota_A; class Polyangia; order Polyangiales; family Houyiibacteriaceae; genus SG8-38. The sequence goes on along the minus strand of CAXMRN010000080.1, from coordinate 7,436 downwards.
TGTAGTGGCGGGTCTAACGGCGATCACGTACGCCGAGCTCGGCGGACGCTTCCCTCGGAGCGGCGGGGAGTCCTTCTTCGTCGAGCAAGCGTTCGGGCGGCGGGGACTGGCGCTCGTCGTCGGTTGGGTGGTCTTGTCCTCTGGCGTCCTATCCTTGGCGACCGTCTCCGTCGCCTTCGGCGGCTACATGAACGGTCTCGTTCCGGGGCTGCCACGGTCGGTGACCGTGGTGGGTATCTTGATGTTGCTGGCCGCGATCAACTTTCGCGGCATGCGAGAATCGTCCACGATCAACATCGTCGCCACGATGGTAGAGCTTACCGGACTGTTGATCGTGATCATCGCCGGCGCTCTCTTCCTGTCGGATGCTCCCGACCTGAGCGTCCGCGAAACCATCGCGGCGAGCAGCCACGTGAGCTGGACGACGATCGCGAGCGGCGCCGCGCTGAGCTTCTTCGCCTTTATCGGTTTTGAGGACATGGTGAACGTCGCGGAGGAGGTTAAAGACCCGGAGCGAAACATGCCCCGCGCGATCTTGCTGGCACTCGTCGTCACCGGCTTTGTCTATTTGGTCGTCGTGGTGGTCGCGACAACCGTCGTAGCGCCCGACACGCTGGCCGATTCCAAAGCGCCGCTACTGTCCGTCGTGCAACACGCTAGCGATGTCGTCCCCGATCGACTGTTCACGCTGATCGCGCTGTTCGCGGTCGCCAACACCGGCTTGCTGAACTTCATCATGGGCTCCCGACTGATTTACGGAATGTCGCGGCAAGGTCTGTTGCCGTCGGCGCTCGGGAACGTGCACCCAAGTCGCCGGACGCCGCACTTGGCCATCCTCACGGTCCTCGTCGTCGCCCTCGCCCTAGCGCTGTCGGGCTCGCTCACCTATCTGGCTGGCACGACCAGCCTGTTGCTCCTGCTCGTCTTCTTCACGGTCAATCTTTCGCTGGTCGCGATCAAGCGCCGTGACCGCCGATCGTTGCGCACATTTTGCGCGCCTCGAGTGATTCCAGTCGCGGGATCGCTCACGTGTCTCGCGCTGATGCCTTTTGTGCCCCGCGAATCGCTCCTCACAGCCGTAGGCATCCTCGGACTAGGCGCAGGACTCGTCTCGCTGCGCGCGCGGCGTTCGACCGCCTAGTCGGCGTCAGGCGTCTTTGGTTCACGGGGCGGCACCGAAGGCCGGAAGTCTGCCTGCCGCAAGTCGATAATCACGATGACCAAAAACAATGCGAATGATAGCGTTCCAATACCTTGGCCGACGGACATCGCAGCCATCACCGGAATCCAACCTTGGTCGAACAGCGACCAGCTCATCAGCACAAGGCCTATGAGCCCGAGCACGCATGCGTACACCATCAGCCGCGACCTCGAAGCGGTGTCGAGGAATCGTATTACCTTGGCCCTCGGGTTCATGTTCCCTCCGGTGCGGGGGCTTGCAGCGCCGAGTGGGCCTCGGCGTCCCATGGAGTTTCTTCATCGGGTTTGCTAAAAGGATGCGCGTACCCATGACAGCCCGCGCTCGCGCAGCTCGTCGTTCCGGCGCGCAGGTCCTCAAGAAGTCCTTTATGGTCCGCCACGTCGTTCCAGATCCTCCCGGTCGAACTGTGACACTGCATGCAGTTGTCGTTCTTGAAGGGCCGGGCAATGTGGATCTTGGGGAGCGCCTCCTCCATGTCGTACCACATGTACTCGCTCAGAAACATGTACACGTGCCCCATGCCGCCAATCTTGGTCATGGCGTAGCCGAACATCCCGTAGTCCTTGTGACAGACGTAGCAACTCTTGTCTCCGAACTTGATGGTGCGGGAGTGGATGGCAGCAAGCGACAAACTGTCGGGGTCGTTGGCGTCCTCGATGTGCATGTCCATGGTGTGGCAACTTCCGCAGAAGGCCTGATGCTCGGTGGCCGCGAGGCCTTCCATGTTGCCGATCATCGCGGTCATGATGGGCAGCACCCCGACCCCCAACATCATCAGGCCCTTGACCCTGGCGTTGAGGGGCGGACGGTAGATCAAGTAGTAGACCATGATCACCGCGGCGACGATGGCACAGGTCAAAGCGATCCAAGACAGCGGCGATACGTGCATGATTTAACCGGCTCAGCGCTTCCACGGCGCTCCGAGCCAGGTGACCATGATTCACAATCGGGGGCCAATGCAAGCAGGAAGATTCGGCGCTCGCAACGTTGGGCCCTTGGGCTCGCCGCGACGATCGCCTTACTGCTTCTGGCACCCCTGTCTCAGGCCGCGGCTCAGCCACACAGCGTGGGCGCAGAGCTATGGGGGCAGCTCGACCCCAATGTCGGGCTGTTCATCGTCGAGGGTTCGACGCGGAAGTATCCGTACGTCGACGCCGAAGCGCTGATTTGGGGCGGGGCCGGCTCACCTCAATACGGCCTGGGTGGCAACGAGTTCCACGTCGAAGCGCTAGTGGCCGCGGTCAAGGTGCGCGATCCGAGGGGGATCAGCGACGCCAGGCTGGGGCGCTTCATTCTCGGAACCGGCGCGGTCCGGGCCCAGCACATCGATGGCGGCCAACTCACGTTGCGCGCGCCCTCCAAAACGCATTTCGAAGTGTTTGGCGGGGTGCCCGTCGACGGCAACCTCGACGGGCGACGGCACGATTGGATCGCCGGCGGCCGGATCTCCCAAGGGCTCGGAAAGATCGGCGTGCTCGGCGGCTCGTACTACAACCGGTACAACACCGGTCAGCGTTCCGATGAAGAGGTCGGCGTAGACTTCTCGCTGCGACCCGCCAACTGGCTGGACATGGCTGCGAAGTTCTCCTGGGAGATCGTCAATCCGGGCCTTGCCGAGGTGCTCGCCACCGTCTCCTCTCAGACCAACAACCGAAAGTTCCGCGGGGAGCTCTTCGCTAGCAAGCGCAATCCAACACGATTCCTGCAGCAGACATCGCTGTTCACCGTCTTGGGTGACTTAGGAACTCTGAAGACGGGCGCCAACCTCTTCTGGAGGGCCGCGCCCCGACTCGACCTCACGGTGGAAGGAGCGGGGCAGCAGGCCGAAGACCAATGGGGCTGGACCGGCTATCTGCGTGGCGTCTTGCGAACCGACGACGAAGGCAAAGGCAGCGTCCTCGGGGAGCTGCGACGCCAGCAGGTCGCCTCATCGAGGTGGACGGGAATCCGCCTCGCCTCCGTGATCCAACTGTTTGAAGACATCCATCAGTCCGTGGGATTGATGCCCGAGTTCGAGATCATCATCCCAGATGATCGCAATGAATTCACCGGCAATGCGTGGCCCTGGGGGCGGCTCGCGCTGCGCTACCAGCACGAAGGCGGTTGGTCCTTCGCGGCAGCCGCAGAGGCAAGCGCAAACCAAACCCAACGACTCGATGTGCGCGGGCTTGCGCGCGTCTCCTATCAACGCAAGTGGCACGGGAAACAATGAGGAAGATCGTCACAATCATCGCCCTGATGCTACTCGCCGGCTCGGTCGGAGCCTGCGCGAAGATGCTCGGCCTCGAGCAAGAGAAGGAGGACCGCGCATTCGAACACCGCGCGCACGTGCTCGAAGGGATCAACTGCAACCAATGCCATGTAGGCATCCAGGAGACCGGAGAGACGGGTCCGATGCACTTTCCGTCCACCGCCATGTGCGTTGAATGCCACGAGGATCCGCATGATCCCGACACGTGCTCGAACTGTCATGGGCGCGCGAGGAATCGACGCGCAGCCGAAATGGCGCGCAAGCACCTGCGTTTCTCACATGCGAAACACAACGAAGAAGGCGCCGGGGACTGCGTACGCTGCCATGTGAATGTGACCACCGACTCCGACTACGTCCGCACGAAGCACCCTACGTGCCTCAGTTGCCACACGCACAAAGGCCAGTGGGACACGCGCGACTGTGGTGGATGCCACATCGATCTGCCCGGAGAGATGGCGCGGCCGGAAAGTCACGTGGTTCATGACGGTAACTTCCTCCGCGAGCACGGAGTGCAGGCGAACGCACAGGGCGATCTGTGCACCTCCTGTCACACGCAGCGCCAGTGCGCCGAGTGTCACGGCATTACTGTCCCGATGATCCCTTCGCGGCTGGATTTCGACGCCCCCATGCGGAACACGATGCATCGAGCCAACTTCATCTCGGTGCACGACCAGCAGGCCGTGGCCGACCCCGCGGCATGCATCACCTGTCACAGCGAGCTTTTCTGCGTGGATTGCCACTCGCGCTTGGGCATTTCAGGACAAAACCCGGTGCGCGGAAACCCACATCCGCCCGGGTGGTCCGGCCCGCCAGGCTCCGGCAATACACACGGCCCAGCCGCAAGGCTCGACCCGATCTCGTGCGCGAGCTGCCACGGCGGTGCTGGGGAGGTGCTGTGCGTGAGCTGCCACCAGGTTGGTGGACCAGGAGGCAATCCACATCCGCCCGGCTTCAACAGCCGTCTGAGCAAGGCCAACGACCTACCCTGCCGACTGTGTCACGTGGGTGGCAGATGAAACGAGCCGCGATCACCATCGGTGTGTTTGCAGTGCTCGGATTCGTGGGCGGGTTCCTTTTCGCCAGGCTCAGCACCAACGTGGTTCCGACGATCAAGGAGCAGCGCGAGGCGGGGCCCACCCGTGCGGTGCCGGAGACTTGGCGCGAGATCCGCCTCTCTCCAGGACATTCGCAGCACGTCGTCAACGAACGCATCGAATGCAACGAGTGTCATGACCCAGCGGAAGAGGGCTTTGCGAACTTGGATACCGGCGTATGCACTCCATGCCACGAAGAGCAGGCCTCGCTGGCTCACGTCGACCTCGATGGCATGCCGATGGATTGCTACACGTGCCACATCTTCGGTTCGGAGCCGGAGGTGTTTGGGCGGTGGCATTGCACGCGCTGCCATGGAGCCTTCGAAACCGTCGAGGGGATTCAAGGGCTTGCCATGCACACCTCCGTGCCGTGCGAGAGCTGCCACAATCCGCACGAGCCGGCTGAAGAGACCATTCGCGAATGCGACGAGTGCCATAAGACGATGGATGTCCAACACGGGCGGTCACGCCTCAGCGGGTCCTGCGCGGATTGTCACGGGGGGCACAAACTTGCGTCGGATGCAGCGTCCTGCATGGAGTGCCACGAGACAGAGAAGCCGACGGTGTCTGCATCCGCAACGTTCGGCGGCGGGCATGACTCGTGCGCGACCTGCCATCAGGCGCACGCGTTTTCCGCGACGAGCGCACTCGCGTGCTCATCCTGTCACGAGGGGAAGCGGGTCATAGCTCAGAACAAAGTCCGGGAGCACCGTGACTGCAGCAGTTGCCATGAACCGCACGCGGTGCGGGCTGCGGGAGATCAAACGTGTCGAGGCTGTCACGATGACGTGCTCTCGACGCATCCGGTAGAGAGCAAAGGAGATTGTCTCGGGTGCCACGATCCTCACCCCAAACGACGAGCGCAGGTCGCGACTCAATGTTCGCAGTGCCACGAGGAAGCTCAGTCGGAGAACGCGTTTCACGCGGGCAAGATTCCGTGTACGGCTTGCCATCAGCCTCACCGATTCGACTTGAGCAAGCTAAGCGACCGGGGCTTTTGCGGCAGATGCCACACGCTTCAGATTCGTCTGACTAGGCGAAATTTGGGCCATTCCAGCTGCAGCGCATGTCACGAGGGGACAACTCATGAGCCCTCCGGGGTCGTCGCCTGTGGAAGCTGTCACGATGAACAACTCTCCAAGAGTCCCGAAGGACATCGGGAGTGCGCGACATGCCACGAGCCTCACGGCGGCACGGTGTCGGCGCGAACCACGTGCAATGGTTGTCACAAAGCCGCCAAGCTGCCGGGCCTTCATCGCATCGCGGATGTTCCGCAAGGCGAAGGTCATACCGAGTGCAAAGCCTGCCACGGCATTCACGAGTCCAAGGTAAGGGCCGACCGCGCCACGTGCATGACTTGTCACGACGACGTCGCCAATCACGAACCCGACGCGAAGCGCTGCACGGGTTGCCACACGTTCATCAGCGGCCACTAGTCCAGCGGAGGCAGCGTGCGAATCTTGACCGCTACCAAGAGCGTGAGAAGGAGAAGCAAGAGCGTGCTGATCGCGAGCCCGCGACGGCGGTCTTCTAGAGCCCGAAGAGCCGCGTAGCCCTCTTCCAAGGCGGCCGCTTGGTTCTGTGCGATCTCGATGACCTTTTCTTCCATCACGGGCTTTGAGAACGAGTGAATCAATGTGCGCGCCTGCATGAGACCCTGCCGGGCTGCCTCCACGTAATCCTCGCCCTCGGTGACATCCATACCCTTGACTTCGGCCTCGGTGAGCAACCCTTCGATTTCTTCGAATGATTGCCGAATCGAACCGAACGTGTCGGTGAAGTATAGGGCAAGCTCCGATCCCTCTTCGCCCTCTTCGTGGCACTTCCGGCAAGTGGAGCCGGGCTTGTCAGTTTCCCATTCGTCTCGTGTGTGTGTGATGAGATGCTTGCCGTGGCACGCCACACAGTCGGCGAGCGATTTTTCCTTGAAAGCCGGCGCTAGCGGGCTCCCGAGAAAGAGCTCTGCATTGTAGCTGTGACAGGACCCGCAGATGTTGGTGATCGCGTCTACCGATGGCGGAGCGGCACCGTGGCTGCCGTGGCAGTCATTGCAGGCCGGCGCCCCGCGCACGTCGTTCTTCTCGAGCAGCGCCTTCCCATGCACGCTCTGTACATACTCTTCGTATTGATTGGTCTTGATGTCGAAGTCACTCATGTACTCAGCGTCGGCGTGACAGTGCCCGCAGGTCGCTGGGACGTTGGATGCATAGACTGGCGACTTGGCGTCGTTGACTTCGCGCACTCCATGCGCACCGTGACAGCTCGCACACTGAGCCACTCGAGTCTCGCCTTTGGCTAGGAGCTTTCCGTGCTCACTGGTCCGATACTTGTCGAGCTGATCGACCGGCAAGAGCGGCTTGCGAACCTTCATGTACTCGACGTCGCTGTGACAGCCGCCGCAGGACAGAACGATCTCCCTCGCAGAAAACACGCCCCGGTAGCCGGTACCGGAGCGTTTGGCGAGATCACTGTCGTCCTGCGCGGGGTCTCCACCATGGCACGTCTCGCATCCGATTCCGGCCCGCGCGTGAACGTCATCCCGCCAAAGCTCACCAACCCCGTCATCGGTCTCGAGGTGGCACTCCAAGCACTGTCCTCCTGGCAGGTCGTGAGCCCCTGCATCGGCTGGTAGATCCTCAGCTCCGGCATCGGCCGGAAGGTCGTCAGCCCTGACACCGGCGCTCAGCGCTACGCACAGCAAGATGAGACCTGTCGCGAAGACCTCCTTCACGACGTGTGCCCTAGGTAGGTCATGATCGCGAGGAACACGATGATCGCGACACCGGCGACCATGACGATGTTTGTCATTAGGCGACTCCGCCCTCGGTCGATCCACGGAACGAAACACCACAGGAGGAACCCGGCCGAAATGATTAGTAGCCCGAGCTCT
>CAXMRN010000079.1:0-12294 GCA_964195565.1 uncultured Polyangiaceae bacterium | reverse complement strand
GAGAAGGAGTCAGATGAAGATTTCACTTTCTGAGGGCAGCTGGGACAAGTCGACCGCGGACATCGTCGCGATCGCCGTCCCATCGGGGAAGACCAAGCTCAACCGAGCGTTGGGCCGGATCGAAGCCGTCACCGGCAAGGGCAGCATCAAGCCCCTCGCCCGCGATGAGCGTTTTGAAGGGAAGGCGTCCCAGGTTCTGAAGGTCGCTGCTGCAGGCAAGGCGAAGTCCCGCTGGCTGCTCCTGGTCGGCATCGGTGAGGAGACCGACGTCGAGAAGATCGCCTGGAACATGGGCCACGCGCTTGCGTCGGTCGCCCGCGCGCGGAAGAGCGCCGCGGTCGAGATCCCGAGCATCACCCCGGAGTCGGTCCGCGCTGCGTCCCAAGGCCTGGTGGCGGGGGCCTACCGATACACCGAGTACAAGAGCGACAAGACCACCGCCGAGACGCTCACCTCGGCGGTCATTCTCGGCGCTCCAAAAGGCGCGCGCGGCCTCACCGCTGCCGTTCGCGCCGGCAAAGCGGTCGCGGAGAGCGCGAACTTTGCCCGCGACCTCGTCAACCGCCCCCCCAACGACCTCAACCCGGTGACACTGGCCCGTGCCGCCGCCAGCGAGTCCAAAAAGCTAGGGCTGTCGTGCCGCGTCTGGAACAAGGCGCGCATCGAGAAAGAGGGCATGAACCTGCTGCTTGCCGTGAACAAAGGCAGCGCGATCGAACCCCGGGTCATTCATGTCGTCTACAAGCCCGCGCGGCCGAAGAAGAAGATCGTCTTCGTCGGCAAGGGCCTCACCTTCGATGCGGGCGGCCTGTGCATCAAGCCGGCCGGGTCGATGGTCGACATGAAGTGCGACATGGCCGGCGCGGCCACCACGCTCGGGATCGTGTTCGCCGCCGCGCGTCTCAAGCTCCCCATCGAGGTTCATGCAGTGGTGGGTTCGACCGAGAACATGACTGGTGCGAAGGCCTACCGGCCCGGCGATGTCTACAAGTCGCTCGAAGGCAAGACGGTCGAGATCATCAACACCGACGCCGAGGGGAGGCTGGTGCTCGCCGACGTGCTCACGTGGGCGGTGCGTAAGCTCAAGCCGGACGTCATGATCGACCACGCCACGCTCACCGGCGCATGCATGGTCGCGCTCGGCCCCTGGCGCGCGGCGCTCTACACCGACGACGACGAGCTAGCTTCGAACTATCTCGATGCCGCGAAGGGGGAGGGCGAGTCGTTTTGGCGAATGCCGCTCGACACGGATTTGCGCTCGACGCTCAAGAGCGCCATCGCGGACGTCAAGCACGTCGGCGGCCGCTACGGCGGCTCGATCACGGCGGCGCTATTCTTGAAGGAGTTCATCGCCGAGACCACCTGGATGCACCTCGACATCGCCGGGCCCTCCTTCACCGACCGCGCGCACGGGCGGTTGCCGAAGGGCGGGACAGGTTTTGGGGTCGCGACCGGGGTCCGGTTCCTGGAAGGGCTCTAGAGCCTGTAGGGGAACGTCACCTTGAATGACGATTGCTTGAATCGCGGGACGCGAGCGCGCTTGACGGCGGACCCGACGCAAGAGCCAACCGCGGTCCCCTTGAATGGGCCCGAGGTAACCTTCGCGCTCGAGACGCGGCCGGTCTTGCCGCTAAACACGACGTGGACGGCGGCGGTTCCGCCACTGTCCTTGCGACATGACTTCACCGCGCCGCTGACACCCTGAAGCGCGGTCTTCACGTCCTTGCGCGACGGAGCGTCCGGGAGGCTGGAGCTGCTGGGGCTCGATGACCTCGTGGCCTGCTTGGGCTTCGGGGAGGAGCCGCCGCCGCCGACGACCTCGTCCATGAGGGCGTCGAGGTTGTTGCTGCTGCGCTTCTTGGGCGCGGGCGCAGGCTTGGCAGCGGCGGTCCTGGACGAACTCTTGGAGCTTCGCTGCCGACGCTGTGTGCTTGACGAGGAGCGCTGCTTCCGCGTGGGTTCCCTGATCTCGGGGGCAGCTTCCACCTCGACGGGATCTTCGATCGTTGCAGCCTCGACAGGCTCCGCAACGGCCAGTGCCTGCTCAGGCGGGTCGGCTGGGGCCTGAGCGGCCGTCGCGACCTCGTTGGACCCCGGCATCGGTTGACCCGGTTCTTGTTCGGCCGTGATCTCGAGGGCGTCGTCCTCCGAGCCTCCAAGCACCATCCCGACTCCGACTCCTGCGCCGACGATGGCGATGACCGCGATGGCTGCCCCACCGATCCACAGCCAGCGGCTGTTATCCGACGTGTCGAGGGGGGCGGGGCCGAGCAATGGAGCGCCGAGCGCGCCGCCGCCGCCTCCCGTGCCGATCGCGAGAAGATCATCGACCGCCTGTGAAGGGGCGGCCTTGGTGCCAGGAGTCGTGGACTTCGCGAGCGCACGAATATCGATGAGCCCCGAACCTTCACCCACGGCCTGAGGACCTGCTTGCACACCAGCCGAGGCGACCGGCTGGCTCACCGCGGCGGGGGCTGCCTCGGCAGGCGAACCGCCGCGCGACGCGAGCTGCTGTAGATTGGTGAGGGAGAAGAGCACCGAATTCTCGTTCCGCTGACCTGTCATCCGCTGAGGTGCGGTGCCGCCCACTGCGCCGCCGCCGAAGCCACCAAGGCCTGCCTCGGCGCCCGAGTCGTCCGAAGCTGCTGCCAAAGGCGAGTCCTGAGCGCCGGTGGGCGTCGGGTTCTCGTCGAAGCCCGCGAACATGTTGCCGCTCGTGTCGATCTCGCTCGTCGGCTCACGACCGTTCCGGTCGCTGAACAGATCGCCGCCGGTGCCAAACGCAGAGGTGTCGTCCGTGGTGGCTGGCGCACCTTTCGCTTGGGCAGCCGCGCCGCCGAACACCTGTGCGAGCTCGGGCACGTCTCCCGCCGCCTTCCAGTCGTCGAACCCTTCTTTCCAAACGTACGAATCGAGGCCCACGCTCCCCTTGGCGAACAACTGGCTGAGCTCGATAGGGGGAAGGGGCCCTTTCTGCTCACCGTCGACGACGATGTACCAGGTCGGCTCGCCGCCTGAGTCCTGCGCCGCGCCGGGATCACCGAACGGGTGAGCACCGGTCTGGTCGCCCCGGACCTCCAACACCGATGAGCATTTCTTGCATCGGATCTTGAAGATTTTTCCAGCGACCTTTTCATCGGCGATGGAGTATTTGGCACCGCAGCTATCGCAAACGATCTTCATCTATTGCCCCCGTCTCCTTCCGGCCCAGGACGAGTGGACACGCGCCGGATCGAAGATTCCCCTTTAGGACCGCGATCATAGCGGTCCTGTCCTATGCCGAGCAAGAAGTCCACGAAGGTTGTCCCCGCGTGCTTGGACCCTCATCTGCCTGAATCCTTGGGTCTTTTAGTTCACGACGACCAGCTGGGTCCCGTCGTCCCCGCAGAACAGATGGGCTGCGGCGTGACGAATCCCACACTCCGGGCAGATCTTGTTCGCATCGAGCCTCAGCGGGGGCCGGGTCGCGTTGGCCGCGCCGTATAAGCCGTAGGGCACCAATTCGTCCGCATCTTCAGGGCAAAACCGTGCATCGAAGGGGTAGCCGCGACGGCAGGTGGGGCAGATCATCCCCAGCGAGAGGGGGCTCGACGAGGAGCCTTCCATCAGCTCGGCGCCATCTCGGACGCAGAAGCGGTCACGGGTCGGATACTCGGCGAGGCACACCGGGCAACTCCGGATGGGCGTCGCCTCGGCGTCGCCTGCGGCATGGGATCGCCTAGGAGGCTGTGTATCTGCCCCCACAGCATGCGGCCAGCCGGAGGGCGAACTATCGGTCACCGTTCGCTGTCGCCGCCGAGCCTTCTTGAGTGCGATGAGCGCCAAAGCGATCAGGGGCACGAGTGCGAGGGACCAAGCCATCCTCGAATTGTGCCGGATCGCACCAGCGGTACGCCAAAAAAAGCCCGGGAGGCCGTACCACCCGGGCTTCTTCGTGTGTTTCGGACCGCGAAGGAGCTAGAGCTTCTTCACCGCGTCGGTCAGTGCGGGGACCGTGTCGAAGAGGTCGGCGACCAGGAAGTAGTCGGCGACCTGAGCGATCGGCGCCTCCTTGTCCTTGTTGATCGCGACGATCGTCTTGCTGCCCTTCATGCCGGCCAAGTGCTGAATGGCGCCCGAGATGCCGATGGCGATGTAGAGATTCGGTGCGACCACCTTACCGGTCTGACCCACCTGCAGCTCTGCGGGCACGTACCCGGCGTCGCACGCGGCGCGCGAAGCGCCCATGGCCGCGCCAAGGGCATCGACCAAGGGCTCGATGACGTTAATGAAGTTCTCGGCGCTCTTGAGCGCGCGGCCACCCGACACGACGACGTCTGCGTCGGTCAGCTCGGGACGCTCGCTCTTTACGACCTCGACACCAATGAACTCGACCTTGTCCGCGGCCGGGTCGCTCTGTACGGCGATGTCTTCAGAGGGGCTCGACCCGCCCGAAGCTTCCGCCGCGTCAAACTCCGACTGGCGCACGGTGACGACCTGCTTGTCGGTCGTGATCTCGACCGTACCAGTCACGTTGCCCGCATACATCGGCCGCGTGTACGACACCTTGCCGCCGTCAGTGTTGACGCCAGAGATGTCGGACGCGACGCCCGCGTCGAGCTTGGCAGCCACGCGCGGGAGCAAGTCCTTGCCGTACGCAGTCGCACAAGCGACGACCACGTCGTAGCCCTTGCCGGCCTCGGCGACGGTCGCCGCGTACTTCTCGCAGGTGTAGCCGCCGGCGATCTCCGCCTTCAGCACTTTGCCAGCGCCGTAGCCCGCGAGCTCATCTGCCGCCGCGCCTGCGCCTTCTCCAATGGAGATGATGTCGAACGAACCGCCGGTTCCTTCCGCGATCTGCTTCGCGGCTGTGACGGCACAAAGAGTGGTTTTGCGTGCCTTGCCCTCAAGCAACTCCGCAACAACGAGAACATTAGCCATGTCTGATGCTTCCTTTCCGTTTCCCGAGGGTTAGATGACCTTGGCGGTGTTGTGGAGCTTGTCGACGAGATCGGCGACGTCCTCGACGAACGTCGTTTCACCCGAGCGCGCCGGCGGCAGCTCGAACTTCGTGTAGTTGAGCGCCTTGGTGGCGTCGACACCGAGGTCGCTGATCGACATCTGGTCGATGGGCTTTTTCTTGGCCTGCATGATGCCCTTGAGCGATGCATAGCGGCCGCCGACTTCGAGCTTCGCGTATTGATGGTCGTCGGGAGTGACGCCGTTCTTCACCGATTCCGGGTGAAGGATACGGTCGGAGGTGGTGAGCACTGCCGGGCTGGTGACCTTCACAGTGGCGACGCCCGTGTCGAGCTCGCGCTGAACATGGAGAGTCTTCCCATCGTCGCCGGTCTGAATCTTCATCGCGTAGTTGATGATCGGCCAGCCAAGCTTCTCGGCTAGCTTCGTCCCGGCGACGTTGGAGTCGCCGTCAGCGGCCTGCTTGCCCATCACGACGAGGTCCGGGCTCTCCTTGTCCACGATTGCCTTCAGGATCGAGGAGACCACCTCGGCATCGAGGTTGCCCTCTTCCGCTTCGACGAGGATGCCCCGCTCGGCGCCCTTCGCGAGACCTTCGCGGATGATTCGCTGGGTGTGCTCATCATTCGGGCCAATCGAGACCAGCACGACTTCACCGACGCGCGCGTTCCTTTCCGCGGCGTTCTCGGTCAGTCGCAGGGCGGCTTCGAGGCCCCAGTCGTCGAACGGATTCATCTTCCATTCGAGACCTTCCGATGTGACGGCGGTGCCGTCGGCGCTCACCTTGAGCTTGCTTGCGTTGTCCGGGTCCGCAACGCGCTTGATGGTTACGAGGATCTTCACACTTCCTCCTCAAATTGAAGAGCCATTCAGGCTGACAAATACTGGAAATCGCAGGCGATCTAGGCGCGTTTCGCAGCCCTGTCAAGGAGCGAGGCCCCGGCCTAGGTCCCCGCGCCGTCCCGACCACGTTACTTGTCCATCGTTGTGCTAGAAGCGCCCGGTGGCAGAGCAGGACACCACAACCCGCTACGCGTTGGTCACCGGGGGGAGCAGCGGCATCGGGCTCGAGACGGCACGCGGCCTGACCGCATATTTCGATGTGGTCGGCATCGTGGGCCGGGACCCGGGGCGCCTCGCGGCGGCTGCGGAAGACCTCGGCTCTGAGGGCGCCCGCATCGAGACCTTTCAGGCAGACTTCGCATCATTGGCTGAGGTGCGCCGGCTTGCTCAGGATATCAAGAGCCGATTCGAGTCGCTGAGCGCTCTCGTCAACAACGCCGGCGTTTGGCACACGCAGCGCACCCTCAGCAAGGACGGGTACGAGGAGACGCTCGCGGTCAATCATCTTGCTCATTTCGTGCTCACCAACGAGCTCAAAGATTTGCTCGTCGCGGGCGCACCCTCCCGCGTCGTGAACGTGTCTTCTTCGATGCACGGGCGCCCGAGATCGCTCCACTGGGACGATCTGATGTTCGAGAAGCACTGGACAGGGTTCTGGGTCTACGGTCACTCCAAGCTCGCCAACGTTCTGTTCTCCAACGAACTCGCGCGACGTTGGAAGGACCTCGGCATCACGTCGAACGCGCTGAACCCCGGCAACGTGCGCAGCCGGATCACGCGGAACAATCGGTTCCTCAACCTTCTGCACCAGTCGCCCTTCGCCCGTCTGGTGATCATGAGCGAGGCCGATGGGGCGCGAACCTCGATCTACGCGGCGACCGCCGATGAGCTCGACGGGGTGACCGGACGCTACTTCGACAAAGCGCGTGAGACCACACCCAACCAAGTGACCGGAGACGCGGAAGCCGCCCATCACCTTTGGGAGGTGAGCGAGCGGCTCGCCGATGAAGCGCAGAAACCGTGGACCGGAGACGCTCGACGCGTACCGGCGACGTTCCCCAAGGGCGTCGCCCAGGGCTCGCGCCTAGGGTTGCCGAGTGGGCCGATGTCGACGCGTCCGCTCCCCTTCATCGCGCTAGCTGCGCTTGCTCTCGGCATCCTCGCCGCCCTTCTCTTCGGCTGACGGGAAGCGGGCGCAGAAGCGCTCCGCAAGCGCGGTGATCGTGAGTGCGGGGTTTACTCCGACATTGGCGGGGATCGCAGAAGCATCGGTTACGAAAAGGCCGGGGTAGCCGAAGACTTGGTGGTCGATGTCAACCACGCCCTCGTCCCGCCGCTCGGCGATTGCGCAGCCCCCCAAGATGTGCGCGGTGACCGACACGTTGCCGATGCTTTCTAAGAGGTTGTTGTGGGGGGTCCCGCGCATGTGCTCGGCGAGCCTTCGAGCCGCTTCGTTGGCCTCGGGGATGTACGCAGGCGTTCCACCCCTCGGTCCGGCCCCCGAGTGCAGCTTCTTGAAGGGCCAGAGGAGCCTTCGTCCACGGCGGAAGCTGATGCGACTATCGAGATTTTGCATCACGGTGAGGACCGTGATCCGCTTGTGCCAGTTTCGCGCAAACAACGTGCGCAGGGTTCGCACGGGGTGACCGATGGCGCTCGCGATGGTGCGAAGCGCTCGGCCGAAAGCGTTCGTGCCGTCGGTGAGCGGCCCCATGTACCACCTCATGAAGTTGTAGCCCGGAGGGAAGCGGTTCTGCGTGATGTGGGTATGAGGGTTCGCGTAGAAGTGCGAGGAGATGGCAGCGCCATGCGTGAGGTCGTCTTCGGGGTTTGGTGAAAGGGCAGCGACGATCGCTTCGCTGTTGGTTCGAACGACGTCACCGAGCCTCGGAGAAATATCTGGCAGCGTCCGAAGCTCGTCCCGGCAGGTGAACAACAGGTCCAGAGTTCCGACTACGCCGGCGGCGACGATGACGCGGGGGGCACGAATCGGCGCCGGTCGTGCCGTTCGGTCCAACGGGTTCACTGTTTCCACTTCGTAGCCACCGCCCTCGAGTGGACGGATCGACACCGCTTTTCGCTCCGGAAGAATGTCGGCGCCGAGCTTCTCCGCCATGTAGAGGTAGTTCTTGTCGAGGCTGTTTTTCGAGCCGTCGCTACAACCGGTGAGGCAACCTCCGCAGCGAGTGCAGCCGGTTCGCTCGGGCCCGGCGCCCTCGAAGTATGGGTCGGGCGCCGTCTTGCCCGCCTGACCGAAGTAGATGCCCTGAGGGACGGGACCGAACGTGTCCTCCGCACCCATCGCTTGGGCAGTCGCTCGCAACCAGTCGTCCATCTTTCCGTGATCGGGATTTAGGGTTCGTCCAAGCATCGCCGATGCGGTCCGGAAATGCGGTTCGAGCTCACGCTTCCAATTGGTCCCGAGGTGGGCCCATGCCGCGTCGGTGAAGAACGCGTCCGCCGGCTTCAGCAACACGGCCGCGTACACCAGGCTTCCACCGCCGACGCCCACCCCACCGACGATGCCAACGTGTCTGAAGAAGTGCTGCACGAAGAACCCACGGAATCCAATCCGGGGAATCCAGAACAGTTTGCGCAAGCTTCGGTCGGCATCGCGCATGTCGGTCGGCGAGACCCGTCGGCCCTGCTCCAACACAGCCACGCGGTAGCCCTTTTCGCTGAGGCGCAGCGCTGGAACGCTGCCGCCGAAGCCACTCCCGATGATGATGGCGTCGTAGTCCATCAATCGTCGAGAGGGTTGTCGAAGCCCGGACCGACGACTTTGAGTGGGTGGCGAGCGGTGACTTGGCCCATGAAAGGAGGGTGGATCGAGTATCCCAGCATGCTCTGCACGCGGGGTGACATATGGGCGACCTTGCGTGTGGGGATCGAAAGAAAGAAGTTCTCCTGCGTGCGTGCCCAGGGTTCGCAGTACTGATTGCTGATCGCCGTGCGCACCGCGGCGGAACGGTTCTGACCTCCGCGATGCACGAGCGTTCCGGCGAACAACGCGCAGGAGCCTGCCGGCATGATCAGGGGTCGGAGAAGCGGTTGATACTTGGAGGCCAGGGTGACTTGGTCGTCGCCTACATACATGTTCATCAGCTCATCATCGGCCCACCGATGGCTTCCTGCGATCATCTCGGTCGCGCCATTGTCCGAGGTGAAGTCGTCGATGGCCCACATCGTCGACACACTGATCGCGGGGCGTGGCCTCGGAACGATGTAGAACGAGTCGTCCGTGTGCGTGGGCTGAGGCGTCTCTCCAGGAGCGATCGCGATCGCCTGACTCGCGGTGAGGAGGAAGTTGGGCAACAAGAGCTCGTCCAGCTTCGAGACGATTGCGGGGTGCTCGGCGAGGCGCTCAAAGGCCTTTCCCCGCGCAATCAGCGTATACACTCGCCGCGTTCGCGTTCCCTCGAACTCGTTGCGGCCGAGGGGGCCTTCGTTCAGAAGCCGGGCCAGCTCGCGACGGATCTCATTCAACTCGGCCGAGCTCAATAGGTTCTCGAGCACGACGTACCCGTCGGCTTCGTATGCTTGGCGCCAGTCGTGGTTCGAGGAGGTCATCGGTTCCGCGTTTGTTCTCCCTGCCAACGCCGTCAGCGCTGTCGCAGCCCTTCGATAAACAAGCTGGCGCAGTGTGTGGCCGCCTTGCGCAGCGCCCCTGGGTCCCCTTCTCCAAGTGCCCACGTCAGTAGAATCGCGTCGATCGCACCAAACAGGCTGCGCGCCACGACGCGTGGGTTGAGGTCTTTGCGAAACGCACCTTCCTCCTGCCCATCCCGAACCACCCCCGCGATCACGTCGATGTATTGCATGAACAGAGGCGTCGCATACTGCTTCAACAGACGAGACGATTGCCGCAGGTTGACGGTGATCACTTCGGCCAGGTCTCGCTGCTCCTCCATCAATCCGAGTTGGAGCTCGATGATCCGCTGGATTCGATTCTCGAACGGCTCCTCCGAATCCGCGACCTCCCGAAGAATAGCCAGGAGCCGTCCGATGCCCTCTTCGAAGATCGTGACCAGGACATCGTCCTTGTTCTTGAAGTAGAGGTAGATCGTGCCGTCTGCGACGCCTGCAGCGCTGGCGATTTCGCTCACCCGGGTCGCGTAGAAGCCGTTCTTGGCGAAGACCTTGATCGCCGCCTTGAGGATGCGCTCACGTTTGTTCGGAGCCCTCTTGCGCCTGTTGGCTGTTGAATGAACCGCCATTCAGTTTCGCGTATCACACACGCGGCCTTTCCGTCAAACCAGGCTAGTCGAGCGGTTCTTCGCCTCGGAGAAGCCGGACGATGTTCTCCAAGTGACGGAGGACCACGATGATCCACAGCGCCATCGCCAACCGAATGGGCCACTCCCGTCCGTCGAGGCCGATGGTCAGGGCTGCCGCAACCGTCGCCGCGGACAGAGACGCCGCACTAGCGCGCTTACTGACCTTCTTGACGAGAACAAACGTGACCAGCGTCGCCAACCCGATCGGGGGGAGGGCGCCAAGCAAAACGCCAGCCGCTGTAGCGGCCCCTTTGCCACCGCGGAAGGCGTGCCAGATGGGAAAGACGTGTCCGAGCGCCGCGGCGATCCCCACCGCTGTGATCCACGGCCAGGGGAGGTCGAATCCCCACCGTGCCAGCGCCACCGGCAGGAAGCCCTTGAGCATGTCGAGGAGCATGACCTTGCGGCCGGTCGCCTTCCCGAGGGCCCGGCCGACGTTGGTCGCGCCGATGTTGCCACTGCCGATGGCCCGCAGGTCGACCCCCTGCCGAGCGGCGAACAGGAGACCGAAGGAGACCGAGCCGAGCAGGTACGCGGCGAGGGTGAGCGCAGGGCCGAGCACTGCGGAATCATACCGCTTTACGGGTCGCAACGGCCGGTAAGTTTCTTGCCGGCCGGGGCGCCGCCCCTTAGCTTCGATGACGATGTCGTTTGGCGTGCACCACGAGACTCTGGTTCCGGTGGCACTCTACGCGCAGCTCGTGGCCGATGACGAGGTGATGCCCGCATTCGTCACCAGCATCAGTGAGCACGGCCTGCTCCTGGACTCGCTCGCGATCCTCAGCAACCGCACCAGCGATCGGCTGCAGATTGAGCTCACCCTCCCGGGCGAGCCCGACCCTCTGTGGATCGGCGCAGAGGTCATTCGCGATGATCAGGGCTCGCTATTCAACGACACGGCCATTCGATTCTCGGCGATGGCCAACGCGCACTGGCATTCGGTCCGGCGTTGGGTTCGGGTGCGGGAGTTGATGTTGGCCACTCGTCCTCTCGGTGTCCACGACGCAGCTTGAGGACAAGTCGCCCGCTGAGTTGCTACCCTAAAAGAGGGGACATGACAGTCAGTCTACAGAGCGAGCCGTCCGGCGGTCATGCGCGCGCGAAGTCACGTGTGTCGCCGATCCCCTTCAGCGCGTCGCTGCTGCCGACCGGGTCGCCCTTCGGATGGAACGCTCGCGGCCGCGCTCTGTATGTCCAGTTCCTCACCGCATTGCTGATGGGGATTATCGCCCTCTCGTTTGCGGCGTTCGACGGGTGGCCGTTTCTGCTCGAGCGGCCAGCCGATGACGCGGCGCTGCGCATCACGACTCAGCTTGCCGTCGGCGTACTCTTGTTTTGGATCGCCTTTTACGGTTGGACGTGGCGCTGGTACGCGCGGCGCGACGCGAAGTTCTCCGGGTTGCTGTTCTTCACCATCGCCGCGCACATCATCACCGGTACGGCGGTCTGCTACGCGATCGGTCCCTACACGGCGGCAAGTGGGCTGATCATGGTGGCTGCACTGCTCCTCGGGATGGTGCTGCTCGAACGACGCGCGCTCTGGATCGCCGTCATTGGCTGGTTCCTGTCGATGTTCGCGATGCACTTTGGGAGCAAGGCTGGGGTACTGCCGTTCGCTTCCTTGTTCGAGGCTTCCCTCGCAAGCTCAGACCTCGCCAAGGTCGCCGCAGAGCGGGCCGTTGCAGCCGCGATCATCTACATTCCGTTGGCGGTGGTCATGGATCACTTGATCAGCGTTTGGCGGCAGGACGAAAGGAGCCTGTTCGAGGCCGCGCAGTTCGATTCGCTGACGGGCGCCTACACCCGCGGTTTTGCGATGGAGGCGATGCAGCGGGCGTTGACGAGGGCGCGCGGCGACGGGAAGCCGTTCGGCGTCCTCATGCTGGATCTCGACCACTTCAAACGGATCAATGACGCGCACGGCCATGCGCGCGGGGATGTGGTGCTCAGGCAAACGATGCGGGCTGTTCAGTCGACGTTGCGTGCGGGCGACATCGTGGGCCGGTTCGGGGGAGAGGAGTTCGTGATTCTCCTTCCTGCGGCAGATCTGAAGCAGGCCCGGGGTGCCGCGGAGCGTTGCCGCGCGGCGGTGGCGAAGATGGAGATTCCCGACGCGCCCTACTTGTCCGTGACCGCGAGTGTCGGTGTGGCGGCATTTCCCGACGATGGAGAGGATCTTGACGCGCTGCTCAAGGCCTCCGATCGTGCGATGTAC
>CAXMRN010000078.1:0-16096 GCA_964195565.1 uncultured Polyangiaceae bacterium | reverse complement strand
CGGCTGACGCGATTGTCGAGCTCACAATAGGGTCTTGGGTGAGTCGATCGTAGACGAACGCGTAGATCAGCGGGGTCGAGCGCGTGTCACCCTTGCTGATGCCACGAGCCAACGTGATGGGTCGGGTGGCGAAGAGAATGCGGTCGAAGGTCTCCCCGCGGTAGAACTCGCCCCATTCTGCCAAGCCGTTGCCAGCGTGGGTGAGGGCGCCCATCCCCCAGTGCGATTCCATGCGGCCGACTCGAATCTGGCCGATCGGAACCAGGAACTCGATCCAGGCACGCTCCAACTTCAGTGATTCGGTGAGATCGAAGCCGTTGCGGTCGGACTTGGACTGGTCGACCGCGAAGAGAGGAACGCTACACACTCGCGCGTTGTCGCCGGATACGACGTTGTCCAAGCCGTCGATGGTGAAGCGCAGGCGGGCGATGGGAAGGTCGGGGTTTGGTCCGTAGGTGACCTCGGGATCGAGACGCAGTCGCATTTCGCCGAACGACACGTTCTTGCTCGGGTAGGCCGAAGCGCTCGGGATGCTGTTCTTCGGCATCGGGGCGTTGCCGATCCAGTTGTAGCGGGTTCGGTAGTACCCGTGGAACTTGAACTTGAGCGGTATTGCCTCGTCGCCTTTGTTGCGAACGCTTTGTCCGACTTCGCCGATGTTGGCGCGCGCACGCTCGCGCTCGGATGCCTCGGTCCCCAACCCCGACTCACCAGCTTTGGCCGGTGTGCTCGCGCTTGGAGGGCGGGCGCCCACCACCGTCGGAGTTTCGGACTCCTTTTCCATCGCCTTGAGCTTGTCGAGCTCGGAGATGGGCGGCTCGCTCTCTGCGGTCACGTCCGGCGGAGGGTTGTCCTTATTGTCGCCCGCGTACTGCGCGGCGGCCTGTCCCGTTGACAACAAGGTCGCCATCAGGGCAACGAACGCGATCCATCCATACTTCACAACGCACCTCCACCTACTCATGAGAGCGCACCGAATGTGGGCGCCGGAATCGATGTAGACCCCGGTGATGCCGAGAATGCACAAAGGCATAACGTTCTGTCTACTGTCTTTTTTCGGTGGCTCCGCGCATGGCCGCGCTGAGCGAAGCGCCAGTTCGAGCCATCGGAGCGTATCGAAACAGATGATCGGCCTCCGCTTCGCGTGTGTCGCCCTCACGTACTGTCCCTGTTCTTGGGGCTAAAGTGCGACTTGTCAGCCGTGCGAAACTTCGCTTCGAACGCATTCCGGTGTGCTGAACATCCAAGTCCGTTCCAGTTAAAGTGGTCGCAGGCGGAGGGGTTTTAAAAGAGCAAGAAACGAGGCTACGCGCACATTCCGCGCGGTCTCCTGATCTTTCGACTCGTTGCGAAGCCGATCATGGATCGGAGCGAACGAGTATCCACTGCCGATTGCCGACGCTCGCATGAACCCGCACCGGCTCCGCGCCAAGCGCTTCCGCCCAGGGTTGGAGTGTCGGTCCCACGACGCGAACGACTTCGTAGCCTTGGAGTGAGTCGCTCAGCGCCGACTGGAAGAATGTCCGTGCGTCCATGTCGGCCTGCGAGCGTTCCCCGACGGCAGACTCCGCCATCCCTTCGGCGAGCTGTCGTGGAATGAACTCGCGTGCGTTGGACTCGGAGACGACGAGCACATCGGGTCGGCGAACCCTCACATCACCGTAGGGTTCATCGATCTCCTTCGAGCCGACGAGGGGGTTTCGTTTGGGGATCGGCCTTCGGCTGACGCGCTGGACGCGATAGGGGGCGTCGCTCGACATATCGAAGTGCGGCAGATGCACGAGCAACCCGTAGGTTTCGACAACCGTGCCTTCGTCCAGACCGTCGAGGTACTCACGCACCTCGTTTCGCGCATCGCCCCGCTGAGTCAGATGTACTTCGAAGCTATGTCCGGCGGCCCACACGACGAGCACTGCGAGGACGGCTTGCGCGACTCGGCCGGCCTTCGCGCCCTTCGACCTCCACCGCGACACAAAGGCTGCGGACGCCACACCACCGTAGTAGGCCAACCAGAACCCGAACGGCAGGACGAAGCGATGCTCGCACCGCGCGACCACCAGCGTGAAGAAGAGGATGCTGCTGAGGCCGGTGCAAAGTGGCAACAACTGGAACGTTCGAGAGCGCACGCCCTCGCCGCCCCGGTTGGCGACGACGATGCCGACTCCGATCCAGCAAAGGGCGACGACTAGCCAGGGCCAGTAGTAGATCTCCTGGCCGAGTCCGATGTCGATCACGTTCGTCACGAGCCCCGTGGGCGTTCTTGCGTAACTCATCCAATCGTGGCTGGCGCCCCCAGTGAGTTCGCTAAGCCGTGCCATGAAGCCAGTCGGGTTGAAGATGCCGCCACC
This sequence comes from uncultured Polyangiaceae bacterium, assembly GCA_964195565.1. Classification (GTDB taxonomy): domain Bacteria; phylum Myxococcota_A; class Polyangia; order Polyangiales; family Houyiibacteriaceae; genus SG8-38. The sequence goes on along the minus strand of CAXMRN010000078.1, from coordinate 13,748 downwards.
CAGAAGCCCGAGTGACAAGGCCCCGGCCAGCGTTGCGGCGGCGGTGTTGCGATAGTGCACAGCGCGGGGGCCGAAGGGCCGGTCGCTTCGAAGCGGCAACAGAAGAAGATAGATCACGCCAGGAAGCACGAAGCCCGCGTACGCTTGATCTTTGGTTGCGACCGCCGCCCCGGCGAGCACGCCAAAAAGGACGTAGTCTCGGCGCTTCCTCGACTCCGCGACGGCGATGAGCCGGTCGATCGCCAAGGCGGTCCACATCAAATAGGGGCCGTCGAGGTTACTGACTCGCCCGTAGTAGGCGAACGAGAGGCAGGTGGCGGCCCAAATCGCCGCCCAGCGGCCAGCTTCGGCGCTGACGGTTCTGCGGGCGATTCGTGCGATCGTCAGCAGCGCGATGCAAGCCATGACCAAACCCAGGAGCTTCGCTACCAGCGAGCAACCCGTCATCACCGGCACGGTCAGAATTTGGTCCATCAACGCCGGCAGGGTCCACTCCTCTGCGGCGAGCGCGGCAGGGAGCAGGATGGGGATGCACAACACTGCGACGATCGCGTTGTGAAGCAGCGGGTACCGGTGACCCTGCCCTGGGGTGAGATTGATCGCGAGTCCCGCAAAGAAGTCGCGGGGAGCGATGCCGTCGTTCTCCCAGCCGTACGAGCCGGGCAGATCCCAGCCAATCGCGAGGAGTTGCGAGAGCGCGAAGACGAGGACGATCCAGCCGACCGTCCGATCTTCTCGAATCAGCTTCACGCGGCCGCGCCGAAGCGGAGCTTGAAAGCGTAGAGCCGGCCCAGGTGGCGAATGAAGTTCAGCTGCTCCTTGAGCGAAAGCTTGCTTTCACCGTGCTGCCGGTCGGCGAAGTGGATCGGCACCTCGCTCGGATGGTTGAAGCGGCCCTTCACGTAGATCTCGAGGGCGATCTTGTATCCGATCGGAGAAAGCAGAGCTGTGTCCGGCATGTCGGCCCGGTGGAATGCAAAGAAGCCGCTCATCGGGTCTTTGAGAGGACACAGGGGCCGCGCCAGCAACGAGGGCACGACGGAGTTGAGCTTTCGGAACAGGCTCCAGTCGTCGTGAATCGAGCCGCCTTTGACGTAGCGCGAGCCGAGCACGAAATCGCTCTCACCTTCCTGCAGGCGTTCGACCATGGTCGGGATGGCGCTCGGAGGGTGGGACAGGTCCGCATCCATGACGACGACGATGTCGCCGGAGGAAACTTCGATTCCGTGAATGACTGCGGTCGCCAGACCCCGCTCCAATGTGCGCACGACGATGCGTGCAGGGAACCGTTGCGACAGCTCTCCGCAGATTTCCTCGGAGCCATCCTGCGAATTGTCGTCGATGAACAGCAGCTCGTAGTCGTCGGTGCGGCTCGAGAACGCCTCGTGCACAGCCTCGGCGACCAGCTCGAGGTTGGCGGCCTCTCGATACGTGGGGACGACGACGGAAATCACGGACGGCCATTTAGCACAGTTCTGCACAGGCGCGGTGTCGGTAGCGCTGCCGGTTGGGGTGGGCTAGAAGCGGTCCCGAGGTTGGCGTCTTGATTCCCTCCATTGCGCATTTCGTTTGGTACGGTCCTAAGCTGCCGTATCTGCACGCTTTGGCAATTCGATCGGCCGCCACGCACGGTGGGTTCGACTCGGTGCGGCTGCATCACACCGACTCGCTCGACCCGCTTCCTCACGTTCTCGAGCTTTACGACCTCCCCAATTTCGAGCTCGTTCCGCTCGACGATCGCGCGCTTTGTGACGAGGCGAGTGGGGCAGCGCTCGCGGACCTAGTGGCGGCGTTGAAGTCGCCGGTCGCGCGCTCCAACCTCGTGCGCACGGCGTTGGTCTATCGGGATGGCGGCGTCTACCTCGACATGGATACGCTCACGGTTCGTCCATTCGACGAAGTTCGGTCGCGCGCACCCGGGTTTCTCGGCGAAGAGCACATCGTGTTTCCCGAAGAGGTCGTCGCCTCGTGGGACCCGCGCGTGAAGGCCAAAGCTTATCTCAAGACTTCGGTTCGCGATGTGTTTCGACGACTTCCCCACGGCTATCGTCACTTTCCTCGGATCGAGCAGCACTACCACCGGGCCGTCAACGGCGCGGTGATGGGTGGTGAACCCGGGCATGCCTTCTGCGCCGCCTACCTCTCCGCGATGACCGAGGTGCCCAAGGCGCGGTGGAACACTCCACACGCGCTGGGCACCCATCTGCTGCAGTCGGTGTACAAGCGCTACGAGGGCGGCGATTTGTACGCGTTCCCGCCCCCCTACTTCTACCCGTTGCCCCCGGAGATCAGCGCGCACTGGTTTCGCTTCTATCGCGACGGCGTCGACGGAACTGCGGTGCTCACCCCGCAAACCTGCTGCGTCCACTGGTACGCGTCAGTCCGCACGAAGAAGATCGTCGGCTCGATGGATGAGGCTGAGCTTCGACGCGTTGCGGGGCAGCAGCTCTTCGCGTCGCTGGCGACTCGTGTGCTCGATGGCGAGCTCATCGATCGATGAACGCGCGATACCAAAGCTCGAGCATCATCAGCGCCCAAATCTGATCGCCGCGCGGCTCCCCTCGCTGATGCTGGAGGAGCAGCGTCTCGATGGAGGCGGGGTTGAAGATCCCACGCTCGCGCGCCGTTTGGTCGAGCAACACGTCGCGCGACAACGGGGCGAGGTCGTCTCGCATCCAACGATCGACGGGGAGTCCGAACCCCTGTTTTCGTCGCCTCAGGATCTTCTCGGGGAGGAGCGGCTTTGCGACCTCTCGCAGGATGAGCTTCGTCGTGAGTCCCCGGAGCTTCATGGAGCCTGGCAGTGATGCAGCGAATGCCATCAACTCTTGGTCTACCAGCGGACACCGGACCTCCAACGAATGCGCCATCGACGCGATGTCGACTTTCGTGAGGATGTCGTCGGTGAGGTAAGTCTGGATGTCGAGGTCGAGGAGACGGTTGACCGGGTCCGAGGCGGTCGACGCGGCGTAGAGCTCACCAAAGCGGCGCGCGACCAGGTCCTCCGCGAATCGCTGGCGCATGGGCTCGCTGTACAGGGCCACTCGGTCTTCATGTGGGATGTGCGCGGCGAGGCCGAGGAAGCGCACGTGCTCTGGTTCCATCAGTCGTCGCCCGTAGTCGCGCACTTGTCGCGCCGCCGGGATGGGAATGCTTCCCAGCGTTTTTGCGAGAGCGGCGGGCAAGGGTCCGGGAAGGCCTCGCAGGACGCGCGCCGTTCGCGAGTGCGAGTAGCGACGATAGCCTGCGAACGCCTCGTCGGCGCCGTCACCGCTGAGGGCGACCGTGACGCCTGTCCGGGTGTACTCGCACAGATACCAAGTGGGCAGAGCCGAGCTGTCGGCGAAGGGTTCGCCATAGTGCCGAACGAACTCCGGGATCACCGAGGCCATGTCGGGTTCGACGACGATCTCGTGATGGTCGGTGCCGTATCGGTCCGAAACCATTTTTGCGTAAGGGAGCTCGCTGAAGTCTTTGCTCGTGAAGCCGACGGAGAACGTCTTGACCGGTTGAGTCGACTGCATCGCCATCATCGCGACGACGAGTGACGAGTCGAGGCCCCCAGAAAGAAACGCACCAAGGGGAACGTCCGAGACCATGCGAACCCGGACGGCGTCGAGGACGTGTTCGTGCAGACGTTCGGTGAGCTCGGGCAGTGAACCGGTTGTCGGTTGGTCGAAGCGGAGCTCGAAATAGCGTTCCGGGGCGCCAATCTTCCCGTTCTCGCAAATCAACCGACAGCCCGCGGGAAGCTTGTGCACGCCCTCGAACGCGGTCCATGGAGACGGGACGTACTGAAGCGACAAGAAGGCGTCGATTGCGTCGATGTTGGGCCGTCGCTCGAAGCGGCCGGACTCCGCCAATGCGCCGAGCTCCGAGGCGAACACCAGACCCTTGGCGTCGGCGTGGTAAAACAGTGGCTTCTTGCCGAATCGGTCGCGTGCGAGGACCAAGCGCCGGCGTCGGGCATCCCAAAGCGCGAGGGCGAACATGCCGCGCAGGTGGTCGAGGAAGTCTACGCCCTCTTCTTCGTAGAGGTGCACGATCACCTCGGAGTCGGAGCGCGACTTGAACGTATGACCCTTCGCTTCGAGGTCGCGCCGAAGCGCTTGGAAGTTGTAGATCTCGCCGTTCACGACGACGGCGATCGAGCCGTCTTCGTTGGTCATCGGTTGCGCGCCTTCAGGTCGGAGGTCGATGATCGAGAGGCGTCGGTGGCCGAGCGCGCAAGCGCCGTCGTTCAGGTATCCGTGGTCGTCGGGCCCACGATGAACCATCGCGTCGCACATCCTCCGAACCGCTTCGCCGTCTGCCGCCGCGGCCGCGTCGACGGCGAGCGTTCCGGCGATCCCGCACATGGCGCTATGCCGCCTTTGATGGCTGCGGTGCGCACCACGCCCGAAGCCACAGGAGATTCACCGCAAGTGAGATGCCCAGACCGATGACGCCTACCTGCCCGAGGGAGCGCAGCCCGGGGCTGTCGGCGGTCATCAGAGCGCCGAAGGCCACCATCGAGGTGAGCGTAGACGCCGCGACCGCCTTGTAGGTCGCGTACCTTTGTCGCGCGCCGTCGTAGTCGTGCGCCCAGCGTACATGGACGGCCCCATCGACGGCGAGACCGATGGTGACGGGGACGGCGAGCAGGTTGTAGAGGTGGAGGTCGATTCCGAAGAGCGTCAGCGTTGCCGCGAACAGGATCGTGGTGAGCGCGGTGGCTAAGAAGACGTCACGGGTGACCGCCAAGGAGCGGCTAGCGACCCCGGTGGCTACGATCAGGCCGAGGAACACCAACGCGAGAATCCACGGAGCGTCCGCGATCAGGGCAGGGGTCACCTCGCCGAGAAGCGCGGCGGCGGACGCGAAGATGACGTCCGGGTGCGCCGCCCGTAGCTGGTCCAGCCACGCCGCGAGCTTCTCCATCGCGCCCGCGTTCGAGCCGCGCAGGGGGACATAGATGATGCCGCTCTTTCCGACGGACCCGTCCTTCAAGACCAGCGTCGCTGCGAGCCATTCGGGGATTTGATCGGGCTGCGGCGGCCCGTCGATGTCGACCCACGGTTCGAGCTCGTCGAGCTCGTCGAGGAGCTTCGTGTCCTCGCGCTCGATCGCCTTCTCCCGGGCGCGGACCATCGTTGCTTTGAGATTGGCTAGGATCTCGGTCTTCTCGTCCGAGTCTTCCGGAAAAATCACTTGCGCGGAGACCACGATCGGTTCGACGCCGAGGGCCTCGATGCCGCCCGTGGTCATCAGGTCGTCATCGATCGCCGCGCGAACCGACTCGCGCGAGTCCCCAATGTACAAGGCGTTGATGTTGCCGCGCGCCCGCATCAGTGAGGCGTCGAGACCGTGGCCGACACCCTTGGGCTGAAGCTTGCCCAAGTTGGGCTCGAAGCCGACCTGTATGGCGAACGGGATCGCGAGGAGCCCTGCTGCCAACACGATCGACGCGAGGCGGCGCGAGCTTCGATCTTTCGCGGCCGGCTGATGACGTGGCTTGCTGCTGCCGGGGACCAAGCGAACCATGCTTGGGAAGACGGCCAGCGTCCAAACCAGAGTCACCATGATCCCGAGCGATGCCATCCATCCCATTTGGGAGAAGCCCTGAAAATCCGTCATCGACAGCGCGCCGAAGCCGCAGGCGGTGGTGAGGCCCGCGACCAACAGCGACACCCAAAGCTCTTGCACACTTGCCTTTGCGGCGGCGGCGGCGCTCAGCCCTTCGGCGCGGGCGGACTGGTAGTGCATCAAGAGATGAATCCCGAAGTCGATTGCCATACCGGCGAGGATCGCGAGTGCGGCGGCGCTGATGATGTTGATCTTGGGCTCGATGAGCGCGATGAGGCCGACTGCGACTGCGAGACCGCTCAGCATGGGAACCATGAGCTGAACGACTGCTGTCAGATCACGAAAGAACACCAGCACCATGAGGAGGGATCCCAGCGCTGCGAGGATCGAGACGAGTCGCAAATCATTGAGGATGATCCCGTGCTCGAGCGGCGCCACGCGGTAGCGGCCGATGACTTCGATCTGTGTGCCCTCGGGCTGTGACTGCGCCAATGGCACCGTTGTCGCCTCGGCCCGTTCCTTGATCATTCGCGCGTATGCGAGATCCCCCGGCGAGCCACTCAACATGATCTGCACGGCACAGACCGTGCCGTCGTCGTTGCACAGCGAGGTCGGTCCCTCGTCGCCTTCGGCATCGCCGCCTGCCTGCTTCGCGGACTCGCCTGTGAGTTCTCGGAGCACCGTACCTGCGGGTGATCGATCGACGGCGGCACGCACCTCGTCGCTGTCGGGCAGCTCCGGCGGATCAGCGATGGTCACGCACAGCGGTGATGCTTTGCAGACCTCCCAATCGAGCGCCTCCTCTGCGAGTTCGCTCCACTCGTAGAGGGTCTCCGAGTCGACGTAGTAGAGTGCGCGCTCGGCGAGAGCGTCCAGGCCGTAGCTGGTCATGACCCAAACGGTTTCGGGCCACTGCGAGAACTCCTCGGCAAGCTGTGCGACCAGAGCTTCGTTGCGCGCGCGGTCGTCGGAGGCGACGAGAATGGTGAGGGGTTCTTCTAGGCCGAGCTTGTCGCGGGTGGCTTCGATTGCCAGCACCGAAGCGGAATCGCTCGGAAGAAGGGCTTCGAGGCCCGTGTCGAGTTGGAGGCCTCGTGCGACCCAAACCGCTGCCGACGCGAGACCAAGCGCCACGACGAGTGTCAGGAGGGATCGCGTCACTGCGCGGAACTATAAGCCTCGGCACCGAGAACACAACTCTGGCCGAACTTGCGCCCGTCGTCGAGACCGAGTTCGAAGGTCTCTTGGAGGCCGTCTGGGTTTGCGTAGTCGAACTTGTCGATCTTGATCTGCCTCGAAGGCTGCACCCAGGTGACCCCTCGCTTTGCAGGGAGCGCATGCTCGTACCTGCGGCTCACGAGAACCAGTGTCTGCCCCGGCTGGTCGTCCGCAAGTCGAACCGGGATGTTCTCGATCAGGCCGCCGTCGAGGACCTTGCGATCCTTGAAGCGACCTTCCGGCAGGACCGGTGGGACACACGATGCAGCGAGCACCATGTCGACGTAGTCCTTCGCGCTGTGACAATCGGAGGCGCGACCAACGATCGGCTTGAAACCCGCTCTCGCGGGCCACTTCGGGTAGAGGGGATCCTTGCGAAGCGTCTTCTCGACCCCGTAAATGCAAAGAGCGGCGGCCGCGCCGATCGCGCCGGTCAGCCACCTCGGGTAGTCGCTCATTAGCAAATGAACCGATGTCTTCTTTAGAGCCTTCAAGTCATCGGGACCGATGAACTCGTCCATCGCGTCGCGATACATTCGGCCATGCGGCAGAAGCGTCCCCGGCCTGAACGGGTTGATGTTCTTCCAGTGGATGTTCCTGGGGTTCTTCGCGGTGAAGTCTTTGAAGAGGGTCAGGGCGTCTTGTGAGCGGTCGAGGACCGCCGCGCTCGCCATCGCGCAGCCTGCGCTCGTCGAACCGGCGAACTTCACGGAGCTCTGGAGATCGAGGCCGCCCCCCTTGGCGCCCTCCCAGAAACCGAGCTGCCAAAAGCAGCGGCTGCCTCCACCGGCAAAGATCGCGTTCCGAAAGTTCATTAACCCGCCATTCGTGACCCGCGATCGGCTCGCTGTCGAGTCGAAGCGAGTTGCTCACGCCGGAAAATCGGGTAGACGAAGCGCCTTCGCACGGATGCCCAATAGGGCTTTGGAGTATCGTTCATGCCGCCACTCGTCGTCTGCCTCGATCTCGAAGGAGTTCTCATACCCGAGGTGTGGATCGCGTTCGCGGAAGAGACCGGGATCGACGCCCTGAGGCGCACCACGCGCGACGAGCCGGACTACGACAAGCTCATGCGCGGGCGGCTCGAGATTCTCGACGAGCACGGGTTCAAACTCTCCGACATCGACGAGGTGATCGGCACGATGGAGCCGCTCCCGGGCGCCAAGGAGTTTCTCGACGAGCTCCGCGACCGTACGCAGCTGATCATCTTGAGCGACACGTTCTACCAGTTCGCGGCGCCGTTCATGCGGCAGCTCGGGCAGCCGACTCTCTTTTGCCACGAGCTTCTGACCGACGAGACGAATCGGGTGACCGACTACCGACTTCGGATCCCCGACGGAAAGCGCAAAGCCGTTGCCGGGCTCAAGGACATCGGGTTCCGAGTACACGCTGCCGGCGACAGCTACAACGACACCACGATGCTCAAAGAGGCCGACCGTGGGATCTTGTTTCGATGTCCCGACAACGTCGCCGAAGAGTTTCCCCAGTTTCAGAGAACCGACGCGTACAGTGAGCTGCTGCCCGCGCTTCTGGACTAACCTTCGTTACCGTACACCGCGGCGCGTACCGCTTCGGCTGCCTGCAGGATTCCCAAGCCGGGGTCGGTGAGCAAGGCTGTCTCGATGCTGCGGACCTGGCCCGACCGACACGCAGAGAGCGCTTGAAAGCCGGGGTGACGACAAAGCGAGCGCTCTGTCCCGGGGTTGGTGATGATCCATGGCGGGTCGAGGCTGAGCAGTTGCTCGTTCGTGAACGCCGGCCATCCCTGGAACCCGGCCTCGGCGGCCATGTCGATGAGGCCGCCCGCGACCAGGACGTCGTGAAAGCTGGTTCCCGCGGTCCCTCCATAGAGCCGGTCGCCGTGAATCCCGACGTAGAGCCCGCGCCGTCGGTCCGGTTCCCCGATGTCCTCTGACACCTCATCGAGCTTTGCCGCGAAGTCGTCTGCAAGTTCCTGCCCGCGCGTCGGTTCACCGACCACCGCTGCGAGCTGACGGATGTTTGGAAACAGGGTCTCGAGACCCCGCATCTCCCCCATGTCGAATACGTTCAGACCGGCATCCTTGAGCCGTTGGACCTGGCGTCGGTCGATGAAGTTGTTGATGAAGACGATGTCGGGCCGGAGCTCGATGATCGTTTCGATGTCACGGGCGCGCTCGACTCCGATCTTGTCTTCGTAGATTCGAGACGTCTGCGTCCGGAGCGTGTGGCCACTGACGGCGAGCAGTCGGTGCGGGGCGATGATTTCGAGCAGAACTTGGTCCGCGATCGTGCTGGTGCTGACGATGCGGGTGTAGTCGCGTACCGCGATGTGTTCGCCGGTCGCATCCACGACGGTGTCCGCGGCATCGAGCCCACTTTGGAGGGGGTCTCTCTTTGAGACTGCGCCGGTGAGGGCAGCCGCGGTCACCACCGCAGCAACTAGGAGGGCGCCGTTGATCTCGTTGACCCGCCTCATGTCAGTCCACGTCTGTGCTCGGCTCGAAACCAATTCTGGCGTTCTCGATGAGTCTTACCCCGTAGACGTCTCGAATTGGGCCGGGGCTGACCACGTCCTGCGTGCTGCCCTGTTCGACGACACGTCCGTCTTTCAACAACAATGCGCGGTCGGTCGTGCTTCGTGCGTCCGCGAGGTCGTGAAGAACGACGATCAGTGTGTGCTTGTGCTCTGCGAGCGTTCGGATCAACCGCAGTACCGCCATCCCCTCGCCCACGTCCAAGGCTGCTGTCGGTTCGTCGAGCAACAAGATGGGGGCATCGGAGGCGAGTGCGCGGGCGAGCAACACGCGTTGCTGCTCGCCGACCGACAACTGCGTGAAGATGCGGTCGCGCAGAACATCGGCGTGCGCGGTCTCGAGCGCATGGTCGATGGCGCTCCTGTCGTTGCTCGACATTCCGCCGAAGCTACCGCCGTGTACGTAGCGGCCGAGCGCGACCACTTCCTCGACCGACAACGCTGATCGAAGCAGGCTGCGTTGCGGCACATACGACACGCGTTTGGCTCTGACTCGCGGCGAGACCGAGGCCAGGTCCACGCCCGCGATCTCGACCCGGCCCTGATAGGGAAGCAGGCCAGCGAGCGCCTTCAGGAGCGTGCTCTTGCCGGCACCGTTGGGCCCGAGGAGCGCGAGCACTTCGCCGGGCTTGGCCTCCAGGCTCACGTCGTGAAGCACCACTCGGCCCCCGAGTGTGACGTTCAGACTCTCCGCGCGGAGCTCTAGGTCGCCATCGGCGTTACGCATAGGCCCGCTCCCGGCGAAGCCTGATCAAGAGCAGTAGGAACAGTGGCGCTCCGATCAATCCGGTCACGACTCCGAGCGGAATCTCGCTCCGCGACGGGATCACGCGGGCGACGATATCGCAAGCTACCAGGAAGATGCCTCCGGCAAGTGCGGCGGCAGGAATCAACCGTTGGTGTTTCGTTCCAGCAAAGGGGCGAAGCATGTGAGGAATCACGAGACCCACAAAGCCGACGTTGCCGCCCACCGATACGGCGCCAGCAACCAGCACACTTACCCAAATCGCCGACCACCAGCGCACGGCGCCGACGTTGGCGCCCATCGACTGTGCCTCTTCCTCCCCGCTCAAGAGAAGGTCGAGGGAGCGGCCCCAAAACCAAGATGCGAGGAGGGCGATGGCGATGAGGGGGAGCGCGAATGCCAACTGTCGTGGCCCGGTCCCACTCACGGACCCGAGTGAGAACGAGACGACCGCACGGCCGAGCTCCCAGGTCTCTTGCGCAATACTCGTCACGAACGCGCTCAGGCTCAAGAAGAGCGCGCTCAACACGAAACCGGTGAGGAGGAGCGCGAGAAGATCCTGAGTGACCCGTAGGAACAGTAGAAGAACCGCGAGGGCAGCCAGCGCGCCGAGGAAGCAGCCGACTGGTACGATCATCTCGGGAACGACGAACGTTCCTCCGACTCCTGCGAACCCGTAGGCGAGGATCGCGACCTGGCCGCCGAAGCTCGCCCCGGCGGTCGTGCCGAGCACCGAGGGACTGGCGAGGGGGTTGCGGAACAAGCCCTGGACCACCACGCCCCCGACCGCGAGTGCGGCGCCGGCGAGAAACGCGGCGGTCAGCCGGTAGCCACGCAGCTTCAGAAACGTATCGCGCAGCTCCGGATCGGTGAGATCACCAGACCCGACGAGCACGGCGAGTGCTCCGGCGACGAGTAGCAGCAAGAACAGCAACGGATAGAGCCGCACCGCGCGTCCTTACCACGGGCTCTCTGCTCGATCGACAGGCTTCGCCGACGATTGACCGTGTTGAGGGGATCGGTCATCGTCGCCTCAAGCAGGGAAGTCGGTGAGAGGCCGGCGCGGACCCGCCACGGTATGTGACTGAATGCTTCGTCGTGATGCCACTGGGCGATGAGCCTGGGAAGGTGACGAGGCCTGGGGTCGCCAGCCCGGAAACCTGCGAACGCATCTTTTGTGCCTATCACCTCGGGGATGGTGAGAGTCGCGTGTCGGGATTCCTGTCCCGTTCGACCGACCGTTCCCGACGCAGGAACGGGAATTGGACCAGAGCAGGCAGCCGCGCATGGAAGGATGGAGACGATGGTGCCGCGATGGTGCCGTCGCCGTTCTCGCCGTTCTCGCCGTGGTCGCAACCCCCGCCTCTGCCCAGTTTGGTTCGACCGCGCAGGTCGCCCGCCCGATTCCAGCGACGAACTCCCTCGATGCTACGGCGGCCGGAAGTGAGGTCGTGGTCCGCGATCGAGTCGTCGCGCAGACAACCGACCAGTTGTTGAAGGAGGTCGCCGGCACACGCGTGGTCGCGGAGGGAGGGTTGGGAACCCCGTTCTGTGCCCGCCTCCGCGGTGCGGCCTGCGATCAAGTCACCGTGATGCTCGGCGACGTGCCACTCAGCAGTCCTGACACCGGGTCGTTCGACTTGAGTTTGGTCCCTCTCGAAGCGTTGCAGGGCTTCGAGGTATTTCGCGGCGGGTCGCCCGCGTGGCTGAACGACGGCGCAGTCGGAGGCGTGCTTCGCCTGTTGCCCCGCACGTACGAAGAGACCGAAGTTGGTGCGCGCATCACCGGCGGCAGCTTCGGATCTTGGCGGACGAACGTGTTCGGGGCGGCGTCCGGCGAGAAGATTCAGTTCTTTGGAACCGCGGGGGGAGCTGGCGCGCGCAACGACTATCCCTACGTCGACGACAACGGCACCCGCTTCGACCCCACCGACGATGTCGAACGCGACCGACAGAACGCAGATTTCCTAGAGGGATTTGGCTTTGCCAACATGCGCGCCGAGACGAGCGAATCGAGTCATCTCGACCTGGTGTTCTTGGGCCTCGGCCGGGAGCGCGGAGAGCCTGGACCGGGGTCGAGTCCGGCGTTGCAGGCACGCGTGAACAACACGCGTCTGATCGGGTCCGGTTCTTGGCTGCAGGAGAAGGACGGCGCGCATCCCTATCGCCTCCAGGTGGCAGCCAACTATGACTACGGGCGCAACCGCGTCGATGACGAGTTTGGAGAGCTGGGTCGAGGAGGACCGCGGCTCACCGATGATCAGACGCATGCGGTGTTTGGTCGCGTGGCGGCCTCGGTGAAGGCCAAGCCTTGGCTCGAGATCACCACGATCGGCTCGGCTCGCTATCAGGCTTTCGACCCCAAGAACGAACTCACGGTGACTTCCGATCCTGCCTCCGATCGGCTCACCGCCGCGGGGACGATCGAGACTCGCTTCTTTGGCGACCTCGGCCCGGTGGCGCTCGAGCTTCGCCCGAGCATTCGACTAAGCTGGACACGCGCGTCGATCCGAGAGACGCCCTTGGTAGGTCCCATGCCGGGCGACGCTTCGGCGTTTCTGCCCACGTATCGCGTCGGCGGCGCGATTTCGCCCTTGGAGTGGCTCGCGTTCCGAGGTTCGATCAGCAGTGGATACAAGCTCCCGTCCCTCATGCAGCTCTTCGGCAACCAAACGAACGTGGAAGGCAACCCCGCGCTCACCCAGGAGCGGTCGATCGCCTACGACGCCGCGGTGACAGCACGAGGGCGCACCGGTATCGTCAGTGGTTACGGGTCGGTGGGCGCGTTTCTCACGCACCTCGACAACGCGATCCGTTTTCGCCGGACCTCCCCGTCGACGTTCAAGGCGGAGAACATCGGCGGCGCGCGTAGCCGTGGCGTGGAGATCGAGCTTCGCGGTGGCATCACCCAGCACTTCATCCTTCAGACCGATGCGACGTGGACGCAGGCGATCGACGAGGCCACAGGGAACCAACTGCCGGTGCAGCCGGAGTGGGTTGCGTTCGTGCAGCCCGAGGCCCACTCAGGGACACTCTCGAAGACGGTGTCGGACATCATGGGGTTCTTCCAAGTGTTCTACGTTGGCAAAACCTACGACGACCCAGCCAACCTCATCGTGGTGTCGGCGCGAACCGTGCTCGCCACGGGCGCCGGCGTCGATCTCTTCGAGAGCCGTCTCGGTTTGAGTTTTCGAGTCGACGATCTCCTCGACGTACGGGGTCAGGATCTACTGGGATATCCACTTCCAGGACGCCGCTACACGGGGCGGCTCAGCTATCGCCACACGTGGTAGGTTGACTTCACTAGTCATGAAACTACCGTCCTGCCTCTTGCGAGGGTCGAAGACGGCTTCATCGAAGTCGTTGGAGATAAGACCGACGGAGAGAAATCCGTTGGTTGAACAGGGAAGTCGGTGAAAGGCCGACGCGGACCCGCCACGGTATGTGACTGAATGCGCTGCCACTACGCCACTGGGTGAGAACCTGGGAAGGCGGCAGAGCCTATGGTCACGAGCCCGGAGACCTACCCATCGTGAGCTTACCCAAATCGTCTCGGGGATGGCGGGTAGCTACATGGTCACAGTTCCACGTTTGAACGAGCCTTGTTTCTGTCGTTGCTCCGCCGAGGTTGGAGGAAGCAAATGGAACGGGAACTCAAACGCACTCTCTTGATCGGCCTCGCGCTCGCCATCGTCGGCTGCGGCG
>CAXMRN010000077.1:0-6883 GCA_964195565.1 uncultured Polyangiaceae bacterium | reverse complement strand
ATGCGGGTGCGATAGACACGCGAGTTGGGCTTGGGGGGCCCACAGCTCTTGGGGAGGGAGCCGGTGAGGGGGAGATCGGGTTTGGTGAGGAGGGTGGAGACCGGGAAGGGGTCGGGGCCAGTGTCAGTGCCAGTGCCAGTGTCAGCGCCAGTGCCAGTGTCAGCGTCAGTGTCAGCGACGGTGGCCGTCACTGCGGCCAGCATCTGCAGCGTCAGTAGGTTCCTCACATTGTTCCCGTAACGAAGCCCCTTCTCGGTCAGCTGACACGCCGCCCGCACGCCGCCCTGCCCGAGCACGTTCGGATGCACGCCGTCGCGGGCCAGCCCCTTGCGGGGGAGTTCACTCAATGCGTCGTGGTATTCGATGTACGGAAGGGACCAGTGCTCCGCGACGGCCTCGGCGATCTCGTTGAACCGGCGGATCCATCGGTCGCGGTACACGTTCCTCCTCGGAAGTGCCGCGCCCAGAATCGGGACCACGCCCTCCTCCTCGAGCTGTTCGATCAAGTACACCAGGCGCCGGAGATAGATTCGCTCGTTCTCGTTCTGCGCGTCGTTGCCGCCAAACAACACCAGCGCCCAACGCGCCTGGGTGGCGTCGATCTCCTGGCGGAAGTTGGCAGGCCGTCCACCGAGGACATAGCGGAGGTTCCAGCTCACGCCCGCGGCTTCGCTTTCGCGGTTGAAGGAGTTGCGCCGCCCCGTGTTGAAGTATTCAACCGTTTCAGCGAACTGCGGATGGGCCCCAAGGTCGACGTAGGGCGTCGAGAAGCAGTAGAGGAACGCTTTGCTGGCCACGCTGGAGCCGCCCATCTTCGAGAAGGCGTCGTCTCGGAGGTCCGGGTTGCGGGCGTGTATGTCGCGAACGTGGGCCTGGACGGCCTCTGCGAGCTCGATCGGTTCAGCATGGGCGCTTCCGGCGACTCCCAACGCCAGAACGAGGACGAGCCAGGCCTGCTTCATTGAATAGCGCTCGCCGGGATGAAATAGAGGCGGCTCGGGTCGGGGGCGGCGCCACGGTACTGGTTGTCGGTCAAGAGTACCGCCGACCCATCCTCCATCCAGACCAATCCTTCGAAGTTCGGCAAGGGCGAGATCAGGTCGGACAAATCGGTCGCCACCGTCGGCTCGAGCAACTTCCCCTGAGGACCCGGTGGGACGCGGAACCGGAGCAGACGAGAGACCCCGTAGTGTCGCTCGACCGCAAGCGCTTGGATCGAACCGTCCACGCGGCGGCAGTCGATCGCTGCGAGCTTCCCGGTCTTGCTCGTGAGCGCGACGCGGTGCGCCGTCCAAGTTTGCGTTTTCGGATCGAACATGCCGAGAGGTGCCCACCTACGCCCGCGCTGCCTCTCGACGAGCTCGGTCGCAAGAACCAACACGCCATCTACGTGACAAATCCCCTCGATGCCACGGTTATCTGGCGCGGTCAGGTTCCAACGAGCGTAGTCGAGGTTGCCCACGGAGGCGACGACGAACAGGTCTCCATCGAGCCGGCCGTCGAGTACCACATCGTGGAGGCGTCCCTTCGCCTGAGTCTCCGTGCCGAGCACGAACCGCGTCCCGTCGACCCAGGTCATCGCCTCGAGATCGGTCCCGGGCGATCCCCCTTGGACTGCATACCGCGTGACGCCAAACGTCTCGGGATCGATCCGAAGGACCGCCCCGCCGTCTTCCCCCGAAGCCCAAAGGGCTCCGTGCTCATCCACAGTGAGCCCCGACAATCCGACGACGTCGGTGTCTAGGGTGACGATGCGACCCGGTCCGCTCGGCTCCTTTTTGGGGCAGCCAGCGCATGCGAGCAGCAGCGCCACGGCAACTGCCGCCCGCGCCCCCACGCTCAGTGGACCGCTTCGAGGACCGCTGCCGCGCCCAAACCGCCGGCCGCGCAGATGCCTAGGAGGGCGGTCTCTTTGCCACTGATAGCGAGCTCGTTCGCCATGGTCGTGACCATTCGGGCACCGGTCGCGCCAAATGGATGGCCAATCGAAAGCGACCCACCGTAGATATTGAAGTTGTCCTCGTCGATCTCGCCGACAGCTTTGCTCTTGCCTAGCCGCACCTCAGCGAAGCCCTTACTTGCCAGGGCCTTGGTAACCGAGAGTACCTGCGCCGCGAACGCCTCATGCATGTCGACGATGCTGGTGTCCTTGAGCTCCATGCCGGCGCGGTCGAGCGCCTTCGGCATCGCAAGGGCGGGGCCAATCAAGAGTTGGTCCGCCGGATCCACGCCGACGTATGCCCAGCTCCGGAATGCGGCGAGGGGCTTGTATCCGAGCGCCTTGGCCTTCTCCTCGCTCATGAGCAGGACCGCGGCCGCACCGTCCGTCAACGCCGACGCGTTGCCGGCAGTGACGGTACCGTCCTTGGAAAACACAGGGCGGAGCTTGGAGAGCTTCTCGAAGGTCGTGTCGCCGCGCACGATATTGTCGGCGTACACGCCTTCGACCGAGGTCACCTCGTCGTCGAAACGCCCCGAGGCGATCGCGGCGGCCGCACGGTGGTGGGAGCGCTCGGCGAAGTGGTCCTGCGCCTCGCGCGTGACCTCGTTGCGACGAGCCATCGACTCCGCAGACTCGCCCATGACCTCGCCCGTGGTGCGCTCGGCGATTTTCGGCATTTTGGGGAGTATTTCGGTGATCGGCATCATCTGCGACAAGACGCCTAGGTAGTCGCCGGGGGTCGCAGCCTTGCCGAAGGCGAGAGGCGCCAACGCATGAACCGCCTTCTGAGGCAGGTTGAGGGGCGCATTGCTCGTCGAGTCTGAGCCACCGGCGATGACCACGTCGGCCTCGCCACGCTCGATCGCCGCCGCCGCAAGAGTGACCGCTTGAAGCCCGGAGGCACAGGCCCGAGTGCAGGTCATGCCTTCGACGCTCGCGGGAAGGCGCAGGTCGAGGGCAACCTCTCGCGCAATGTTCGGCGCAAGTGCGGGGAGAATCACGCCACCCCAGACGATACTGTCGATCTCCTCGTGCGGAAGATCGGTACGCTCGAGGAGCGACTTCACGGCAATGTCGGCCAAGTCGATGCTGTCGAGCTTGAGAAACTTTCCAAACGCTTTGACGAACGGGGTGCGCACGCCTGTGACGATGACCGCGCGCTGCTTCTTGCCCCAATTGCTCTTCTTCGCCATGTTCATGCTCCTACGAGTGCACCGCCACAAACGCGAACCGTTTCACCGGTCAGTCCGACAGCGCCAGGGGTTGAAAGGAAAGTAATCGCTTGGCCGACGTCTTCGGGCTTGCCGCCCTGCCCTACCGCGCTCAAGCGGCGTGCGGCCTCACGAATCGCAACTGGCATCGCGCTTGTAAGCCGCGTCTCGATGAACCCGGGCGCGATTGCGTTGACCGTGATGCCCTTCTTGCCGACCTTCGGCGCGAGAGCTTCCACGAACCCGACGATGCCAGCCTTGCCCGCCGAATAGTTGGTTTGTCCGCGATTTCCGGCGATTCCGGATACCGACGAGAGGCAAATGATCCGACCGCCGGCCCGCAGCACCTCGTCTTGAAGGAGCCGATCGGTGATGCGAATCACCGCGCCGAGATTGATGTCGACCGCCATGTCCCACGCGTCGGGCTTCATCCGGCCGAGTGTCTTGTCGCGAGTGACACCCGCGTTGTGCACCACGACGTCGACGCCTCCAAAACGCTCTTTCAAATCGTTCGCGATTCGGGCTGGCGCGTCCTCATCGGTGATGTCGACCAACAGCACCGAGCCGCCTATTCGCTGCGCCACCTTGCTGCACGGGGCATCATCGGCAGGCCGATCCAGGCACACCACATGTGCGCCCTCCGCGGCGAGAAGTTCCGCCGTGGCCTCACCGATTCCTCGTGCGGCGCCCGTCACCAGGGCAACCTTGCCTCCGAGCACGTGCGTGTCGGGGGCCTCATCGCCCTTGGCGAGATTGGTCACATGAAACGGTTGGCAACTGATGAATGCCGAGCGCGGAGAGAGAAGAAAACGAAGCACGGGACCGAGGCGACCCTCGGCGCCTTCTTCCACGAACACACTGTTCGCGGTCGATCCGTTGGCGCCGATCTCTTTGGCGAGACTGCGCGTGAATCCTTCGAGGCCAGCACGAGCAGCCGCGCGGGCCGGCTTCTTGGCGTCCGCTGCCGGGCGGCCGATGACCACCACGCGCCCCGAGCGATTGAGGCGACGGACCCAGGGATGGATGTAGTCGTAGAGCTGACGGAGATCGTCCGGCGACTCGAGTCCGGTGCCATCGAACACGATGGCATCGACGTGCTCGCCCTCGGGTGCGTCCCCCAGTCCCACTCGATGCGGGGTTCGCGCCCAGGCTTCACCGGGGCCGCTGAAAGGCTCGAGCGCGGCATCCGAAGCTCCCACGACCCAAGGATTCGCACCCGCTTTCGTAAGGATTTGGGCCAGCTCGGCCGCCAGCGCACCGTCGCCGCACACGAGGACCTTCTTGTCGTCCAGTGGCCGCTCTTCGTACGGGCCCTTCGCGCGAGCCAGCTTCTCCGGCACTGGGATCGGCAGACCGAGGGTCTTGATCAGTTTTCGGGCGTTTTGATTCTCGAGCAAAAGGTCAGACATGCGAGCTCAGCTCCTCACTGAAAAGGTTCCAACTAGATATGCGGGGCCGCCAGGCGCGTCGCCCACGAAAACACGGTCGCCGTCGACGTAGAGGCCAACCTTGGCGGGAAGCACCAGCGGCTTCGTGAACTTCACGTCGATCGCTTCGAGCCGGCCCACCTCTCCGGAGAAGAGCGACCGGTTTAGGCCTTCGACGGCGCGGGCCATCGTCGAGAACCCGTGGTTGATGACATTACGGAATCCATTGGCGCGCGCCGCAGGCGGAATCCAATGAATCGGATTGAAGTCGCCGGTGAGCTTCGCGAACTCGAGCCCGACCTCGGTGCCGAGCTTCCATCGCCCGAGCTCCCTGGCGTCGACCGGAACCCGGGGACGATCGTCTTTGCGCTTGGCGGACTTGTCCCCGCCCCCGAGCGGGACGATCCCGTAGACGTCCGCGACGATCGCTTCGGCGTGAGTCGAGGTGGACGTGATCGCGCGCTGGTGGATCACCGCGCGGCGCCCGTTGTCGTCGATGTCGAGGAGCTGCACCTTGAGCTCGTATGGCTCGCCGAGCGGCAGGGGCGCGTTCATCTGGAGGCGGCTGCCGCCGTTGAGAACTCGCTGAATCGGGTACTGGAGCCCCTCGATGCCTCGCGCCTGCAGAGGGAAGACCCACTGCGGGAACAGATGCCCAGGGACCTGGCCGCGATACCAGGCTGGGTCCCCGCCCACATGGCGCACGTAGTCGCGGACCAGATCGGCCGGTCGCGCTGGGATTCTCGCAGAGACGATGGGCCCAGGGACCTCGGCCGGCGCGCTGTTCGCCTGACCCGATGTACTCTTGACCGCGACAACCGCCGCGCGAGCAAGGGCACCGAGCATCGGCCCCTGATGGAGGATGTAGCGCGAAGGTACAGCCATAACGATTCTCCCGACTCGTCGGTGCGGTGGAGCGCCTGCCGCCCGACCCGGCTCTCTACCATTTGGTAGTTAGCCGCGCAAACCCGGTCCCGCTGCTACGCTTCCCCGATGCCTAACCCGTTGATCCAACTCGGATTCGAGATTCCCTTCGATGAGATCGAAGCCCAGCATGTGGTGCCTGCGACAGACGCGCTGCTGGCGAATGCGCAAGCCGCGATCGACGCGATCGCCGTTGACCAGGGGTCTCGGACATATGCCAACACCCTCGGGGCGTTGGAAGCCGCGACCGAGATGCTCGAACGAGCGATGACGGTGGTCGGCCATCTCGAAAGTGTCGCCACCAGCGATGAATTGCGCGACGCCTACAACGCGACGCGCCCGCGGGTCAGCGCGTTTTGGTCGGGGCTGGCAATGAACGATGCGCTCTACCAAGCGATTCGCGCGTTCGCGACGACTGAGGAAGCAAGCGCCTTGCCACCCACCGAAAAGCGGTTCTTGCAAAAGACCTTGGACGACTTCCGGCGGCACGGCGCGGAGCTCGGACCGGGCGACAAAGCCAAGCTGCAAGCGATCGAAGTCGAGCTCACGAAGCTGACAACCGAGTTTTCGCAAAACGTGTTGGACGAGACGAACGCGTTCGAGCTGATCCTCACGGACGAAGACAAGATCGCCGGACTCCCAGAAAGCGCAAAGGAAGCCGCGGCGGAGAACGCGAGCGCCAAGGGCGTCGAAGGCTGGCGATTCACGCTGCACGCGCCGAGCATGATTCCGGTGCTGACCTATCTCGACGACGCCGGCATCCGTGAGCAGGTGTGGAGGGCGTACAACACGCGAGCCGTGTCGGGCGCACGGGACAACCGACGCATCATCGGGAAGGTGCTCGAGCTTCGCCAGGCCAAGGCAGCGCTCCTCGGGTACGCGGATTTTTCGGATCTGGTGACCGAGGATCGGATGGCGAAGCTCGGGACAAAGGCGAAGTCGTTCATCGACGACCTACGTGAGCGAAGCCAAGAAGCCTTCGACCGTGAGAACCAGGAGCTCCAAGCCTACCGGCGCGAGATCGAAAGCGAGTCAGCCCCGGCGCTCGAGCCCTGGGATGTGGCCTACTACTCAGAAAAACAGCGCCAAGCCAAGTACGACTTCAACGAGGAAGAGCTGCGGCCTTACTTTCCCCTCGACCGCGTTCTCGAAGGGCTGTTCGCGACAGCGCGGGCCCTCTACGAGATCGAGATCGTCGAACGCGACGCGGCTGCATGGGACAGCGAGGTGAAGTCCTATGCGATCCGGGAACGAGACGGCACGATGGTCGCTGCGTTCTACGTCGATTTGTTCCCGCGCGAGAACAAGCGAGGGGGAGCGTGGATGAACTCGCTGATCAGCGCAGCCTATCGCGAAGAGGCACCGCTGCCGCAGCTCGG
>CAXMRN010000076.1:0-8532 GCA_964195565.1 uncultured Polyangiaceae bacterium | reverse complement strand
GACAACGCGTCGCGCGTAGTACTCTGGCCACGGTGCGTCTGGATCGGTGGCGCGGTGCTCATCGTCAGTCTCCAGTAGGCAAAACACCAACCGGCTTCGGGTGAGAGGGGCCGCCAAGAATGGCGTCATCCGCTCATGAAGATACTCGGCGTACCAGAGCGGCCACTCGGGGTCGTCGCCGTCGGTCTCGAGAAACGCCTCGTGGTGGGCTGCGCCGGTTTGCTTGAAGAGCGCGGCAAGACGCTCGACCGTGACTTCATCGCTCATCGTGTTCTCCTTGTGCAGGCTTTAGCACCGCTTCGCTGGGCGGCGCTAATGGCCCGGCCGATGCAGGCGTCCGAGAAGGTGCTGCACCGCTTCCCCGGCGTTTTCGAGTACGGGAACTGCCTCGCCCGCTATCGCTGCCGAGAGCTCGATGATTTGAGAGCCAAGATGGCTGATCGGACCTTGGTGCGCCTTGGGCTCGGGGAGACGCTTGTACGGTCGCGCCTCGACCTTCGGTGTCTCCAGGCGTGGCTGGTTAGCAGCTCGCGTCAACACCGGCGCGAAGCTCGGGGCGGCCCGGTCGCGTTCGGTGAGGCCTTCGAGATCCCAGCGTTCGCAAAGCGTCTTGATGATCGAGGTGTGATCGAAGGGCGTGTCGCCCTCGGCTCGAATCACGGTGCCCTCTTCGATGTAGGGGGAGACGAAAATGGTCGGTACCCGAAGTCCAAAACGGTCAAAGAGAAAACCGTGGTCCCCGGGGACGGGTGGATCGTCGGGCGGGGTCGCGTTGGTGGGCGACGGGACGTGGTCGTAGAGGCCGCCATGCTCATCGAAGGTGATGACGAGCAGTGTGCGATCCCAGCGCTTGCCGGCACGAACCGCATCGTACACCTGCTCCACGAACTGCGCGCCGGCCAAGACGCTCGACGCCACGTTAGGGTGAAGCCAAAACGGCGGGTGCATGTCGTTGGGGTTCAGGAAACTCCGCGGTTCCACGAACGAATAGGCAGGCAGGGTGCCGTTGGCGCAATCCTTCTCGAATCGTTTGAAGCTTTGGAAGCAGTGCCTGTACTTGTGGTGTCGGAGCGGTGAATGGAGCAGCCAGGTCAAGGAGCTGAGGTGTGACTCTTCGCCATACACCCGCCAGGCGTCGCGTCCGAGCCTGTCTGACAGCCGCTCGAAGATCGTCGGCTGGTCGTGGTGCAGCGCCCATTCGGTGGTGGGCTTGTTGACCACCCGGCCCCGCGAGGTCCCGCTATGCGTGAAGGAGCGGTTCGGCCAGGTCGAGCTCGGCACCGAGGAGAACCAGGCGTCCGAGATCGCGAACGAGTTTGCAAGTGTGTTCATCACAGGCAGGGCCTCGGGCGGGAAGCAGTTCATGATCTGCTGCAGGAGCTCGGGCGTCACCTCGATGTCGCCGTCCCACTTCTTCGACTCCTCCGCGACCCGGATGTAGTCCTGCACGAATCCGCGCATGAGGTTCTCGGTGGGGAGCGCTGCCGATGGACCGGCAGCCACGGTGTCGGTTCCGTACACCTGACGGTTGATGTTTGGCTCGTAGAACTCCCCGGAGTTCGGATACGGAGCGAACATGTCCGAGGCTTGTTCCCAGGGGGCCTTCCGAACGCGGTACTCGGTCGGTGGATCGCCACCGTCGTCGTTCACCAAGTCATCACGCCCCGCCACGCCCCGAAACACGCGGTCCGTGTCCGGGATGAAGTGCTTCGGCTGGTCGTCCTCGTACAGATAGCCGCAGAGGCTATCGAATGATCGGTTCTCCAGCATGAGAACGACCAGATGATCGAAACGATGTTGATCGGGAGTGGGCATGGTCGACGCGTCGCTCACCGCGGAATGTAGCACTCGTACATTCTGTCGTCACCGACTACGCTGCGTCTGTCGTCAGGGGTTTTTCATGCGTCTGCTCTTCCGCTTGCTGCTCGTCATTCCGCTCATGTCGGCTTGTGACCCGCCCCCCCAGCCAAAAGCCCCGAGGTTTGAGGCGTCGAGTCCGAAGCCGCTCACGGAGCCCACTGCCGAGGCGCTCGGAACTCGAGAAGATGGTCTGGGCCTGGCCGTCGGTGCGGTGATTCCGCCGTTTGAAGTCCAAGATTTCAGGGGCGCGCCCGTCTCCTCCACGGCGATCAACGATGCGAACACCCTTGTCGTGTTCTACCGCGGAGGCTGGTGCCCCTTCTGTAACTTCCAAATCCGCGAGCTCAGCCAATCCCACGACAAATTCAAGGCGCTGGGGGTGTCGCTGGTTGCGATCAGCGTCGACCGGCCGGACGCTGCTGCGGTCACGGGGAATGCTTACGATGTGCCGTTTCCCGTGCTCTCCGACCCGGACTTGAAAGCTCATGAGGCGTTCAACGTCGTGCTTCAGCTTGACGCTGCCGGCGTGGCACGCCTGGCGAAGTACGGACACGACATCGAAAAATGGTCCGGTAAAGACCACCACAAGATGGCGGTGCCGGCGGTCTTCCTCGTTCGAGACGGCAAGATCGCCTGGGCTCACGTCGCCCAAGACTACAAGACGCGTCCGAGCACCGAGCAGCTCCTGACCGCTGTGAAGAAATAGTGACCGTGCCTCTCAGCCGATCGGGCTCATGTTGAGGGCGCAATTGCGCAGAACTGAATGTTATGTCGCGTGCGGCGTCGCGCGGAGAGGGCGTTCCAGAATGCGGTTCGAGTGCTTCAGTTTGGCGCAAGCCGGAATGCTCTTAGGTCATTGACGCAGGGGCGCAGTCCAGGCGATCACTGGGACTAGGCCTCCATAGTAGAGCCCGTTCGGGATCGTCCGTAGAAGAAACCCCAGGTCGTTGTGGGTGGCGAGAATGATGCCGTCGGCTGCTGCCCACAGCGCGTAGTATCCGATGACGAACGACGTTGTCCGCCGCGTCCAAGGAAGGGCACCGTCGCCCCGCGGGAGGTAGAACGCCGAGACAGCGAGCAGTAGGAACACGAACAGTGTTTCGTAGACGAAGAACAGAACTCGAGCGTCGTCCGACCCTCCCGCAGCGATCACCAACTGGGATGCCAGGGGCACAACGAGCGTCCATGCACACGCTTTCGCGATTCCTCGGAGGTTTGGGGCTAGAGCGCCGTCCGCTTGGGCGCTCTCGATGAAGAAGAAGTACCGAAAGTCTCCGAGAAGAACGAACGTCAGAGGGACCAACGATGCTGCTGCGCCGGTCAGCGGACCGATGCCGGGGACGTGGGTGGTGGTCAACCAAGCATCGCAGAGCGCAAGAGCTGTGAGCGCAACGCAAAACCATCGGGTCGACCGCGAGAGTCCGGGCCGCGACAAGGCGATCAACAGCCCCAGGAGCGCCGCCCCCCACAGGAGCAACGGGTGCTGAATGAACGAATCGTAAAACTCGGCGTAGCTCATCGCTTCGGAGGTTCGACCTTGTGGAGCGCCATCGTCTCGAGGTAGACAACGATTTCCTCGACGATCCGCGCTCGCTCGGGTAGCTCAGGATTGAGGGGCGGCATCCGAGGAGCAAGACGCATGCTCGTCGGATCATCGATCCACTTTCGAAGCCAGGCATCGTTCATGTACTCCGTCGGATTGGCGGGGTAGTTCAACTCTGGGCCGATGTCGCCTCCGTGGCCGTTGATGGTGTGGCATTTCGAGCAGTGAACGACGAAGGCTTCGAACCCTGCCGACACCTCCGGCGAGGCACCCTCTGGAGGAGCCATGTCACGGAAATGAGATCGGAACGTCACCAGGTCGATCTGAACGATTTGGTAGGGCCAACCGTAGTCCCCTTCGCTGCGCATCCGGGCATCGTCGAGGTTCTCCCAAATGACGTAGAAGGGCCCGAGGTCGATGCGCTTCTTCGTCCCCTCCTCGTACTTGAGGATCGTGAAGCCGACATTGCCAGGTCGAGCAACGGCGAGATATCCCCTCTGTTCCACCACACGTCGCACGGGAATCATCGGTTGGTAGCCGTCCCGACAAGTGAAAAGAATCGCTTCGTGTTCGCGCCACGAGGGTCCGTATGCCGCGTCGAGCACCTGATCGAGAGGGATCGCGTTGAACGCGACCTCGTCGCGCTCATAGGGTTCGAAGACATCAACGCGACGAGCCGGGATTCTTCGCGTCAGCTCCTCGACCGTCAACGAGGTCACCGGTTCCGACTCGATGAGAAAGGCGAGAGAGCCAGTAGCCACGTCGGAGCGGTTGCATGCGAGTCCGTCCACGAAGCAGAACGCTAGCGTGAGGATGACCGCCCGTCTCATGCAGTCTGGTCGCTGAGACATCCGAGCGCGAACTCGGCGTGCGTGACCGACGTGGGGCTTTGGGGACCACGACTTGCCATACAAAGATGTTGTGCGTCGGATGTCACGAGAACGCCACGGGCGTGTCCCGACTTCATCATCTCGAGAGCAATGTCACGCACGAGGTCCTCTTGAATCTGAAAACGTCGCGCGTAGGCGTCGACGACGCGGGGAAGCTTGCCGAGCCCGAGAATACGATCGCCCGGGACGTAGCAGACAGTGACGTGGCCGAAGAACGGGAGGAAGTGGTGAGCGCAAAGCGAGTAGAAAGCAATGTTCCTGACCTCCACTTTGCCCGGCGACTCATCGACGTCGACCATTCGTGTCGTCTTGAGAATCGTCGAGGGGTCGACTTCGTACCCACTCAACAACTCCTTGTAGCAACGGACGATTCGATCCTCCGCGTCGGGGCTATCGAACCAGCGCAAAGCTCGCGAATCGTCGGTGATATGTTCGGTCAGCCAGGTCGAGAGTTTCACGTGGTTCTCCTTAGCGCGCGCTCGAGCCAAGACCAGAGTCCGAGACGATCCAACAGGGGGTTCATCCATCCCGTGCTGATGCAGTAGCCCGAATCGTGCGACGCCTGATGATGGCACGCATGCTCATTCGGACGCAAAGCGAGACCCGTTCTTTGTAAGAGCCGCGCCAATCGCGGAGCGCTCGACATGTGCGCCCATTTGTGGACTTCGTTGGCCCAGGCGCCCACCACTGCCATCGTCCAGAGGACTGTCACGGAACCAGCGGCGACTCCGGACTGAACATGGGGTGCCCATCCCGCCAGCACCGCCAAAGCTAAGGCTGCGAGAACGCAGGGCTCACCGTTGGTTTCGATCCAGTCGTGGTCGACCATTCTTCCCGGGTCGATGTGGTGCTCGCGAAACGCACTAATGAGAAGGGGGCCGACGATTGGTGTCGTGGCATCACCGAACCGGTCGCAAGCCCAGTGAACGACGCCTGTCACAAAGTCGATCGCCGCGACGCCGAGGGGAAGCGCGAGCACCACCCAGAGCCACCAGCCCTCGGCTACGAAGCGTGTGATGCCCATTCCAACCCAAACGGCGAGAGTCATCGTCAGCACGATCGAGGCCGCCAAGACCCTGCGGCGAAGCTGCTTCCATCGGTTCATAGGCAGGCTAAGCTTACGGCCGCTCTCCCCTCGGCGCCATCGCGGGGACCATGCGCTACGATCGCTGAATTCAATCTCAGGAGTCCAACATGACTGAACGACGTTCCGGTGACGCATTGCAGCTGCGCTCCATGATCAAGCAGGACGGCACGCTCGAGCTTTCACTCGCATCCGCCCCCATTCCACAACCTAAGAGCGACGAAGTGCTGGTCCGTGTCGAGGCATCGCCGATCAACCCTTCGGACCTCGGGCTCTTGTTCGGTGCCGCGGACCCCACGACACTACGGGCGGCGGGCAGTGCGGAGCGTCCGATTGTCACCGCAACAGTTCCGGACAACTTGATGCGTGGGATGGCGGCGCGGGTCGACAAGTCGTTGCCGGTTGGCAACGAAGGTGCGGGCATCGTCGTCGCAGCGGGTGCTGACGATTCGGCCCAGAAGTTGATCGGCAAGACCGTCGGGGTGATCGGCGGGGGCATGTACTCGCAATATCGTTGCGTGCCGGCGATGCAGGCGCTTCAACTGCCCGAGGGCACCACGCCCGCGGACGGCGCGTCGTGGTTCGTCAACCCCCTGACGTCGCTTGGCATGGTCGAAACGATGCGTCGAGAAGGCCACACCGCCTTGGTGCACACTGCGGCCGCCTCCAACCTCGGCCAGATGCTGCAGAAGGTTTGCTTGAAGGACGGTGTGCAGCTGGTGAACATCGTGCGCAAAGCCGAACAGGCCGAACGGCTACGGGCCATGGGTGCGGTCCACGTTTGCAACTCCAGTGAACCAACTTTCATGAAGGACTTGACCGACGCGCTGGTCACCACCGGTGCGACTTTGGCATTCGACGCCATCGGTGGCGGGAAGCTGGCGGGGCAGATCCTGACCTGCATGGAAGCCGCCGCCAGCGCGAGCGGGGCCGCGTACAGTCCGTACGGCTCGAGCACCCACAAACAGGTCTACATTTATGGAGGACTGGATCGCAGCCCCATCATACTAGGCCGAAGCTTCGGGATGGCCTGGGGTGTCGGAGGCTGGTTGTTGTTTCCGTTCCTGCAGAAGATTGGCCCCGAAGCGTCTCAAAAGTTGCGCGAACGCGTCGCCGCCGAGATCAAGACCACGTTTGCAAGCAGCTACACGCGCGAAGTTTCTCTCGCTGAGGCGCTGACCCTCGAGGCTATCTCCGTGTACGGAAAGCAGGCCACGGGGGAGAAATACCTGATCAACCCGAATAAGGGACTCGACTGAACATCAATGCGGTGGGCTGGATGTCTGGCAGCGTCTGTTCGTGAAAAGGCTAGGGGAACTCCGACGCTAGCTCCTCAAGGAAGGCCCAGACGGCTTTGATGCGAGGAAGGTTACGGAGCGCGCGGTGTCCAGCGAGCCAGATGGGGATCTCCGGGATAGGCGGCAAGTCTTCGATCGCCCCTTCAATCGGCTCGAGGTCGGGGTAGAGTTCCGCGAGGGGTAGCGCCAAGACGGACACGCCGAGCCCGCCGCGAGTCGCGCGCAACCTGACCGGCAAACTCGTGGTGCGCAGCACAGGCTCCACTCCCGGCAACACGGAGCGCAACCAAACCGCATCAGGTAGGTACGCCTGCGTCGTGTCCCAATCTAGCCAGTCGAGTTCTTCTGGAGACTTGTCGCGGTGCTCGGCCACGTACGCCTTCGAGCCGAAGACGCCAAAGCGGAAGGTGGCGACACGCCGCACGATCAAGTCGCCACTATCGGGTCGTACGAACCGCAGTGCTACATCTGCGTGTCGCCGAGTGAGGTCCACGATCGCGTCGCCCGAGATCAACTCCACGCGCAGACCGGGGCGTTCGCTTAGGAAGCCCGGGAGAGCAGGAGCGACCAGCTCGCTGGCGATCAGGTCAGGTGCCGCGATCCGCACAACGCCGCCCAAGCGAGTGTCAATCCCTTCAACCGCATCCAAAAGCTCGGCGGCTGTAGCTTCAAATAACTCTGCGCGAGGAGCGATCTCCTCCGCCGCGGCGGTGGGGACGAGGCCCTCGGGTAGCCGGTCGAAGAGGCGAACGCCGAGGTCGCGCTCGAGGGCCCCGATCCTCCGGCTGATGGTGCTCTGATTGACGCCGAGTCGCGCACCCGCCGCGGCGCAGCTTCCCTCTCGGAAAGCAGCCAGAAAGATGCGGAGGTCGTCCCAGCGTTCCATCGCCCCACCATTGCACGATTGCAACGCACATGTGCATAAAAACTGATTTCAATGCTGTTATGCATGGCGCACTCTGAGTATCAGGAGGTCGCCATGTACGAAATGACCAGGACAAGCAGGCGAATCGACCACGCCATCGAGCGTCGCCTCGAGGCGACGCATATCTCAACCCGGCTGATCCTGGCGGAGGCGCTGCTCCTCGTCGCTCTCGGTGTGGCTGGAACGATGGGTTGGATGCCCGAGGAGATCTTGCCTCGGCGCTGGCATCTCTTGCTCCACTTGCTCGGGGCGACGATGTTCCTCGGCAACATCCTTGCCGGCGCGATGTGGATGGCTCGGCTCGGAGCGAGCGGAGAGACGATTGCAAACCGCTACGTCAGCGTCTCGATCAACGTCGGCGACGTCGCGTTCACGGGCCCGGGTGCCCTACTCCTCCTCTACAACGGCCTCGTTCTCGCCACCGTCCATGGCGGCACCTTTGCCCTTCAGTGGCTTCGGTGGAGCTTCCTCCTCTTCGCCGCTCTCGGAGCACTTTGGCTCGTGGTCCTCGTTCCCTTGCAACAGCGCCTGATCAGCCTGGCGGAGAGCGACATGGATGAGGCGTTCGACCGCACGTCCCGTCTCTATGCGGTTCCCGGCGCGGTTGCCGGGATCATCGCACTCGTCGTGTTCGGGCTGATGGTGTTGCGTCCGGTGTGAGAATCTATGGCTCTGAAACGGTCGGAGCTGGAACAAAGGAATGGAAAATGAAACATCTCGAAAAGCAGAGCTCTCCTCTATTCGCGAACGCCACGGTAGCCGTGGCCACTCTCGCCCTCGTTACCTTGGTGGCGTGCGGCTCCCCAGTCCGCCACGTGCGGACCGCCCAACCGGACGCTGTGGCCACTGCGTCCGCCGGCCGAGGAATTCCCGTCGGCACTCCGATCCCTGTGATCGCGGTTCTCGACATTGCATCGCGAGAGGGCGCTTCC
>CAXMRN010000075.1:0-73624 GCA_964195565.1 uncultured Polyangiaceae bacterium | reverse complement strand
TATGTGAGTACGGCGTCGGGGTATGCGCATTGGTTTGATGGGGGGGAGTTTGTGGCTGCGGCTGCGGACTTTGGGATTTCGCATCCGCCTGGGCATCCTCTGGCGGCGATTGTGCTGGGGGCTGCGAATCTGGCGCCAGTTGGGGCCCTTTCGTTCCGCGTCGCCTTGATCTGCGCGCTCCTCGGGGCGGTCGCGGCGGTCGCGTTGTTCTTTGCCTTCGAGAACACCTTGAAGGTCGGGGGGATGATTCGGGAGTCTGTGCGATTCCCGTTGGCGTTGGCCGCGACGTGGTGGGTGGTCGGAACGCAGGCTTGGTGGTTCCAAGCGGTGCGCCCCGAAGTCTACGCGCTGCAAGCGGCGTTGTTGTGCATCGCGATGGAGCGGTTGCTTCGGGTTTCGCTCGCGGCCCCGGACGGCGACGTTCGGCCCCTCTATCAAGGTTCGCTCGCGTTGGGCCTCGCGCTTGCCAATCATCACTTTCTCGCCCTGCTCGCCGTCCTTCCCTCGTTGTGGCTCTTGGTTGGCATCGGCCGCGCGTGGGGATGGCGTCCATTCGCGTGGTCGGCGGGTTTCGTGGGTGCCGGTCTCGTCACCTATCTCTACCTTCCCTTACGTGCGCTTCGTGAGCCGTTTCTAAACCTCGGGAACCCATCCTCCGTGGGCCGTTTTCTATGGGTTGTGACCGCCGAGGCTTTTCAGAAGAGCCTTTCCCTGGACGCCGTCGCACCATTTTCGGAGCGCCTCTCGGACGTGTTGCTCGTGACCGGCGAAGATCTTCACATCCTGACGTTGATCGTCGCTTTGCTTGGGGCCTACTTCATGCTGCGGGTCAAATCGTGCCGAAAATACGGCCTTTTTTGGCTCACCGTCTGGGTAGCGTACGCGCTTGGCCGGGCGACCCTCGGCTTCGTTCGGGGCAACCCGGACGCGCTCGCATACCTGATGCTCTCGTATGCGGCCCTCGCGATGTTCGCGGTCTTCGCGATAGGTGTCTTGGTGAGCGCGCTGGCGGAGGCGGCGCCGAACCGAGCCAGGCTGGCGCCGATACTCGCGACAATCGTGGCGCTGATGTCCGCGTCTCAGTTTGTTCGTTCTTGGGACGCATCGTCGCTGGCAAACTTCGTAGACACCGATGTGTTCGACGACGGTCTACGACGGTCGCTGCCTTTCCGGTCTATCGTGCTGGTGCACAACCCGCAGACCATCTTTCGCTTCTGGGGTGGCGAGGCGGAGGAGCAGAATCGGCCAGACGTCACGATGATTCCGCTTCCCTTGCTAACCTACCCGAGCTTGGTCGACCGCTTGGTGACCAACGAGCCGGAGCTGACACCGCTGCTCCGAAGCTACGTGCTCGACGGAGCGCTCAGCGTCGCTGAGCTCCAGAGTCTTGCGGCGCTGCGGCCTGTGTACGTCGAGATGGATGTGAGGGTGACGCGAGACATGATGGATCTCCTCGTCCCGGAGCATCTGTATCACCGAGTGTTGACGGCGGATACGACCGAGACCGACGAGGCCCGGGCCATGCATGCGCACGCCACGCTTTGGGGGGACCTCTACCAGCGCATTGGGCAGCCCATCGAGGAACATACGAGCACGCAGCTTCTTTGGCGTCACTACACGGATTCGCTGTATTTTGCAGGGGTCGGCGACACCAACGCGGCGCTCCGGACCGTCGCAGCGGGCCTCGCGCTCAATCCGTACGCGCGTGAACTCCAGATGATGCAACAGGCGCTGAAGACGGCGACGCCTGGCGAACCCATCGACGTCGCGCCGTTCACGATTCGCTGAAGGAGAGCGTCAACGAGCTTGGCGTTCTGCTCTTCGAGCCCGCCGGTACACCTCGTAGAGGCTCTGTCGGATCTTCGATGGAACGCTCTGTCGCAGATCGATCTTCCACGCCCCACTCTGCTCGACGAGAACGATCGGCTCGAGCTCGGGCGAGGCAGACGCGGCGCGCACCTGGGCCACGCCGTCTTCGACCGTGATCTGAAGCTCATCTTTGCCGGCGATCAGCTGACCGAACACGAACCCCCCGAGCGCGTGGTCGTGCTCACCTTGCCAGTCGGAAAAACAACTCTGGAACAGCGGTTCGTCGATGAGCTTGAATCGCTCGCGGGCTTGCAGCCGACGCCGCGCCTCCTCCTGTGAGATGTCCTCGATGTCGTACGCGCGAAACAGGGAGTCGATCGCTGCGCTGGGTGACTCGAACCCGGTGGGCACCGCTTCGCTCTTGCAAGACGAGCAGGCCGCGATGAGCAGGACGGATATCGAGGCGAGGAGAAGCCGGCGCACCAGGCCGTTATTGCGCCGTTCTAGGGTGCTGTCTAACTATTGACGCCCCCCTCACGATGCTTAACTTGCTCCGATATGAAGCTCGATAGGCTCACAACCAAAACACGCGAAGCCTTGATTGCCGCCCAGCAAAACGCGGCAGATCGGGGCAATCCCGAAGTATACCCGGAGCACCTTCTGCTCGACCTTCTCGCTCAGGCGGGCGGGCTCGCTCCTGCGATTCTCGAGAAGGCGGGCGCGGACCTGCAGGGCCTGATACGCGCGTCCGGCGCGATCCTCGATCGCATGCCGAAGGTCGCCGGCGGCGCCGAGCCCGGCATCTCCTCACGGCTCCGCGATGTGCTCAACAACGCTTGGAAAGAAACCGAGGCGATCAAGGACGAGTACACCTCCGCCGAGCATGTGCTCCTCGCGGCCTACAAGGACGCTCAACTCAAGAAGGCGCTCGAGGCGCAGGGCGTGGATCGAGCGACACTGCTGCAGGCTGTGCAAGAGGTTCGCGGGAACCAACGCGTAACCGACCCGGACCCGGAAGGGAAGTTCCAATCGCTCGAGAAGTATACGAACGACCTGACCGAGGCGGCGCGGCAAGGCAAGACCGATCCGGTGATCGGCCGAGACGAAGAGATTCGTCGCGTGATGCAGGTGCTCTCCCGCCGCACGAAGAACAACCCGGTCCTCATCGGGGAGCCGGGTGTCGGAAAGACCGCGATCGCCGAAGGGATCGCGCACCGCATCGTTCAAGGCGACGTCCCTGAGGGCCTTCAGAACAAGAAGTTCCTCTCGCTCGATTTGGGCGCCATGCTCGCGGGGTCGAAGTATCGCGGGGAGTTCGAAGAGCGGCTCAAA
The DNA here is from genome assembly GCA_964195565.1 of uncultured Polyangiaceae bacterium. Taxonomy (GTDB): domain Bacteria; phylum Myxococcota_A; class Polyangia; order Polyangiales; family Houyiibacteriaceae; genus SG8-38. Next base: position 70,483 of record CAXMRN010000075.1, on the reverse strand, counting down.
GCCGTCCTCCACGAGATCGAGTCCGCAAAGGGGGAGATCATCCTCTTCATCGATGAGCTCCACACTTTGGTTGGAGCCGGCGCCGCAGAAGGCTCGATGGACGCGAGCAACATGCTCAAGCCAGCGCTCGCGCGCGGTGAGCTTCGATGCGTTGGTGCGACCACGCTCGACGAATACCGCAAGCGCATCGAGAAGGACGCCGCCCTAGCGCGCCGGTTTCAGCCGGTTTTCGCGGGCGAGCCTTCGGTGCCGGAGACCATTGGGATTTTGCGCGGGCTCAAAGAGCGATACGAGATTCACCACGGCATTCGCATTCAAGATTCCGCAATCGTGGCCGCAGCGACGCTGAGCCAACGCTACATCACAGACCGTTTCTTGCCGGACAAGGCGATCGATCTCGTCGACGAAGCAGCCTCACGGTTGAAGATGGAGATCGACTCACTTCCCGCGCCGATCGATACCGTGCAGCGGAAGCTCACACAACTCGAGATCGAGCGAGAGGCCCTCAAAAAAGAGAAGGACGACGCGAGCAAGAAGCGTCTCGCCGACCTCGAAAAGGAACTCTCAGAGCTTCAAGAACAGCGCGACACGATGCGCGCGCAGTGGCTTCGTGAAAAGGAGCTGCTCACTGAGATCCGCGAGAAGAAGGAGCTGGTCGAGAGACTCCGGCTCGACCTCGAGCGCGCCGAACGCACGACCGAATACGAAGAGGCCGCTCGGCTGCAATACGGGGAGATTCCCGCAGCCGAAAGCGCCGTGACCGCGGCGCAGCAAAAGCTCGCCGAAGCACAAACGAGCACCTCCTTCCTCAAGGAGGAGGTCACCGACGAAGACATCGCGGAGATCGTCTCCAAATGGACCGGCATCCCGGTGAGCAAGATGCTCGAGGGCGAGAAGGACAAGCTTCTTCACATGGAAGACCGGTTGCGCGAGCGCGTGATCGGCCAGGACGAGGCGGTGGTCGCAGTCTCCAACGCGGTCCGGCGCTCCCGTGCGGGCCTGAGCGAGCCCAATCGCCCGATCGGCTCGTTCCTGTTCCTCGGACCAACCGGCGTCGGCAAGACCGAGCTGGCTCGCGCGCTCGCCGACTTCTTGTTCGACGACGACAAGGCAATGATCCGACTCGACATGAGCGAGTACATGGAGAAGCACTCTGTGTCTCGTCTCATCGGAGCCCCCCCTGGGTACGTCGGCTACGAAGAGGGCGGTCAGCTCACCGAGCCGGTACGCCGACGTCCGTACGCCGTCCTCCTGTTCGACGAAGTGGAGAAGGCGCACCCCGACGTGTGGAACGTTCTCCTACAGGTGCTCGACGACGGCCGTTTGACCGATGGCCAAGGACGAACGGTCGACTTCAAGAACGTCGTCATCATCCTGACGTCCAACGTGGGCTCCCATCACATCATGGCCCTCGACGACGAAGAGTCGATGCGTAAGGCCGTCATGGAAGACCTTCGCGACGCGTTCCGGCCGGAGTTTCTCAACCGGCTGGACGAGACGATCATCTTCCATCGACTCGACCGTGCGCAGCTGCGCAGCATCGTCGACGTGCAGCTCGCCAGCTTCGAGAAGCGACTTGCGGAGCGCGACTTGCGACTCGAGATCACAGACGCCGCCAAGGACTTCCTGGCGAACGTGGGATACGATCCGACGTACGGTGCGAGGCCGCTCAAGCGCGCGATTCAGCGTCATCTCGAGAACGGGTTGGCGGAGGACATCCTCGCGGGCCGGTTCGGAGCAGGAGACACGATTCGTGTCGACGCAGGGGACGCAAAGCTCGTCTTTGAGGGGGCCGCCCCAGCGGGCGGGGCCGAAAGCACAATCACTGCTGAATAACAGCGTGATTCCTGGTGCTTAGATGGGCTACCCCCGATAAATCCAGGCCTCCTTGCACCCCCGTGTACACTGTGTAAGCCTCCGGCGCTCGTAAGAGGAGCAGAAGCGTTCATGATTGAGACCGTACAATGTAAGCCTATCGAAGTTCACGTCGGTGAGCGTGGACTCGAGCGTGCGGTCAAGCACCTCAAGCGCAAGATGGCGACCGAGGGCATCCTTCGTGAGCTCAAGCGTCGTCGCCACTACATGAAGCCCTCGATCAAGAAGCGGAAGAAGTCCGCTGAGGCCGCGCGCCGACGTCGCAAGCGCGTTCGGCAAATCAGCGAGCGTCCGTTCTGAGACGAAGCCTGCTATGAGACGAAGCCTTCGGGGTTACTCCGGAGGCTTTTCTGTTTCTGGCTCGAGACGCCGACCTGGACCCCAGGCGAAGCGTCGCCCGGTACGTGTCTCCAAGAAGCGAGCAAGCCGATGGAAGTCGCTTCCGACTTCGATGAAGCGCACCTCGGTGCGGAGTGTCTGCGGGTTGATCAGCTTTGCGAACTCCACGTATTGAAGGTCGAGCTGGCCGCTGACGCTCACCATATAGCCATCGAGGTGCTCCTCGACGAGCGCGCGAAACGCACCGATACCGAGCTGGCTCGCAAGCATGACGTCAAACGCGTGCGGTGGCGCGCAGCGTGACTCGTAACCGAGCTGAATGTGCCGGACCTTCTTACGCCGACCGGTGCGCTCCTCGTATCGCGTTTGGACGCGGTCGGAGACCATCTTGGCGAGATCGAACGCGCTCAACCGAATGTGCCCATGCTCGTCCCGAGGCATCCCGAGCAGTGCGTTTTCAGGCAGCAACTCGGACAGGCCCTCGGCGAGGACGACCGTGCCGTAGTGCTGATCGCGCTTCTCACGCGCCAGCATCAGGTCGACGATGCGATCGACCAGGGCCGTGACCGAAAGACGCCGCTCCATGGTTTCCTCGCCGGTGATCGGGTCGACGCACTTCTCTTCGATCGCGAGGTCGGCGTAGACGTCTTCGGGAGAGAGCACCATGTTGGCCTCTCCCGCGATGGCCACGCCGTACGACAGCCAACCCGCTTTGCGGCCCATCGTCTCGACGATGAAGTAGCCGCTGGTCGCGATGCAGTCCGCACGCAGATTCAAGAGCTCCTTGGCCATGACGTCGACCGCGGTGAAAAAACCAAATGTGAAGTCGATGCCGCGGTAGTCGTTGTCGATTGTCTTGGGCAGATGCACGACGCGAATGTGGTTCTCCTCGGAGACGTGATGCCTCTGATACTGGTAGAGGAAGTTTGCCGTCTTGAGGGTGTCGTCGCCGCCGATCGAGATGAGGGCGTCGACGTCGAGGTCGGCCAGCGCGTGATGGATCCTGCAAAGCCGCTCGGTCTTTTGGGGATCGAAGAGGTCTGACGGGGCTTCGATGGTGGCGCCTGGGTTGACCCGGGCCGTTCCGATGATGACGCCTCGACTGTTGCGAAGCCCCCGAATGTCGGCCGGCATGAGCGAGCGATAGTGCTCGGGCTCGACCATGGGATGCGTGACGGGGTCGTACTCCTGGAGGTTGGTGTACCCGTGGAAGATGCCGAGCACCTCAATGCCGGCCTCCAAAAACGAAATCGCCGCGGCGGATATCACTGCGTTGGCGGCGGGTGCAGGGCCGCCCGAGAAGACGATCGCAACTCGTTTCACCGTCTTCGCCACGCCGAACTGTAAGCCGCGGTGAGCCGGATTGCCATCCTTTGCAGCAGGCGCTCTACTCGTGGCCACCGACATGACGATCGACGCACAGAGCTTGGGCTACGAGACTCCTCCCATCGATTTCAATTACAACTGGCGCGACACGGTCGTGTACGCGCTCGGGGTCGGCGCATCGGCAGACGAAGAGCTCGACTACCTCTACGAGGGTCGGGGCCCGAAGGTTGTGCCGACGTTTTGCACGATACCGACGTTTGCCGTGTTCGACGCCCTCGTCGATCGGATTGGCTGCGACCGGCAGGGAATGGTCCATCACAGTCAACAGATGGACATCTTCAAGCCGCTGAAGCCGAACGCACGACTTCGCGTCTCGGGCAAAGTGGCCGGGCTCTATGATCTGAAGCGTCTCGCGATGTCGGTGTTTTCGATCGACGCGTACGACGAAGAGGACGACTTGATCGCTCGGGGCGAAGTAACGCTGGTGTTGCGGAACGATGGAGGGTTCGGTGGCGAGCGGCCCCCGAAGACCGCGCGCGTGGATCTCCCGGATCGCGAGCCTGACTTCGAGGTACACGATCGGGTCGAGCCCTCCCAGGCGCTCCTCTACCGCCTGAGCGGCGATTACAACCCACTGCACGCCGATCCAGAATTCGCTGCGGAGGCGGGTTTCGACCGTCCGATTTTGCACGGATTGTGCACATACGGGTTCGCGGGTCGGGCGGTCGTCAAAGAGGCCTGCGGCGGAGATCCCGACAAGCTCGCGACCTTTCGCGGACAGTTCAGCAACCCCGTCTTTCCCGGGGATACCCTGGTCATCCGAGGCTGGAACGAAACAGAGCGCTGGATTCTTGGCGTCACGACCGAGCAGCGGCCGGACAAGCCCTGCCTCAGCAACGCGTACGCGGCGTTGCGCTGAGTGGCTTCGCCGTTTTTTCTTCTTGCCCGTGCCGTGATCCACACACAGGGTTCCTTGGTGGCGTTTGTTTCGTTCCCAACACGCTTCGTGACGCTCCGGTTTTGTGTAGCTGGCCTGGTTGGCTTGGCCTCGGCCACCATCCCGATCGGGTGCACCGGGACCGCCCCGGCAGCGACGGAGGCTCCTGCCCCGCCGGTCCACGCAGCGACGATCGAGCTCGAATCCGTGACGCCCATCTCGACGGCCACCGCTGAGATCTTGGCGAATCGACAGGCAAACCTCCGCTCGGAAGCGGCTGGCCGGGTGGTCGACCTGCTGGTCGAAGCAGGGGACCGCGCCAAGGAAGGGGAGGTTCTATTGCGCCTCGACGTGGGGCGCCCTGCCTCGGCAGCGCAGGCCGCCAACGCCGCCGTCGCGCAAAGCGAGGCACGCTTGAACCAGGCGCAACGGGAGCAGGCGCGCACCCAGAAGCTCGTGAAGACCGGCGGTCTCCCAGAGCAACGCTTGGACGATGCGGAGGACGCGGTCCGTCTCGCATCGGCGGCGCGTGACGCGGCGCGAGCCGAGGCGCGGCTGGCGCGACGCGGTCTCACCGAAGCCGTCGTCCGGGCGCCTTTCGGCGGCACGATCGTCGAACGAACGGTGGAGCTTGGAGAGTACCTCGCTCCCGGAAGTCCAATGCTCACGTTGGCGGATACGAGCCTGCTCAAGGCTCGCGTCTTGCTCGACCCACGCGAGGCCATGGATATTGCGGTGGGATCGAAGGCGGTAATCTCCGTGTACGCGCGGCCTGGCGAGGTCTTTGGCGGCAGGGTCGTCCGCGTAGGAGAGGTCATCGACCCCCGGACCCGACGACTTCCGGTAGAGGTCGAGCTCGACGACCACGGGGGGCGGCTGCGGCCTGGCCTGGTCGCCCGGTTCGCGGTGGAAACCGGCGAGCCAACGATGGTCATGCGGGTCCCCCTCGAAGGAGTCTTCGAACGCTTCGGTAGCCAACAAGTGTACGTGATCATCGACGGCATGGCCGAGCGACGCGAGGTGGCGCTCGGCCTCGTGGGCGCCGGCTTCGCCGAGGTGACGCAAGGCATCGAGCCAGGCGAGACCGTCGTGGTGAAGGGCGTCACCAGAGTGGTGGCTGGATCAAAGGTCCAGGTGGTGCCGGACGACGCGGCCACCGGGTCGTCGGCCGAAGACCCTGGCGGGCCATGAGTATCCCCGCTTTCGCAGTCCGCCAACCCGTGCTCGTCAATCTCGTGGCGATCTCGGCGGTGCTGGTGGGCGCGCTTGTCATGGGGGCAATGCATCGGGAGTCCTTGCCAACAATGCCCACCGGCTGGGGGAACATCACGACGGTGTACGTCGGCGCATCTCCGGAGGAGATCGAACAGCTGGTCACCGTCCCGATTGAGAACGCCGTCGGTGACGTCGACAAGGTCGAAGAGATCTGGAGCTCATCGAAGGAAGGCGTCTCCTACGTGAGCTTCCATTTCGATGCCGACGTCGAGGACATCACCAGTGCGATGATGGAGGTCTCGAACGAGATCAATCGCATCGACGACCTACCACTCGACGCGGAGCGCCCGGTCGTCCGGGAAGTGAAGGTCGACTTCCCGACGCTCGCAGTCGCGATCCGTGGCGAGGTCCCCGAGGTCGTGCTCCGCCAGGTTGGCAAGGACATGGCCGACCGGATCGAACGGCTGCCTGGCGTGTCCGGCACGTGGCGCAACGGCATTCGAGATCGGGAATTCCGGGTGGATGTCGATCCGGATCGGCTTGCAGCCTACCGGCTCTCGCTGACCGAAGTCACCGATTCGCTGCGGTTTCGGGCGGCCAACGTGCCGGCCGGGACCACCAAGGGCGAAGGCGATGCACGCCTCGTTCGAGGGATGACGCGTGTCAACGACGTGGAGGAGCTGAGCCGCGTCGTGATTCGGCCTGACGCCGACGGAGGCTCGGTCCGCGTCGGAGATGTCGCGGACGTGAGGGATACATTTGCAGCCGGCAAGTTCAGCGGACGCGTCAACGGCGACCCCGCCATCGTGCTCACGGTGCGAAAGGACGAGCAAGCCGACAGCGTGCGCATCAGCGAGGACGTGCGTGCGCTCGTCGACCGGCTGCAACCGACGCTTCCACCCGGTGTCACGATCGACTTGTTTGGTGACGCGGCGGCCGAGGTGGAGCACTCCCTCGGCACCCTGTACGCGAACGCCGCGGCCGGACTTTTGCTCGTGCTGCTTCTTCTCTGGGTCGCGATCGGCGCCCGCAACGCGATGATGGCGGCGATCGGGCTCCCTGTGGCCCTCGCGGGTGCGATCATCGCGATGCACATGATGGGTATCACGATCAACATGATGTCCCTCCTCGCGTTGATCTTGTGCCTGGGCGTCGTGGTCGACGACGCGATCATCATCATCGAGAACATCTATCGGCACATGGAAGAGGGGATGCCTCGGCGAAGGGCTGCAGTGGTCGGCACGAACGAGGTGTTTTGGCCAGTCGTCGCTTCGACGCTCACCAGTTGGGCGGCGTTTTTGCCGCTCCTTCTCATGGAGGGCGTGCTCGGGAATTTCTTCGCGATCATCCCGAAGGTCGTCGTCGCGTCACTCGCGGCGTCGCTCGTCGAGGCGATGTTCATTCTGCCGAGCCACATGGCCGATTTCGGCAAGCTCTCGCACTTGAAGCGTGATGCCACGATGCCGCCGAAGACCCGCCTGCAGCGGGCGAGCGCCCGGGTCGTGTCGACCTACGAGCGGCTCTTGCGCTGGTCGCTTCAGCACCGGGCGACCGTCGTGTTCGGCGCGTACGGTTTGTGTGGCGTGATGGTCGCCTTCGCGTTCTCGGCCAAAGACGTGATTCTGTTCACGGAGGGCGACCCCGACATGTTCGACGTGCGCGTTCGCATGCCCACCGACGCCTCCAAGGAGGAGACCGAAGCCCTTCTAGCGAAGCTCGAGGCGCGAATCGTCGCGCTCGACAACCCGGACGTCGAGGCGACCCTCGCCGTGCGAGGCATGGCGAGAACCGACATGGGCATCAGCTCGGGCGATCACATGGGGATGGTCACCGTCTTTGTCGTTCCAGCCACCGAGCGAAGCAGTCTTCACGCCGGTCGCGACTTAGTGACCGAGGTGAGCGGGCTCTATGACGACGTGGTCGGACCTGCACGGCTCGAGGTGGTCGAGGTGAGGCCCGGCCCGCCGCGGGGCGCGCCCGTCGCGGTGCGCATTCGCGGCGAAGACTACGAACGCCTGGTCGACCTCGCCGAACAGGTCCTCGCAGAGGTCCGAGTGACACCGGGAACGCGCAACTCGAACCACGACTACGAGCTCGGGAAGCAGGAGCTCCAAATCAAAGTCGACGAGGAGCGCGCGGCGCTTCACGGGTTCACGCCAGATATGGTCAGCAGGTGGCTGAGGAGCGCCTTCGGGGCGACGCCCGCCTCGACGCTCCGTGAAGGAGATGACGAGATCGACATCGTCGTGCAGCTCCAGGAGGAGGTGCAACAGGACCCGGCTCGTATCGCGTCCTTGCAACTGATCGCGCCCAATGGCGATGAGGTGGCAATCCGCGAAATCGCCGAGGTGTCGCATGGGCGTGGCCCCGGCGTGATTCGTCGCTACCAGCAAAAGCGCGTGGTTAGCGTTCTGTCCGGCATCGATGAAGAAGTGACCAACAGCGGGAAGGTCAACTCGGTCCTCCAAGAGCGGCTTGCGCCGCTCGAGGCTGCAAACCCCGACATTCGCTTCGAGTACGGGGGGCAGTTCGAGGAGACTCAAGAGTCGGTCGACTCGTTGTTTCGAGCTTTCATCGTCGCCATGTTGCTGATCTATACGATCCTGGCGACCCAGTTTCAGAGCTTCTCGCAACCGCTCGTGGTGATGGCCGCAATCCCTCTGTCGTTCATCGGAGTGACCGGCGGTTTTCTCCTGAGCCCCAAAGCGATTGGGTTGATCGCGCTCGTTGGGGTGGTCGGGCTCACCGGGATCGTCGTCAACGACTCGCTGGTTCTCGTCGATTTCATCAACAAGCGGCGCGATCGCGGGATGGCGCTCGACGACGCGATCGTCGAGTCCGGGATGCTCCGCCTGAGGCCGATCTTCTTGACGAGTGTCACCACGATCGCGGGGCTTTTCCCGTTGTCGCTTGCCACGGAAAGTCTGCCCCACCTCGCGCCGATGGCACAGGTAATCGTGTACGGGCTAACGTTTTCGACGCTGCTTACACTATTGGTGGTTCCGTGCCTGTATCGGCTCGACGTCGACCTGGCGACGCGGGTCAGCAAGAGGTTTGCGCCCCTGAAGCGGTGGGCCACAGACCCGGGCGCCGCCGCGGTGGACGAACCGACCGAGAACACGGCCGAGTAGCCGTAGTCGGGCCGTGGCAGCCCGCTCGGTGAGCTGCTACGCGCAGTTGATGGCCAAGCGTTTCGACAACCAGGTCGTGTGGATCACCGGCGGCGGCAGCGGGATCGGGCAAGCGCTCGCCCTTCGTTTCGCGGAGGAGGGCGCCGCGGTGGCGGTGTCCGGACGACGTGAGGACCGGCTCCAAGAAGTGGTGAAAGAGCTCGAGGAGCGCGGCGCCAAGGGGCTCGCCGTTCGGTGCGACGTCACCGACGAGGCATCGGTCGCCGAAGCCGTGCAGAAGGTCGTGCGGACGTTCGGCGGTCTCGACGTAGCGGTCGCCAACGCCGGGTTTTCGGTTGCAGGCCGCATCGAAAAGCTTTCCGCGGCAGACTGGCGGCGCCAGCTCGACGTCAACGTGATCGGCGCCGCCATGACAGCGCGCTACGCCATCCCCCACCTGCGCGAACGCAAGGGACGCCTGGCCCTCGTTGGCAGCGTCACCGCGATGCTTTCGACGCCGGGAGTCGGCGCCTACTCCGCATCGAAGTATGCGGTGCGAGCCATCGGCCAAGTGCTGGCCGTCGAGCTTCACGGTAGCGGCGTGACCTGCACGACGATCCACCCCGGCTACATCGAAAGCGAGATTGCCAAGGTGGACAACCAAGGCCGGTACGACGCGTCGCGCAAGGACGGACGTCCGAAGAACCTCATGTGGCCGACGGACCGAGCCGCGCGCGTGATGGTGGACGCGATCGCGAAGCGAAAGCGCGAGTACACGTTCACGGGGCACGGCAGGGTCGGCGCCTTCGCGGGGCGTCATATGCCCGGCGTGGTTCACTTCGGGATGACCCGAGGTAGAAGCGGCAAGAAGTAGCGCTACTGCACGACGAAGCGGAACATCATGAGGAGGTAGGTCTCTTTGCGACCCCCGATGTCCTGCCGCAGCGCGACTTCCGCCCCCACCTTCCCTTTGGTGAACCCTGCGCCGGCAGTGAGCTGGTTGAGATTGCGGCCTTGATCGCGTCGGTACCCGAAGCGAAGCGGCACCATCTCCCCCGCGATGTAGCTGATGCCCGCCCCTGCAATCAGCTCGGTCTTCCGGAACGTCGTAAAGTCGAAGAGCATGTCGCCGCCAAAGCTGAAACTCTCCACAGGCGCAAGGCTCACGCTACCCCCGGCCATCTGCGGCGCGAGCGCGGAGTGCGTCTTGATCAGGTTGTAGCCAAGACCGGAAACACGGAGCCAGGGAATCGGCGTCACTGTGAGCGACGCGTCCATCGTGATGCCCTCGAACGAGGGCCCGAGGCGCTGTCCTTCGAAACGATCGGCCTTGAGCTTGGCCCAGCGGAACCCAACCCCGATGCCGAGCTGAGGGATGGCTTGAATCCCAATGCCCGACCGCCAGTCCCAACCGCTGTACCGCCTGTTCTCCCCTGAAAACACGCCGCGGAAGCTAGTGCCCATCGCGATCTTCTTGCTGGTCGTGGAATCGCTGATCGAGCTGCCGATGGTCCAGTACGTCCCGCCGTTGCTTTTACTTCCGGGAATGAGCTGGGAGAACGCCTCGACGTCGTAGGTCGAGACCGCGGCCATGTTGGACGTGTTGTACGCGAGCGCGGAGACTCCGACGGCTCCCGCTCGCGCGCCGGCACCCATCGCCAACCCATAGGTCGTGTCGAGCGTGTCCTCAGTGGGTACGAGGTCGGGAGTCGCTACGCCGCCGACGCCAGACGGTGCCTGCTGCGCCCAGGCGACTCGCGCCGGGCACAATGCAATGAGGAGACCGACAATCGCCGTCGCCCATAACGCTCGTGTTCCCCCCATGGGTAATACTCCCGGGGAAGCTAACAGCGATGGATCGCCCTTCCAAATTGTCGTCTTCGTTGGGTATGCGGGGAGTGCGGAAAGGTGAACCAAGGTGACGAAATGCGATGGAAACAACGTGGGTTGTCGGTGGATAAGTTGTGAAGCAAGTGCGCGATTCGTAGAGTTCGCGAGCGATCAACGCACTGAAAAACTAACAACACCTGTGGACGAAATGGGAGCAGCGACGCGCTTAATGTTGCGCAAACGATAACAAGACGTAATTCGGAATGATCACAACGGTTTGTCGACAGCGAAGAAACAACGCGTAAACAAGTGCGGGTCGCTGTCAAAAAAACTGCGTGTGAATCTTTTGCGATCACAGGCGGTTAGAAATTTGTTTGTCGATCCCCGTAGACGGTTCTGAAACTCGCTGCTAGTTTCGGCGCCCTTCACTCGAAGGACACCAGTCGGCGGTCGCCAGAGTCGGTGGATGTTGGTGGTTGGTATACCGATTACTCGGCCCAGGCTAGATGTGGATAGCTTGGGGACGTAGGTGCTGAACTGTAGGTTTTTCGGGGGTAAGGAGACGATGGAACATTTGTGGGAACAGACGCTCGGGAGTCTAAAGGGACACCTCTCCAACGAGAACTTCGAAACGTGGCTGCGACCCGTCCAGTTCGGGGGCATCGAGAACGATTCAATCGTTCTGCGCATTCCGAATCAGTTCTTCGCAGAGTGGATCGCGGCGCACTACCTCGACATGATCCTCGACGCTCTGCAGACCACAGCGGGCGAGACGCCTTTGCCCAAGAAGGTTCGTTGGGAGCTCGATGAGACGCTTCGCGACAAGGCACACGCCGCCCGAGAGTCCACCCCGCCGCCCGCGCCACGAGCGCCCCGCGCGACGCCAAAGGCTCCGGAGAACGCCGATCTCAATCCCAAGTACCGTTTCAAGAACTTCGTCGTTGGCCCTGCCAACCAGCTCGCGCATGCCGCCAGCGTCGCTTGCGGGTCCGATCCGGGCAGTCGGTACAATCCCCTCTTCATTTACGGGGGCGTGGGCCTCGGCAAGACCCATCTGGTCAACGCGATCGGCCACGCGATCATGCAGCGGAATCCTCGGTCGCGGATTCTCTACCTCTCGGCGGAACAGTTCACCAACGAGTTCATCTGGTCGTTGCAGAACCACCAGATCAATACGTTCCGCGAGCGGTACCGGACACAATGCGATGTCTTGTTGATGGACGACATCCAGTTCCTCGCGGGGCGTGAGCAGACTCAAGAGGAGTTTTTCCACACGTTCAACGCCCTCTATCACTCCGACAAGCAGATCGTCGTCACGTCCGATGTCTACCCGCATCAGATGGCGGAGATGCAGGAACGTCTGGTCAGCCGCTTTCAGTCCGGAATGGTTGCCGACGTCCAAGCGCCGGAGCTCGACACCCGTATCGCCATCTTGCAGCAGAAAGCGGAGAACGAAGGGATCGAGCTCCAGGGCGAAGTCGCCCTCTATTTGGCGCAAACGGTCCGTAGCAACGTCCGGGAGCTCGAAGGTACCCTCCTGCGAATCGCTGTGAAGGCCGAGCTACTGGGCTTGCCGATGGACCTCGAGCTCGCCAAGGAGACGATGCGAGCCATCGTCCCCAACCAGGACACCGAGACCAGCGTCGAAGACATCCAGCGCATGGCCTGCGGCTACTTCGGCATCCGCTTGGCCGATCTGAAGTCGCGCCGTCGCCACCGCGCGGTGAGCTTCCCTCGGATGATCGCGATGTACATATGCCGGCAGCGGCTCGGAACCAGCTACCCCGAGCTAGGAGAGCGATTTGGCGGCAAAGACCACACGACGGTCATCAGCGCGGTCCGGAAGATCAGCGGCCTGATCGAAGACCAGGACGAACGCGTACTCGGTGCGGTGGGTGCCATCGAGCGCAAGCTCGGCGTCTAATGACCCCGCAATTTTCGCCTCACGGGGGCTGTGTGGAAGGTCTCGGCGAGCCGGGCCTTCCACACGCTTTTGGTGTATACCATCGCCTGTGCTCAAGCTGCGATCAACCTGGGGAATGACCCTTGGGAACATAGGCAGCGCGAGCTATCCCCATTCGACCCAGGATCCTTCACCCACGGCAAAATCGCGTATAACTTAGTTCTTTCAAATGGTTGCGTTGCTTCATTCACAATTCACAGCTGTTAAGACGACGACTAATTTTTAAATTTAGAGATCTAACGCGGTGGATAAACAGACAGAGTCCTCTAGGAAGTGAATCGAAACATGGAGCTCACGATCGACAAGCAACAGTTCCTCCGGGGTCTTGCACGGACTCATGGAGTAGCTGATCGCAAAAGCTCGATGCATATCTTGTCCAATGTGTTGCTTACGGCCGAAGGGCCAGACCGGCTTCGTCTGTCCGCGACCGATCTCTACCTGGGCGTGACCGCGGTTGTTCCAGCGAAAATCAAGAAGGGCGGCACGATTGCCGTTGCGGCGCGCACGCTGTTCGACATCGTCAAGAACCTCCCCGAGGGTGAGGTCAGCTGGAAGCTGAGCGACAGCCACGCGGTCGAGCTCAAGTGCGGCAAAGTGCGGTACCGCATACCCGCGATGCCGGGAGAAGATTTTCCGCCCCTGCCGAACCCGGGCGATGCGGACTTTGCCCATCTCGATACCGCCAAGCTGGCGGAGTTAATCACCCTGACCCAGTATTCGATGTCGCACGATGACACTCGGCCGCACCTGGCCGGAACGCTGTTCGAGGGCGATGGCAAGACGGTTCGCATGGTGACCACCGATGGCCACCGTTTGTCGAAGGCGGAGCACAAAACTGGCGGCAAGGCTTCGATGATGAACTTCAGCATGCTCGTTCCTCACAAGGGCATCAGCGAGCTCAAGCGACTCCTGGACGACGTCAAAGTCGGGAAGGGCAAAGGGGAAGATGCGGCGACCATCGGCATCGCCACCTCGGGCGGGAACGCGTTTTTTCAGCGCGAAGACCTTTGCCTGAGTGTGAAGCTCGCCGACGAGAACTTCCCCCCGTACGACAAGGTCATTCCGAGCAAGCAAAGTCGAACGGTCATCGCGGCGCGGGGGCCACTGGTCGAGGCGCTGCGGCGCATCAGTTTGGTGGCCAACGACAAGAGCGGCGGCGTTCAGCTCATGATCGAGCCAGGCCTGTTGCGATTGCAGAGCCAGAACCCAGAGGTCGGGGAAGGTAGCGAGGATGTCGACGTCGACTATGCCGGCGACGAGCTCAAAATCGGTTTCAATGCGCGCTATTTGCTGGACGCGCTGAGCGCATTGCCGCACGACGAGATTGCGATCGAGCTCAGCGGGGAACGTGACCCTGGAGTGTTGAAGCCCGTCGGGGACAATTCCGACTTCATTGGCGTCATCATGCCCATGCGCATCTAGTCGACGGGGCAGGGCGTTGACTACGGATGCGCGGCGTGCGGAGACCCCGAGCAGGGTGACGGCCCTTCGTGTCCACGGTTTTCGCAACCTCGAGTCGCTTCGTTTCGAGCCGGGATCACATTTCAACGTGATCCACGGCGACAACGGCGCCGGGAAGTCCAATCTTCTCGAGGCGATTTACTACCTCGGAGCCCTCAAGAGCTTCCGTGGCGCGAAAACAGACGACCTGGTCGCACTCGACTCCGATGCTGCGTTGTTGGAGGCGTCGCTCGAGGCCGGACCGGCGCCTCACAAACTCCGTGTAGAGGTCGGTCGTTCGCAGCGCCGGCGCGTACAGCTCGATGGCAAACGTCCGCGATCAACTAGCGTGTGGCACCAGACTGTCCGGATGGTGTTGTTTCATCCGGGAGACCTGATCCTTGCTTCAGGTGGGCCAGACAAGCGCCGCGCGTTTCTCGATCGAATGCTCGAACAGATGGATCCGATCTACGGCTCGACCCTCGCAAGCTACGAGAAGGCCCTTCGCAGCCGCAACCGCCTGCTGAAGGACGAACGTACTGACCGGCGTTCAGTTCGGGCCTATGACGCCATCCTCAGCAAGGCAGGGGCCATCGTAGGTCAGGCGCGTCGTCGGTTGATCGACGACCTCGGGCCTCGGGTGGTGCGCGCGTTCACCGAGGTGTTCGCCGGTGATACCCCGCTTGGGGTTCGGTACCTGCCACGGGTCGAACCTACCGAAGATGCAATCGCCGATGCGCTCGAACGTTCGTTCAGCAAAGATCAGGCCCGCGGGTTCACAGCGGATGGCCCGCACGGGGACGACCTCGAGTTGCAGCTACACGAGGTTGGCGCGCGACACCACGGCTCGCAGGGCCAACACCGGACCATCGTTCTGGCCCTCAAGACCGCAGAGCTCGACCTCTTGAGCGAGCGCACCGGAAGGGTGCCGATCCTGTTGCTCGACGACGTGTCGAGTGAGCTCGATCGAAGCCGAAACCGTAGGTTTTTCGAGGTGTTGAGCCATGCGGGTGGCCAGGTATTCCTGACCACCACTCATCCGGAGTTCATCTTGCTCGAAAAGGACCGGGTCGACTTCCAGGTCGACGCCGGCCGAGTCACCGGCGGGGTCACTCGATGATCTTCGCGCTCTTGATGTAGTCGAGCTTCGGGAAATCCTCTCGGAGGTAGCTGTTCCCTGTCGCCTGCATCCGCCCTTGGTCGGGGCCGCGTCCGCGGGGGGCTCCCTCGCCGTACCCGTTGTAGAGGGCGTCGACCGGTGTCATGTCTTTGATCTTGCCGAAGGGCGCAAAGCCCATCCCATCGAGCCGGGAGTTGTCCGAGAAGTTGATGAAGAACTGCGTCGTTCGCGAGCTGGGTCCCGACGTCGCAAAGGTGGCAGTGCCACGGGTGTTGCTGGCCTTGACCGGGTCGTCGGGGATTGGCTTCGCGCGCCACTTGGTGTTGAGCGCCGGGTCACCGCTGATGCCGACCTGAGCCATGAAGCCGCTGACGACGCGGAAGAAGGCAACGTCGGTGAAGTAGCCCTGTTGCACGAGCTCGTAGAAGCGGTCGGCTCCATGAGGAGCCCAGTCGCGGCGCACGTCGATCACGATTGCGCCTTTGGTCGTGTCGAGCTCGACCGTGTATTGATTGGGCGCTTGTCCTTCCGGGGTCACCTCCTTGGCCTCCTCCTGAGCGGGCGCAGGGCTTTCTTCGCCCTCGCTCTTGCTCGGTGCGTCTTCTTCTTTCGGGCACCCCATTAGGAGTACGCCGGCCAATAGGAATAGAGCTGCAGTTCGCATGGCCCCTAGCTTGGCAAGCTCGGGCCCGAGCGCAAGTAATCAGCGCGCTAGGAATCGAACAGGCCACGAAGCTTCTTGATGAAGCTTGCCTGCTGCGGGTGGCTGTTGTCGCCGATCTCTTGGGCCAGCTCGGTGATCAGCTTGCGCTGCCGCCGGCTGATTTCCTGCGGCACCTCGACCACGACGGTGACGAGCTGATCGCCTTTTCCGTAGCCTCCGTACACGGGGATCCCTTTGCCCCGTAGGCGGAAGACCTTTCCGGACTGCGTTCCTGGCGGAACCTTCATGACCACTTGGCCATCGAGGGTGGGTACATCGATGCTGGCCCCGAGCACGGCCTGAGGGAACGAGATCGGAATCGACACCAAGATGTCGGCGCCCTCACGCTGAAACAACGAGTGGTCGCGGACTTTGACGTTGATGTGGAGGTCGCCGTTGCCGCCTGGGTCCGTTTCCCCCGCACCTCGGACGGTACGCACTGCGCCGTCTTGAACCCCCGCGGGGATCTTCACGTTCATCGCTTCGGCGCGCATCTTGCTGCCGGTGCCGTTGCATGCCTCGCACGGTGTCGGGATCTTCTTACCGGTGCCGCGACACGCGTGGCACGGTCGCGCGGCGGCAAAGAGGCCTCGCTGATATTTCACCTGGGCGCGGCCTTGGCACACGTTGCACTTGTGGACGGGCGTGCCCGGCTGCGCGCCGCTTCCGCTGCAAGTTGCGCATGCAGCCGGACGGTTGACGTCGATCTTCTTGTCGATGCCCAGCGCGGCTTCTACGAAAGAGACCTCCAAGTCGTAGGTGAGGTCGCGACCGCCTCTGCGCTTGCGGCGCCCGCCGCTGAACACCTCGCCGAACAGCCCTTCGAGGATGTCGCTCACAGCGCCAAAGTCGCCGGCTTCGAAACCCGCGCCGCCACTCTCGAACGCTGCATGACCGAATCGGTCGTACTGCTTGCGCCGGTCCGGGTCGCTCAGCACGGCGTATGCCTCGCTTGCTTCCTTGAAGAAGTCCTCGGCCTCCGGATTGTCCGGGTTGCGGTCCGGGTGGTACTTCATTGCGAGCGCACGATAGGCTTGCTTGATCTCGTCGCCCGCGGCGGTCCGAGTGACTTCGAGAATCACGTAGTAATCACGCTTGGGCACTGGTTTTGGAGTGTAGACGCGGCGCCTGCGCGCGCAAACGGCGTGGAAAAATATCCTAGAGTGTGGGAGGGGAGGCAGATGTCGGTCGCCGAGCTCGAGATCGAAGAAGAGGACGCGGGGCTACGGGTCGACGTGATCCTCGTGCGCCGCGTGCCCGAGCTGAGCCGCGCTAGGGCGAAAGCGCTTATCGAAGAAGGCGCTGTTCGGGTGGACGGGCGACGGGTCAAGAAGAGCTACATCGTGTCTGTGGGCGACCGCGTGACCTTGGAGAAGACTCCGGGCCTGGTTGATTTCTATGCAGCGCCTGACTCAGGTCTGGCGCTGGATGTGCTCGTCGAGACTGACGGCTACGTCGTCGTCGACAAGCCTGCGGGAGTCCCCACTCATCCGTTGAAAGAAGGCGAGCTCGGCACCTTGGCTGGCGCGTTGGTGGCGCGGTATCCCGAGATGCGCGACGTCGGTTACAGCAGGCGCGAGCCGGGCATCCTTCACCGACTCGACAACGACACGTCAGGCGTAGTGCTCGCCGCTCGCGATCAAACGACGTTCGAGCGACTTCGTGAACAACTCCAAGAAGGCCAGATCGAAAAGCGATACCTCGCGCGCTGCCAGGGTAGCGTACCTGCACCGATCGTCATCGACACACCGATCGCCAACGACCCCCGCGACCGGCGCAGAGTCTGCGTCTGCAAGGACCCCCGCGAGATCAAACGCCTACGCGCGCAACCGGCTCAAACCGAAATCCTCACCAGCACCCCAGCGGAGCACGGCTCCCTCATCGAGGTACGCGCGAACAACGCACGTCGCCACCAAATCCGAGCCCACCTCGCCTCCATCGGCCACCCGCTCCTAGGCGACACGCTCTACGGCGGCCCACCCCTAGCCCCCCCCAACCGCCACCTCCTCCACGCCCTCTCCATCCAACTCGGGACACTATCCACCATCACAAGCCACTGGAATCATTGCGCTTCTGCTCCAAAGATCGCAGCGCCAGATCGGTGATACGGACGGTGGGTCGCTGCGATCTTTGCCGGGGGATCGGAGTGATTTCAGGGAGTTGGGAGGGGGGAGAGTGTCCCCTTAGAACGGGATTCTTAGGCCGGTTTGGGCGACTACTTGGTTGCCGAAGGCGTTGGTGTTCCAGCGATAGTTGAAGCTGATGTCGAACTGCGCCCCGGCGATCGAGCGGTGAGCTTTGCCTTCGAGGAACGAACCGAGGACGAGGAACTGGATGCCGAGTTCGTTGACGTGGAAGGCGCTCAGCTTCGGGTCCGCGGTGACGTACGGATCCTCGAAGGTGTAGCTATTGGGGTCGCGCCGATAGAAGAACGCGGACGTCTGCGTGTAGTAGCGATACCGCAAGCGAGTTTGAAAATACGGAGACATTTCTTGATAGATGCGGAACTCGGGATTGATCGCGGTGAGCTTCCAGTCGTCGATGTACGAACGGTACAAAACCTGGAGCGAGGTGCGTGACCGCGGGATGTACCAAGCGAGCCGCGAGAACAACAAATGACGAAGACGTTGGTCCGGATGTTCCTCCGGACGTTGTCCTCCCAACACCGAGCGATAGGGGTTGGCAAGGAAGCCCCATTGGTAGGTCATGTCGTAGCTAACCTCCAGCACGAGGGTGCGCGTGAGGACCTGTTCCCAGCCTGCCGCGATCGAGACCGCGTCGAGGGTTTCTCTGAACCCGCTGGCGCTCGTGCCCCCCATGTTGCCGGGCCGCTGCTGCGATCCACCCCGGAAATTCTGGCCGATTTCGTCGTGACGGTAGCTGATTCGACCGCGGAACATCGTCGCCCGGTCGGCGAGCCAAATCGTCGGCTGAAAGAGGGTGGCGAACGAGAAGTAGTCTGGCTCGCGACTGAAGCGGAAACCACCGAACAGGTCGACTGGGTTCTCACGGTTCACGAACTCGTGTCCCCCCTTGAGGTCGACGTCGTGCCGCACCTCGGTGAAGCGAGTGTCTTCGAGCGCACCAGCTGCGATGCTCGCGCTCGTGATCGAGTCCACCAGGTAGTCCACGCGCATGCGGCTTCCCTGGGGAGCTTCGAGTTGCGCGATGATCTCGGGAGCGAGCACCCGGGTGCTTCGATCCCAGTAGTAGTTGCCTCGCACCTGTGCGTCGCCCGTCCAAGTCCCGGTCACCGCGTCTGCGTTCGAGCGCGTTGGCTGGAGACCGGCCAGCGTGATGCTGGTCGCCAAGAGCAACCGCAGCACATCCCATCTCGACCCCTGAGTGGGCGCGCTTAGTTGCACCCGCATCCCCCGCCGGCGGTTCCGAGACCTCCGGTGGCGCCCTCCCGGGCATCTAGGACGTGGGTGTAGAACTTCGCTTCGGTGGCCTCACGTTGGAGGTCCATGCTTGGGCGAGACAAGTACTCACGCTCGTAGGGCTTGACCGTCGCGCAGCCGGCGGCCGCACAAAGGGCCAGGACCGTCGCCAGCTTCAGGGCGCTGAAGAGGCGTTTTCGCCTTGTTTTTCTGCGGTCGCGTAGCGGGCGAGGGAGACGAGAGGGGTGAGAAGCAGGCGGGTGGTGGTTTGCATCCATGGGTGCTCAGCAATGATATCGGCCGCGTACGGTCCGACGGAATAATATGCGTCGACGAACGCACGGCCTGCGGGGTTGGTCATCAGGTAACGATCACGAAAGCGCCGGAGCGCCCAAATCTCATCGGCCAGGGGCGAGCCATAAGCCGCCGTGGCTACGAAACACGGAGAAACGGTGGTGAAGTCGATCGGGGTCGTCTTCAGTCCTACCGCGACAGGGTCGCTTTGCCCTTGGCAGAGATCGGTCGCCATGATCTCGAGCTCGTACTCCGTATCGTGCGCATCGAACGCCGTGTTGACGACGATGGTGTCGCCCGGGTCCAAACAATCTCCGTCCCCGTCGGCATCGATCCCGTTCTCGCACTCGCCCTCCTCGTTGGCGAGGTAGGGCGCGCAGAGGATCTCCGACGCAACACCACCGCTACATTCCGAATCGACAGGGATGTGGAGCCCGTCTCCTTGGATGGGCTTGCCCGCGCTGGTGATCTCGAGTGCATGCGCGTCCTCAGTGACGACACTGTTGACGAGAATCTTGCTTGCCAGGATCTTGTATTGCCGGAGTGGGCGCGGGCTATGTGGAACCGTGAAACGAAGGCGCCCGACTACGTGAGACCACTTCGAATTCGGATGATTCTCCATGGTGAAATCGGAGATCGCATCGGGCTGCGCTTCGGTGTCGCACAATCCGGTGCAGACCCCCTCCTCGGCGCAGATAAAGCCCATCCCGCACTCAGCGTCGTCGGTGCACCCCTGGCCGCAGATGTCGGGCGGCGCCGGTTCGCCGCAGATGTTGGTGGCGAGGACGACGACTTCGAAACGGGTGCCCGTCTCACCCGCGCGCAGGCGGTCGGCTCCGCTGCCTGGGGCACCGTCAGGGTCGTCGGTGATCGTGGGGCCCATGGTGATCAGGTCGCCGGACTCCCCATGGAGGCTTGCGTACCCGGCGGGCTCCGAGGTCTCGTGCTCCTCGATCAGGGGACCCAAGGTGAACGGCACCGCGTACACCACTGAGGGCTGCCCACGGTAGGGGTAGCCATAGGTTTCAGCCCAGAAATCCCACATCTCCGAGAGCGGCGTCGGATAGGTCTCGTCGTTGTAAACGTCGTTGTAGTCGCCCTCGACATTGACTTCGATCAGGGCGGTGTACTCGCCATCTTCCCACTCTTTGGGGGCTATGTATTGGATGGTCCGAGGCACGTCCCCGGCGGGCGTAGCCATGGTCACGGCGTCGATGTTGGGCATGACGCTGCGCGCTTCCTGAACGAACCGCGCCACGTCGGGATGGTCGAACTGACCGAGGCCTTCGACGTCACGTCGGGGCGGGTAGATCGAAACGGCGCCGAGCGGGCGCATGCCGTCGGAGCCGGATGGTTCGACGAACGGTTCGGCGTATCCGTTACCGACATCGCCGTCGGTTGCGAAGCGACCCTTGTCGCTGTTGAAGACACTTGCGCAGGTGATCGCGTCGAGTGCCTCGCGAGTCGTCGTGGTCTGGTCAAAGGAGAGGCAGAAGTACGAGTCGGGGGATGCGTCGACCGAGGTACGAGATGCGAATCCCTCCGAAGTACGATCTTGAAAGATCACCATGGGGAACGGCGTGGCACCCGGGGCGACAGCTCGACGATGTCCCCAAACAGGCAAGATTCCTTCGCGCCGACCATACGGCCAGCGGAACCCACTGTTCATCTGCAGAGCGCCCGGCCGATTGCCGACACCGCGAAGCGCGACCGAGGAGGTGAGGGCCACGGTCTCCATGAACGTGCCGTCGGCGTCTTCGATCCAAATGGCGATCTGAGCGCGCTTGGTCGGTGTGAATCGAAACTCGAGAAGGCGATCGCTGTCTTGGGCGGCACCGCTCCCGAGGGCCGTGGACCAAACCATGGTCATCCACAAGACAAGCAAGCTGAAGCGCATAGCGAAAACAGCCTAGCCTCGCCGGTTTTTCGGCTCAAGGAACCCGCTAAATGCGCAAATAAAGCGAGTGATCACAGAAGTTTAGGCGAAATTCAGCGGCGTGGTCGTTGGGGCCCGCGGTCTCGCTTGCCCTGGCTCTTGCCGGGCGCGAGCTGGGCCCGAAGCTGTTCGACCTGGTCGCGTAGCCCGGCAGCCTTCTCAAACTCAAGCTCTTCCGCGGCAAGCAACATCTCGCTTCGGAGCTCTTCGATGCGGGCCGGGATATTTGCAGGGTCGTCCGCCCCTTCGCCCTTCCTCAAGATCGGGATCACGACGTAGTCGCCAGCTCCGGTGGATGGATCCATTTCGAGGACGGCCTTCTCAATCGTTCGGGGAGTGATGCCGTGCTCTTCGTTGTACTCGACCTGCCGCGCGCGGCGACGGTCGGTCTCGTCCATCGCGTGGCGCATCGCCTTGGTGATTCGATCGCCGTACAGGAGCACTTCGCCGCGCTCGTTGCGCGCCGCGCGCCCAATGGTCTGAATCAAAGATCGGGCCGACCGAAGAAAGCCTTCCTTGTCCGCGTCGAGGATCCCAACCAGCGACACCTCCGGTAGGTCGAGCCCTTCGCGCAGAAGGTTGATACCGACCAGAACGTCAAATTCACCACGCCGTAAATCCCTAAGAATTTCAACACGTTCTAAGGTGTTTATGTCGCTGTGGAGGTAGCGCACTCGGACGCCGAGCTCCCCGTAGTATTCGGTCAGGTCCTCGGCCATTCGCTTGGTGAGGGTGGTGACCAGTACGCGTTCGTTTCTGGCGACTCGCTCGCGAATCTCGCCGAGCAAATCGTCGACTTGGTGCTTGGTCGGACGAACGTGCAGCTGTGGATCGAGGAGGCCAGTGGGACGAATCACCTGTTCCACGACCACACCGCCGGCATGTTCGATCTCCCAATCGGCTGGTGTCGCACTCACGTGAATGACTTGACCGACACGCTCCTCCCATTCGGCAAAACGCAGCGGCCGATTATCGAGCGCGCTCGGCATTCGAAACCCGTGCTCGACCAAGGTCTCTTTGCGGGAACGGTCGCCTTTGAACATCGCGCCAAGCTGCGGCACCGTGATGTGGGACTCGTCCAGAATCACCAAGAAGTCGTCAGGGAAGTAGTCGAGTAGCGTCGGTGGCGGATCACCCTCGTTCCGGCCTGAAAGATGGCGGCTGTAGTTCTCGATGCCGTGGCAGAACCCCATCTGCTCGAGCATCTCCAGGTCGTACATGGTGCGCTGTTCTAGGCGCTGCTTTTCCAGCAATTTGCCCTCTGATTCGAGTTTTGGGAGCCATTCGAGGAGCTCCTCGCGGATCGATTCGATCGCTTGTTTTCGGTGCGCGTCCGGGGTTACGTAGTGGCTGCCGGGATAGATGCCGTACTGGTCGAGCTCCTCGAGCACTTTGCCTCGGATCGGATCGATTTCGACGATGCGTTCGATCTCGTCCCCCCAGTATTCGACACGCACAGCGAGGTTCTCCGAGT
The DNA here is from genome assembly GCA_964195565.1 of uncultured Polyangiaceae bacterium. Lineage (GTDB taxonomy): Bacteria > Myxococcota_A > Polyangia > Polyangiales > Houyiibacteriaceae > SG8-38. Next base: position 47,541 of record CAXMRN010000075.1, on the reverse strand, counting down.
GAGCCGGGAAGATCTCCACTACGTCTCCGCGAACACGGAACGTGCCGCGGTGGAAGTCGATGTCGTTGCGTTGGTACTGAATGTCGACCAACCGACGCAGGAGATGATCGCGGCGAAACTCTTGTCCCACTTCGAGATTGATCAACATCTCCTGGTACCACTCCGAAGAGCCAATGCCGTAGATGCACGAGACGCTCGCTACGATGATCACGTCGCGTCGCGAGAGGAGCGAACGCGTCGCGCTGTGACGCATACGGTCGACCTTGTCGTTTACGATCGCGTCCTTCTCGATGTAGGTGTCGCTCGATGGGATGTACGCCTCGGGCTGGTAGTAGTCGTAGTAGCTGACGAAGTACTCGACCGCGTTGTTGGGAAAGAGGTCACGCATCTCGCTGTAGAGCTGCGCGGCCAAGGTCTTGTTAGGCGCCATAATCAGAGTCGGCCGCTGCGTCTCGGCGATGACGTTGGCGACCGTGAAGGTCTTTCCGCTACCGGTAATGCCCAGCAGAACCTGATGCTGGTCTCCGCGTGTAAGTCCCTGTAAAAGCTCAGAAATTGCTTGGGGCTGGTCAGCCTTCGGTTCCAGATGAGTGACTAGCTCTAGCTCCCGCGCCATCGGCCAAGGCTATCACTCCTTGAAAAAGGGGACAGTCCCCTTAATGGAGAACCGATGAACGTCGCTCGATTTCTCGATGTCACGACTTCGACGGCGGCAAGCGCCGCGCGCCCGAACTTTGGCAACTCGCACTATGGCCGCACCAAGGTGCCCGCCGAGCCGCTCCAACTCTACGAGTTTGAAGTCTGTCCCTACTGCCGGATTGCGAGGGAGGCGCTCTCGGCGCTCAGCTTGGACCCCATCATCTACCCCTGCCCCAAAGGCGGCACGCTGTTTCGAGAGAAGGTCAAGCGCGAAGGCGGCCGCTACCAGTTTCCGTACTTGGTCGATCCAAACAACGGCGTCTCGATGTACGAGTCGGCGGACATCGTCGCCTACCTCTTCAGTGAGTATGGCGAAGGTCGCGCGCCCTGGTTCCTTCGTCAGCGTGCGTTCGCGGTCTCGACCTCGATGCTTGCATCCGGATTTCGTCCGAGTCGAGGCCGGCATGCCGTCCGTTCCCGTCAGCCCGAGAAGCTCCTCGAGCTCTATTCCTACGAAGGCTCCCCGTACTGCCGAATCGCACGAGAGGCGCTGTGCGAGTTGGAGCTTCCGCACCAGCTACGCAATGTGCCCCGCAGAAGCCCCGATCGAAAAGGCTTCGTCGCCGTCTCGGGCAGGATGAGAGTCCCCTACCTATTGGACCCGAACACCGGTGTTCAGATGTTCGAATCGGCCGATATCCGGCGCTATCTCTACGAGACGTACGCCGTCGGGTAAAAGGGGTCAGACCCCTTTTTAGGCGTTGGTTTTGGCGAAAGCTTTGGCGAAGTCGACGAACTTTTGGACGTCGGCTGGTTCCATTGCGTTGTAGATCGAGGTGCGGATTCCGCCTACCGAGCGGTGGCCCTTGATGCCGACCATGCCGGCTTCGGCCGCGTCCGCGATGAACTTCTTTTCGAGGTCTTCGGTGGGGAGCCGGAAGACGGGATTCATCATCGAACGTGAGTCGACCTCGACCGGGCAATGGAAGAAGCCAGGGTTCTCGTCGATCATGTTGTAGATGTAGCCAGCCTTGTCGCGGTTGCGCTTCTCCATCGCGGTGGCGCCGCCTAGGTCGCGGACCCACCGGAGGACGTTACGCACCATGTAGACCGCGAAGGTAGGGATGGTGTTCTGCAGGGAGTCGCCGTCGAGGATCGTCTTGTAGCGGAAGATCTTCGGGATCGTCTTTGGGCTGCGCTCCGCCAGATCCTTGCGCAGGATCAAGACTGTGATGCCCGATGGACCAAGGTTCTTTTGGGCGCCGGCGTAGATGAGACCGAACTTCGAGACGTCGATCGGGCGCCAGAGCATGTCGCTCGACATGTCGGCCACGAGCGGAACATCGCCGCTGTCCGGGTACTCGTGGAACTGCGTTCCCATGATCGTGTTGTTCGTGGTGAAGTGCGCGTACGCTGCGGTGGGGTCGAGGTCGAGATCGGCCTGCTTCGGCACGCGGATGTACTTGCCATCGACCTTGCCGGTCCCAGCCTCGCGGGCTTCACCCGTGATCTTGGCTTCTGCCAAGGCCTTCTCGCTCCACGCGCCCGTCATGATGTAGTCAGCGGACTGGCCCGGAGCGCGCAGGTTCATCGGTGCGAGCGCGAACTGGCCCGTCGCGCCGCCCTGCATGAAGAGCACCTCGTGGGTGTCCGGAATGTCGAGGAGCTCACGGAACAGGCTCTTCGCCTCCGCGTGCACCTTCGCGTACGCAGCGCCGCGATGGCTGTGTTCGATGAGAGACATTCCGGTTCCCTCGTGGTCGAGGAACTCGTTGTGGGCGTACTCGAGGACCGGTACCGGAAGGGTCGCGGGCCCCGCGCTGAAGTTGATTACGCGAGTCATAGGCGCGGCAGCCTAGTCGCGGTTCTGGGCCGTGCAACTCGCTCCGGCGGCGCGGCCCAACCCTTGAAAAACAGTGGAGCTGAGGGGAATCGAACCCCTGACCTCCGCATTGCGAACGCGGCGCTCTCCCAACTGAGCTACAACCCCTAGGTCGGGCGTTCGTATAGCTGCGGGTCTTGTGCGTGCAACTCGAACAGGGCTGCGCAGAGGCTCAGGAGCTGAAGATTCGTGCGGTGACCTCGCTTGCGAAAGGGGCGGTCGTCCCTCTACCTTGAAGGTCATGGGGGAGAGGTCGGGGATCGTGCGTCGCTCAGCATGCTACGCGGTACTGCTCGCAGGCCTCGTCGGCGCAGTGCCGGCGTGGGCGCAACAGACGCCGGATGACGCCGCGGCACGCGAGTATTTCGAGCGGGGCCGAGCGGCATTCGAACAGGCCGACTATGAAGCTGCGTTGGTGTACTTCCGCCACGCGTATCGATTGAGCCATCGAGGCGAGCTGCAGTACAATATCGGCGTTGCGGCCGATCGATTGCAGCGAGAAGAGGAAGCACTCGAAGCGTTCGAACATTATCTCGAGGAGGGTGACGACCCTGAACGTGAAGCAGAAGTGAGCGAACGAATCGTGGCGCTTCGACAATCGATCGCCGAGCGCAAAGCAACCGAGCTTGCGCTCAAGGAGGCGACGATTCGTTACCAGACCCCGACGAGCGACGGGGCCCGTATTCCGACTTCCGCGATCATCGGGTCGAGTGCGCTCGCTGCGGTTGGCGTTGCGGGCGTTGCCGCGATGAGTGTGGGTCTTGCGAAGAACGGATCGTGCTCGCAAGAAGTCGCAGGTCGTTGCGTGACGGAGAACTCGGCAACGGTGTGGACTTGGGTGTACGGCGGTCTCGGCGTTGCCGCGTTGGCAGGCGCTGCGACCTGGTTTGGCGTGAGCGCGAAGCGCAGCAAAGAGAAGCGCAAAGCGCAGGTGTCGGTATCACCGATGGGCGTGATGGTATCAGGAACGTTCTAAGCGGCGTATCAATACAGCTACTCGACGCTGTCGCCAAAAGCCCTATATTTTCAGTATGTTAAGGAGTTGTGACGCGGCGTCGACCATGTCGCCCGGGTTCTGTACGCGGGGGATGCGCACGATCGGGATGCGAGGGAAGTAGTCCGCGAGCACGTCTGCGTTGGAGGTCCTGCTCATGTCCTCTTTGTGGTTCCGGTCGACGTGGTTCAGGACGATTGCGCGCACCGAGATCTTTCTTTTGCGAAGCGCCTCCAACGCGGTGAGTGTGTACGACAACACGCCGAGAGAGTTGCGCGCGACGACGACCGTTTGCAGATCGAGTAGCGCGGCTAGGTCTGCAATCGTGTGCTCACGATCGACTGGAACGAGGACACCGCCAACGCCTTCGACGATCGTGTAGTCCGCATCTCGCGCAAGCTCGCGGATACGTTTGGCGAGGACGCGCAACGAACCAACGCTTGGCCCGCCGCGCTTTTCGATCGCGTACGGTGCGAGCGGTTCTTTGGCGCGATAGAGACCGGGCGCCGTCGCGAGCGACTCATTGCCACAGGCGCGTGCGAGTTCGAGCGCGTCGATCGGGTCGGGATCGACGCCGGTCTCGATCGGTTTGATGGCGGCAACGCGTTTGCCTCGTTGCACGCACGCGGTGGTGAGTGCGGTGCTGAGCCATGTCTTGCCAACTCCGGTGCCCGTTGCGGTGATGAACGCGCCCTTCATTTGCTGGCCTCCTTCGCAAACGCGTCGATCACTCGTTCGATATGTTCTGGTCGATGCGTAGCCATGGGCGTGAGCCGAAGCCTGGCAGTCCCTTCTCGGACCGTCGGTGGCCTGATCCCCTGGACGAAAACCCCTCGGGCGAGGAGTTTCGCCGAGAGCTGCATTGTACGATCGTTCTCCCCGATTAAAACAGGCAGAATCTGACTATCTCCAGGCGCGACTTCAAAGCCGAGTCGGTGTAGCTCCGCGCGTAGCATGCCGGCGTTGGACAGCAGCGTCCGGCGGCCGGCGTCTGCTTCTCGGACCAGTTGCAGTGCGGTGATCGCCGCGCGCGCGACAAGGGGAGGTGGCGCAGTCGAGTAGACGAAGCTGCGAGCCCGGTTGCGGATGAGGGACACGACAGCGTCACTGGCTGCCACGAAGGCGCCCGCCACCCCGAACGACTTGCCGAGCGTGCCGACCACCACATCGGGTTCGATGCCTGCGGCGGCAGAGAGGCCCCTACCGCTCGGGCCGAAGACACCAAGTGCGTGCGCCTCGTCAACCAGCAGTCCGGCGTCGAAAGAACGCGCGAGGCTCGCGAGGTCAGCAAGCGGAGCCACGACGCCATCCATCGAGAACAATGAGTCGGTGATGATGAGGGCGCGACCGGCGGCTGGGCGGTGCTCCCGAAGAAGTGACTCCAGGTGGTTCGGGTCCCGGTGAGAATAGACGATGATCTTGGCTCTCGAGAGTCGGCAACCATCGATGAGGCTCGCGTGGTTGAGCGCGTCGCTGAAGATCACGTCGCCGGGGCCTGCGAGTGCTTGGATGGTTCCGATGTTGGCTGCGTAGCCGGTGGAGAAGAGGGCAGCGGCCGGGAGGCCCACGAAGTCCGCGTACGCGACTTCGGCATCCCGGTGGGCATCCATTGTGCCGGTGATGAGGCGCGACGCCGCGGCGCCAACGCCTTCATCCCGGGCGGAGGCGCTGGACGCACGGACGAGGGCTGGGTGGTTAGCGAGGCCGAGGTAATTGTTGGAGCAGAGGCAGAGCACGCGGCGGCCGTCGATCTGAATCTCGGGGCCCTGGGGCCCGGAGATGCGTAGGGGACGGCGGAGCAACCCGGTTGCTTCGAGCTCGGAAAGGGCCTCACGGATTTGGGTTTGGAAGCCCATGGTCGGATCTAAGCCCAGGGTTCGGCAGGGGTCAAACCCGGCCTACTGGGGATTGTTTCACGTGAAACGTCCAGACGGCGGGTCGCCTCCAGCCGGAGTTGTTGCACGTGAAACATTCAGAGCCGGAGGTCCCCACGAGGGTCCCCCTCGAACGCCTCGTCCACCGTTTTCAGCGCCTCCTCGACCTCGTCCGCGTGCCCTTCCGGAAGGATGAGCTCGAGTTGCGCGATCAGGTCGCCCTGGGCTTTGCCTTTGGGCTGGACACCCTTTCCGCGCAGGCGCAGCTTCGACCCGTTCTGAGACCCAGCCGGAATCGAAAGCTGGACGTCCCCCTCCGGCGTCGGCACGGTGACCTTGGCGCCCGAGTACGCCTCGAGGGGAGTCACTGGAACCCTGACGTGGAGCTGCTTCCCTCGCATCGAGAAGTAGGGGTGCTTCTCTACGTTGACTTTGAGCACGAGGTCCCCGGACGGACCGCCGTTGCCGCCGACGCCGCCTTGCCCACGAAGTCGGATCTTGCCGCCCTTCCGCACTCCCGCCGGGATTCGTACCTTGATTGTCCGTTCGCCCTCCGCCGAGCGAAGGCTCAGCTCTCGCATGCAGCCGAGGACGGCGTCCCGGAAATCGATCGTCACCTCCGACTGGATGTCGGCCCCCCTCTGAGGGGCGCGCACATAGGACCCGCGACCCGGTCCGCGCCCGCCGAAAAGATCCTCGAGGTCGAACTCGACGTGGCCGGCACGTCCCCCGCCCCGCGCCCCGCCACCGAAGATGTCTCCAAAGTCGAAGCCCCCGAAGCCTCCGGCTCCCTGGGTGGCGGCCTGATACGCATTGGGGTCGAACCCCTCGCGAAGCCCCATCTCGCCGAACTCGTCGTACAGCTTCCGCTTCTCCGGGTCTGAAACCACCGTATAGGCCGCGGACACATCCTTGAATCGCTCCTCGGCCTCTTGGTCGTCCGGGTTGTGATCGGGGTGGAGCTCCTTGGCGAGCTGGCGGTAGGCTTTCTTGAGCTCCTGCGGGCTTGCATCGCGTGGCATCCCTAGGATCTTGTAGAAATCACGGTCGGCCATAGCGGATCACCTTAAGCATTCGTGACTCTCTTTCAACATCGTGGGAATCCGTTCATGGGCAGAACCGACCGTTTATCGACATAAATACGACAAAACTGGCGTTTCTGATATGCAACCCAGCCGATATTGCTCTTCTCGGCGAAGCGCAGGCGTTCTTGCTGCCTTCGAGGCTGCATGATACTCGCTCGCCATGGCCTTGGTCGATGTTAGCCGACTACCCAAGCACGTTGCCATCATCATGGACGGAAACGGGCGCTGGGCTCAAGCGAGAGGCAAGCCGCGAACGTTGGGACACGAACGCGGTGCCGATGCAGTTCGCGCGACGATGCGCGCCGCGCGACGGCTCGGCATTCCGGCGCTGACGTTGTACGCGTTCAGCGAACAGAACTGGGACCGCCCCCAAGCGGAGATCAATGCGCTCGTCGATCTGTTGTGTGAGTGTCTCGTGTCGGAGCGCAACGAGCTCGTCGACAACGAGATTCGTTTGTCCGCAATCGGCCGACTGCACAAGCTTCCGCAACACGCGCAAGCAAGGCTGACGACCCTCATGTCCGAGACCGAGTCGAACGAAGGCATGACGTTGAGCCTCGCGCTCTCCTACGGCGGGCGCGAAGAGTTGATCGATGCTGCGCGCGCGCTTGCCACCCAAGCGCGCGACGGTTCCGTCGACCCGAACGACATCGACGAAGCGGCGGTCGCGAAGCTCCTCCCGTCCATGGACGTCGGCCCTGTCGACCTGCTGATTCGCACCGGTGGCGAGCAGCGAATCAGCAATTTTCTGCTGTGGGGATCGGCCTACGCAGAGTTCTATTTCACCGAGCAGCTTTGGCCGGATTTCGACACAACTTCGCTATATTACGCGATTCAGGCATACCAGGGGAGACAGCGGCGGTTTGGCCTCGTTCCGGAGGCCGTGCAAGAGGACTCAACCAGCGAAGCAAGCAACGATTTGGAGCGCGCATTATGAACGACGCCATCGAGCAACCGCCCAAGAAGAAAGGTTTGTCGGGAACCGCACTTCGTGTGGTCACCGTAGTGCCGCTCGTTCCGATCATCGTGTGGATGATGTTCGCCGGGCCACGTTGGGCTTGGCACGCGTTCATCCTCACAGCGGTCGCGATCGCCGGCTACGAGCTCATGGCAATGAAGGTTCCCTCTTCGCGAGGTCTTCGCACTTGGGGCTCGGCGTCTTCGGTGTTGTTCGCGTACACGATCATCTTCGTCGACTCGGTGGCCGCAATGTACGGCGTCGTGTTGTTGATCATCGTCGGCGCGATGGCGTGGAGCTTGTTGCAAGAGGATCCGCTTCACAATGCGAGCGTGCGCGTCGGCTGGTTGCTCGGCACACCCGTCTATGTCGGCGGGAGCCTCTCTGCGGTTGCGCTCGTGCGCGATTTCCCTCCCACCGGAGCCTGGGTCTTCCTCGCGATGGCCCTCGCCTGGGGCAGCGACACCTCCGCCTATTTCGTGGGTCGAAAGTATGGAAAAACCAAGCTCGCGCCCCGCATTTCCCCTAAGAAAACACTCGAAGGAGCGGCCGGTGGTCTCGCGGCTTCGGTGGTTTGCGCCGTCATCATCAGTTTCTTCCTGCCGGCCCTTGGCGTTGTCGACGCGATCGCGCTCGGGATTCTTGCGGGGGCAGCGGGTCAGGCGGGCGACCTTTGGGTGTCCGTGCTCAAGCGCAGCAGCGGGGTCAAGGACAGCGGCGGCATCCTCCCGGGGCACGGCGGCATTCTCGACCGCGCGGACGCCCTCGCCTTTACCGCACCGGCGACCTGGGCGTTCGGCCACTTTATCGCCGGCTTCTGATACGCTGCGCAGGTGACCGAGCCTCGGACGACGCGAGGGCACGCGTTGCTTTGCGCGTCCCTCTTGTGCCTACTGCTTGCCCTGTTTGCCGTGGCTGCGTGCGACCGAGGAGTCTCGCACGACCCCCCGTCGGGCGAGACCACAACTGGCGCGCCGCCTGCTTCGGATGACGCAACTCCGGCGGTGATCGACGCCGACTGGGTCGCCTCGAAGTTGCAGGCGCCACCGCCGCCTGCCCAAAAGGACTGGCTCCGCGAGATCGAAAAAGACCCGATCGCCGCGCTGAAGCAAATGGACCCGAGCGCGCTCCAGTCCAACCAAGGGCGCCCCGCTGGGCCGGTGTCGCCGACCCGGAAGGCCACGCCAATCCTCGGGAAAAGCAGTACAAAGTACGACCCCAGCACGCCTCTGCGAGATTGGCCGCCGGCGGTCGGACAGTTCTATCCCAACCTGGTCTTGAAGGACCAAACCGGGCAGGTCACCGCCCTCAGCGACTTCCGTGGCAAAGTGATTCTGGTCGAGGTAGTGGGGCTGACTTGCCGTGCATGCCACGCGTTCGCGGGCGGCAACGAGGCGGGCAAAGAGCGCTTCCGCGGGATCGAACCACAGCGAGGGCTCGGCTCGATCGAGGAGTATGCGCGAGGGTACGCGAAGCTCTCACTCGACCATCCCGAGGTCGTATTCGTGCAACTCGTGCTCTATGGGATGGATGGCCGGAGCCCACCGACCGCGCAAGACGTACGTGCGTGGGCGAGTCACTTCACAATGGACCGCCACCAGAACGAGGTTGTCCTCATCGGAGACCAACGGTTCATCACCCCGGAGACGCGCGCGCTCATCCCCGGGTTTCACTTGATCGATCAGAGCGGGATCTTGCGCGCGATGAGCAGCAACAACCCGCGACACGACAACCTTCACGAGACGCTGCTCCCGAAGCTCGCCAGCCTCGTCCAAGACGGACGTTGATCAGCGTTGGGCTGCCTTCTTGATCGCACCCAGATCGAGGATCGCCCCGCCCTCTCCGACCACCGCTGGCTGCCTGCCGTCCCACTTCTCCACGGCTCGTAAATACACGATTTCAGCGCTAATTGTCTTCCGCAGGAGTTCCTGCGCCTTGGCTTCGGCCTCCGCTCGGGCCAACATCGCATTCGCCGTACCCCGAGCCCTCGCCTCCGCCTGCTCCGCCTCGACCTTGATGCGTGCGAGGTCATTCGTTGCGGTGAGCGCACGCTGCTCCGCGACCTGTTTCGCCTCCACCGCCTGTTGGTACTCCGCTGCGAACTGGAAGTCCGTGATCGACAACTCGGTCACGAGGACATCGCTCTTCGCGAGCGTGACCTTGATGCTCTCACCGAGCGTCTCTTTTACTTCCTGCCTCTTGGTGATGAGCTCTTCGGCGGTGTACTGCGCGGTCGCCTGCTTGAGGGATTCCTGAAGAGCGGGATCGATGATCGTGTTCTCCACGACCAGACGTGTTCCGACATTGCGAAAGAGCTCGACGATCTGCGCCGCGTCGACTCGGTAGTTCAACGCGATCTTCGTCGACACGACTTGCAGGTCCTTCGAGGACGCCGTGGCGCTGGCTTCCATTTTGTGAACCCGGGTCGAGATGTTGACGATCTGTGTCTGCAACGGCATCCGAAAGTGGATGCCTTCTTGGAGCGCGACGTCTTGGATCTCACCCCACTTCATCACGATCCCGAGGTTCCCGGCGTCCACCTGTGTGCAGCCGGTCGAGCCGATCAGCAGAAGCCCGGAAATCAGCCAAATTGGATTGAATTTCATGTACATACCCTCTTCTATAGTGCCCTAGATGTGAATGTCGCGTTGCCGGCCTACCAATCGAGGAGGGCGACCATGATTCCTGTCGCAACGATGAGGGCGCCGGCCGCGCTATCGCCGTAGCGTTCGACCCACTTCCCCTTGAAGAGCTGCGCGCCAGAGTGCGCGAGCGCGACGAGCGCGACCATCGCGCCGACGGTCGCAACCTCGTAGGCGACGACGATCGAAATTGTCTCGGCGGCCGAGAGAGGCGCCGCCGCGAACAGGATTGGAATCACCGCCACGCAAGGGTCGGCGCAGTAGATCAAAAACAGGGACCATGTCGATGCTCGCGACGCGTCGTGCACGTGGTCGTAGTGGTGATGATGGTGGCCGTGAAGTCGGTGCACGAACGCACCACGCAATCCCCAGATCGCGTACGCCACACCGAACCCGATCAGAAGCAAGCCTGCGACCGACACCATCCGCTCGCCGAGTGACTGAAAGAGCTGTGCACCAAACATCAGCGCAAGCAGCCCGAGGAGGACCGACACCGTGACGTGGCCGAGGCCGCAGATGAACGCGACCCGTGCCGCCCGTGCTCTCGACCAGTTCCGTGCACGCGCGACCGCGGCGATCGGCACCCAGTGGTCGGGTGCCAAAGAATGCAATGATCCTATGGTGATAGCCCCGATTGCTAGCGACACGAAAAGGCTAGTGGTGCTCATGTCGTCCCTCGTGCGAGTGCACGTGATGATGGCCCTCTGCGGGGCGCTCGATCGGCGCCGGGCGGCGGTCCTCGAGCCACCGCAACCAGCCGTCGATTCCCTCGCCCGTCTTTGCAGACACCTTCAACATGCTCGCTTCCGGCATGACCCTCGCGAGCGCGTCCTCTACCTCCGCGACATCGAAGTCGAGGTGCGGAATCAAGTCGATCTTCGTGAGCAGCACGAGGTCCGCCTTCTGGAACATCACTGGGTACTTGAGCGGCTTGTCTTCGCCTTCGGTGACCGACAGTGCGACCACGTTGGCGGCCTGTCCAAGATCGTAGATCGCGGGGCACACCAGGTTCCCGACGTTCTCGATGAAAAAGATGTCGCGGTCATCAGAGGGAAAGTCGTGCAGCGCACGGTGCACGAGTCGCGCGTCGAGGTGGCAAGCCGAGCCGGTGGTAATGGTGGACGAAATGATCCCCGCCGCGTTCAACCGATTCGCGTCTCGATCCGTAGCGAGGTCACCGCTTACCGCCCCGAGCTTCAAGCGTCCCCCTGCCGCCCTGGCGGTCGCCTCGAGTACTGCGGTCTTGCCCGCGCCGGGCGATCCCATCAGATTGATCGCCAAGAGACCTAAACCTTCGAAATGACTGCGATTATGGCCCGCTTGGGCATCGTTGTCCGAAAGGATTCGCTCCTGCACCTCGATCGGTACGATTTCCGGGTCACCGCATCCGCAGGTTTCACACATCGGGGGCCTCCATTTCAATTCGTTCCAAGATGATTTCGTCGCCCTCGACCATTCGGGCCGGCCGCCCGCAAGTGTCGCATCGAAGGATCGACCCGCGCACCACCGGGCGGCCGCACGAGGGACACGCCCAACACGCTGCCACGGTGGCAATGGCGAGCTCCGCGCCATCACAGATCGTTCGTTCGCGAAATGTGTCGAACGCTGTCTTCAACAAGTCGACCTCTACTCCCGCGAGCTCACCGATCTTGACGTGCAAGCGATGTACGCGCGTTCCCCCGTGCGCAGCGGCTTCTTGCTGCACGCGGTCGATCAGAGAAGCAACGATGGAATACTCATGCACCTGACTACTCGCTTCCAAACTCCGGTGAGCGTTTGCCAAAAAAGGCTGCGAGGCCTTCCGCAAAGTTGGGGCCGTCTGCGATTCGGGCGAGCTCGGTGAGCTCCGCGTCCAGGTGGACATCGAGTCGCTCCATCCCTGCGGCTTGGTTGAGCAAGCTCTTGGCCGCCCCGACGGCTGCCGTGGGTGCGCTCGCCAGCTCCGTCGCGATTCGAAGGGCCTCGGAATCAAGCGAAGCATCCGGAAAGACGCGGTTTATCAGCCCCCACTCCAATGCCTCATTCGCACTCAAACGTGGGTTCAGCAGCACCAGCTCGAGCGCCTTTCGAAGGCCCAGCAGTCGGGGCAAGAAGAAGGTCGAGCTCTCGGCTCCGGTGAGCCCAGTCTTGAGGTACGCCCACTCGAACCACGCGCGCTCCGAGGCAACGACGAGATCGCAACTCATGGCGATCCCGAAACCGCCGGCGGCGGCGGGGCCGTCGACCGCCGCAATGAACGGCTTGGGCGCCCGTCGGATCTCCGAGATCGTGCTGTGAATGTACTCGAGGATCTGCTTGAAAATCTCTCCGTAGCCTTCGTCTGGTTTCCGCGTCTCGGGTTGCAAGTAACCGAGGTCGCCTTGGTCCCCACCGTCGCGGATGTACTTCAGGTCGGCGCCGCTGCAGAACACGCCGCCCTCGCCTCGGATCAGCACGGCGCGCACCTCACGGTCGCGCGCAAGTTGGAGACCCGCTCGACGAAAGTCCTGGGCTGTCTCCACGTCGAGTGAGTTGAGGCGCTCGCGTCGCGCGATCGTCAAGATGCCTACCGCGCCTTCTCGCTCCACCCGAATGTGTTTCATCGCGCCCATGGGTCAGCAGATCCTCGGGAGGAGCTCGCCCTCCGCTTCGGCGAGCAGCCGGCTGCCGAACCCCGTGTCGAGCACGACGAACCCCGGCCGTTCCGCCACGCATTCCCCTACAATTGCTGCGTTTCGGCCCAAGGGGTGGGAGCGGATGGCATCGAGGACAGCGTCCGCACAGTCGGGCCGGAGCCCAAAGACCGCCTTGCCTTCGTTCGCCGATACCAGGGGGTCGATGCCGAGGAGCTCTCCGACCGCGCGAACCTCGTCGCGCAGAGGCACCGCGGTCTCGTCCACGATGATCCCCACGTCGCTCTTCTCCGCCATCTCGTGTAGCGCGCTAGACAACCCACCGCGCGTCGGATCCTTGAGCGCGACCACGCCCTCCCCTCCGACGTCGAGGGCCCGCCGTACGAGCGTATGTACGGGAGCGACATCCGATTCGAGCGTGGTCTCCAACGCCAGCTCGTTGCGTGTCGCCATGATCGCAAGCCCGTGGTCGCCCATCGTCCCAGTGACCAAGATCTTGTCGCCCGGTCGAAGCCCCGCGTCGGACACCAAACGTTTCGTGAGTCCGACACCCGTGGTGTTCAGCACCAACCCGTCGAGCTCCCCGTGCCCCATCACCTTGGTGTCGCCCGTCACGATCGTCGTTCCGGCCTCCTCGCAAGTCGCGCGAATCGACTCCCAGATCCGCATCAGGACGTCTCGTGAGAACCCGTCTTCGATGATCGCAGCGCAGGTCAGCGCCAAGGGCTCGGTCGCACCCATCATCGCGAGATCATTCACGGTTCCGGACACCGCCAGCCGTCCGATATCACCCCCGGGGAACTCGATTGGCTGGACCACGTGAGAGTCAGTTGCGATGACCAAGTACTGGTCGCCGATACGAATGGCCGCGCCGTCGTCCATTGCCGCGAGCCCGATGCCGTCTTCTCCGACGTCGCCCAAGCCCTTCGCAAAGACCTGCTCGATCAGCGCGCGCATCGCGCCGCCACCGGTGCCGTACTTGAGTGTGATCCGTTCGTCGATCAGTCGTGCGTTGCGGGTCATGCAGCGCCTCGTTTGACCGAACGGAGATCGGGACGCCCCCCGTACTGATGCCAGATCCGGCAGGTGCCTTCGGCGCTCACCATGCACGCGCCCACCGGCTTGTCCGGCGTGCACTCCTTGCCGAAGAGCTGACAGCCCGCCGGCGACGAGATGCCTGCCATGATGTCGCCGCACTGACACCGCTCCACGAGCTTGGGGGGTGCGTAGTCCCAAAGCGCCGATGCGTCGATCGTGAATCGCTTGCGGGTGTCGTACTGGGCGAACTCGTCGCGCAGGCGCAGGTTTCCGTTCGGGACATGCGCGATGCCTCGCCAGCGCCCGCCGGTGGGCCGAAACACCCGCCAGAGGAGCTTCTGGGCGTGTACATTGCCCTCCCGCGTCACGCAGCGTGGGAAGGCGTTCTCTACCCGGGGCTCGCCGCTGTTGATCACCTCGAGGAGCTTCGCGAGCCCGGCCAGCACGTCGAGCGGCTCGAAGCCTGCGATGACGACCGGCAAGCGGTGCCGTTCCACGAACTTTTCGAACACCGCGGAGCCCGTGATCGTCGCCGCGTGTCCCGCTGCGAGAAAACCTTCGATCTTTGTCTCCGGCATCTCCGCGACAATCTCCATGACCGGCGGGATGTACTTGTGCGCCGACAGCACGGAAAGATTGTCCGGCGGATCGTCGACCAGCACCGCTGCCGTTGCGACCGCCGTGGTCTCAAAGCCCGATGCGAAGAAGACGACCTCTTCGTCGTTCTCTCGGGCGAGCTCCACAGCTTGGGTGACGCTGTACACGATGTCGACGTTGGCGCCCTCCGCCTTCGCGTCCGCAAGCGATTGCGACGTGCCCGGGACGCGAAGCATGTCCCCATAGGTGGCGATGCGAACGCCCTGCTTGGCGAGCGCCACGGCTTCGTCGACCTCGGGAACGTCGGTGACGCAAACAGGGCAACCCGGCCCCATAATTACCTGCAAATCCTCAGGGAAAGCCGCGCGCAGACCGAACTTGGCGATCGCTTGCTCGTGACTGCCACACACGTGCATCACAGACACCGGTGCGTGGTCCGCGTGTTGAACGAGGCGGTCGAGTGCGTCACGAAGCCCGCGAGCACGCTCCGGGTCCCGGAACTTCAGCTGGGCGAACGCGTCACTTGCGTTCATCGCGCGCTCCTGTTGCTGGCCGATTCGCGTCCGGGGCAGCGTCGATCTCCGCGCGCACATCTGCCGTCATCAGATCTTGCTCGTCCGCGAGACGCAACAGCTCGTCGTACAGCGCCAATGTCTCGGCGGCATCTTCCGGTGGGATGCGGCGGATGGCGAACCCGACGTGGTTCAGAATGAAGTCGCCCGGCTCCACCGGTGCGTCGCAGACCTCGAGTCGCACCTGCTTCTTGACTCCCCAGAAGTCGACTGTCGCGATCTGGTTCTCGTGATCGATTTCGACCACCTTGCCTGGCACACCTAAGCACATGGGAAAGCTCCTTCGGGTATTAACCTTTGTCTCCCAGAATTGCGTCCGCGATCAAGGCCTGACCGAGGGCGATTCCACCGTCTCCCGGCGGCACTTCAGCGTGCCGTAACACCTTGATTTCATTCGGTAATTTTTTCATGATATTCGCTGTGAGCCCGGCGTTCTGGAAGACTCCGCCGGTGAGCGCGACAGGCAGGTCGCCGAACTCTGCCAGGAGGCCCCCAATGACCTCGGTCGTGAGGGTCGCGAGGGTGTTGTGAAAGCGTGCCGATATGTCGCCAGCCGGAACGCCCGACAGCACGTCCTCCACGGCAGCGCGCATCGCGGGGCGGAGATCGACTTCGGTGGGGGTCACACTTCGGTCTAGGGCGAAGGGGTACGTTCCTCCCTCCGAGGGGTTCGCCGCGTGGTCCCATGCGATCGCGACCTGCCCCTCGTAGGTGGACATTGGACGATTCAAAGCCAGCGCGCCGAAACCGTCGAAGTATCGGCCGACGCCCCGCGCCAGTGGCGCGTTCAGCTCGCGTTCGATCATTTGCGACACCACGCCCAGCGTCTGTCGCGGCACGCTCGAAAACACGGCGAGAGACTCGACCGGTGGCTCGCCGTCGAAGGCATCGTGCATGAGCGCATAGGCGATCCGCCAAACCTCACGCATCGCGAGGTCACCGCCCGCAAGCGGCACCGGCCGAAAGGTCGCGAGCCTTTCGAAACCGCCCGGAAAACAAAGGAGAAACTCGCCCCCCCAAGAGGTCCCGTCCTCACCAAATCCCGTGCCGTCGTAGGCGACGCCAAGCACTGGGCCCTCGACGCCGTGCTCGGCGACCACGCTTGCGACGTGCGCGTGATGATGCTGCACGCCCACCGCTTGCGCGTCCGTCTGCATCCTCGCGTACCGCGTCGACATGTACCCAGGGTGCAGATCATGAGCGACGACTTCCGGGTGAACATCGAGGATGGTTTGCATCCTGTCCACCGCCTCCTCGAAGAACTCGAGTGCCGCCAACGTTTCGAGGTCACCGATGTGCGGGCCGAAATACGCGGTGTCACCCACGGCGATGCAGAAGGTGTTCTTGAGATGTGCTCCACACGCGAGCACCGGCCGTGCCACAGACCTCGCGAGATGAAAGGGCCTCGGGACGAACCCCCGCGAACGCCGCATGATGGTCGGCGTGCCGGCGATTACCCGCACCACCGAATCGTCGCAGCGCATCGCAATGTCCCGGTCGTGGAGCAGAATCGCATCCGCGATACCATCGAGCCGCCGCGCCGCTTCGTCGTTGTCACGGCAGATAGGCTCGTTCGATACGTTGGCCGAGGTCATGACGAGGGGCCGTCCCACCGCCGCCAACAACAGATGGTGCAGTGGCGTATAGGGCAGAAAAACGCCCAAAAGTGGGGTTTCTGGACTCACCTCAGGGGCGAGGTCCGTGGCGGTTCGTGCGTGGAGCAGGACGATCGGCCGTTCTCGGGCCGTCAGCTGTGCGCGCTCCTCGTCGGTCACCTCGGCGAGCCGTTCGGCGGCTTCGAGGTTCGCCACCATCACCGCGAACGGCTTCTCGTCTCGGTGCTTCCTTTCTCGAAGGAGGCGGACCGCAACCGCGTTCGTGGCATCGCACGCTAAGTGAAAACCGCCGAGACCTTTGACTCCGACGATCGCTCCGTTTGTCAGAAGCTCCGCCGTATCCTGCAGCGCCCCGTCTGCTGTTGAGGTGCGGTCCGCCACTCGCAGGAGGGACAGAGTCGGTCCGCAGTTTGGGCAAGCGTTGGGCTGTGCGTGAAACCGCCGGTCGTCGACGTCGTCGTACTCGCGGCGACACGCGGGGCACATCTCGAACTCCGACATGGTCGTCCCGGCGCGATCGTAGGGAATGTCGGTCGCGATCGTGAACCGCGGCCCGCAGACGGTGCAGTTGGTAAACGCGTACCCGTATCGCCGGTCCTCGCGGTCCGAAACCTCGGCCTGGCACTGTGGACAGGTCGCGAGGTCCGGTGGAATGGACAGGGCCTTGTCCCCCACGACCACGCTCGACTCGATGACGAACTCTGCCAGGTGCTCTTCGGGGATCACGCTCGATCGGAGCTCCTGCACCCTCGCTGAAACTGGCCTATTCGTCCGTAATTCCGAAAGAAACGCCTCGATCGCGGTCTCCGGCCCGAACGCCTCGATCGTCACCCCTCCCGGGTCGTTCCGAACGCGTCCAACGACCCCGACACGCTGCGCGGCTCGGTAGACCCACGGACGAAAACCGACGCCCTGAACCGTTCCGCGAACCTCGATTCGTCTTCCAGCCATCACGGCCCGTCTTCAGCCACGCTGAGAACGTACGCGACAACCTCCCACTTTTCTTCGTCGCTCAACGTCGGCCAGGCGGGCATTGATGTGCCCCGTTTGCCTTCGCTCAACACCTCGTAGACCCGGCGCGGGCTCGTGCTCGCGCGCCACTCCGTGCTCTGGAAGTTGGCAGGTGTTCGCGACAGACCTTGGCGACGGACGCCGTTTCCATCCGCACGCACACCATGGCACAGCGCACACTTGGTTCGAAAGAGCGATCGCCCGCGTGCACGGGTTTCGCCGGACGCAAGTTGATCGAGAGGAACATCGACCTTCGCGTAGTCGAACGCGGCCCCGTCGTTCTGGGCGCTACACGCCCAGAGTGCGAGCGACATGATCAGCGCCCCAATTGGTTTCATCGCGAGCCTCGGCCCGAACAGGTGGGTAGCCCATTGCGGTCAACTCCTCGACCACGCGCTCCACCAGCTCGGGAATGCTGGCCTGTACCGCCGGCGTGCGTTCGATTCCGAGCTCGATCGACTCGGGCACGACGCCGATCACCACGACACGATCGGGGTACCGGTCGAGCAGGCTGGCGCCGGCCAGCAGGTCCGCGACCCCAATTTGATGGGGAGAAAGCCGCTCGTACACTGCCGGAGCCACCTCCTCTCCCTCAATTCGCACTTGGGTGCCGGGCGGTCCGTCCGCCTTGATCGCATCGACCAAGATCACCTGATCCGCGCTGTCGACGAGCGGAAGAAGAGACAAGCCGAGCGTGCCACCGTCGAGCGCGAGAACGCCCTCCGGCAGGTCGTACTCCCGCATCAGCTTGTGAATTGCCGCGATCCCGGCGCCGTCGTCCGTGCAGACGACGTTGCCGAGCCCCAGCACGAGAACTGGTGTGCGTTCATTCATCCCGGTTGCGCCAGCTCTTGGGCAGGAACTTGTACCCGCTGAACAGCGAGTCGATCAGCCCCATGCCCTCGACTCGGGAGACCAGCATCGCGCTCCAAATGTGGTGAGCCACGAAGCCGAGAAGGAACCACATCGCCAAGTGGTGGATCCAACGCGCCATCTGCGCGCCACCGAAGATCGGCAGGAGGAACTCCCACGTCTGCATGTAACCCACCGCGCTCACCGAATACAGAGCGAACCCAGTCAGGATCAGGGTCAAGTAGATCGCGAACACCGCCAGGTAGGTCATGCCCGCCAACGGGTTGTGGCCAACATTCAGCGGAGGCTCTTTGTTGATCAGCGTGTAGAACTTCAGCATGCCGAAGACGTCTCGACGTCGCCGTGGACTCATCGGCACGAACTGATGCCAGCGTGCGTAGTACGAGCCGACGAACATCCACGCGATGCGCGACGCTACCGCGAGCGCGAAGAAGATCGCGGTGTAGAAGTGGACGGTCTTCACGGTCGCCATCACCAACTGCTCCTCGGTGGCCCCAGCGGGGATGAGGAACGGTTCACCGATGTAGATCCCGGTGAAGGCGAGGATGAAGACCGAGATCATGATGATCCAATGACTCATCCGGACGACCAGGTCCCAGACGTAGACTCGCTCGATGCCCTCTACATCCCGACGCCGGTGGCTCACTTGGGGGCGTGCGCCCCCCTTCACCGCAGCTGCGGGCGGGGGAGTCATCGCACTTTGACGCGAGTGATCTCGCGCCCTCCAGGTTCGACGACGTGCACACCGCAAGCCATGCACGGATCGAAGGAGTGAACCGTTCTCAGTATTTCGATTGGTTGCTCTGGATCGGCTACCGGCGTGCCCACCAGCGCCGCTTCGTATGGTCCAGGAACGCCACCCGAATCTCGCGGACCGGCGTTCCATGTGCTTGGAACGACGCATTGGTACCGAGCGATTTTGGCGTCTTTGACGTGGACCCAGTGTCCGAGCGAGCCTCGCGGAGCCTCGTGGAAGCCCGCTCCCATCGCGTCAGCGGGCCAGCTTTCAGGCTCCCACTTGCTGTTGTCGTGGATTCGAAGCTCGCCTTTGCCCATGTTGTCCGCAAGTTCGTCCACCCAATCACCGATCTTGTCGACCAGCACTTGCGTTTCGATCCCACGTGCTGCCACGCGACCCAGCGTCGAGAACAAGGCTTCGGGCCCGACCCCCAGCGTGTTGAGCACGTGGTCTACCAAGCCTTTGACCTGTTCCTGACCCTGAACGTAAGAGACCAACATCCGCGCCAGTGGTCCAACCTCCATCGGGACGCCGTCGTATCGGGGCGACTTTAGCCAGGAGTACTTCTCCGAGGTGTTGAGTCGTTCGAACGGTGGTTCGGGGCCGGTGTAGTTCGGGTTGGTTTCACCCTCGGACGGATGAAGCGCTTTGTCTTCTCCGCCTTCGTAGTTGTACCAGGAGTGCGTGATCTGCTCTGTGATCTTCGAAGGGTCGAACTCTTCGATCTTCGAGATATCGCGGGCACGGATGATGCCCGGCTTGATGAAGAGTTCCGGATTCGCCTCGTCGTCGAGCGGGTACTCGCCGTACACCATATAGTTGCCGACGCCCGCACCGTACCCCGCCCAGTCCTTGTAGAACGAAGCCACCGCGAGCAGGTCCGGAATGTATACCTGGCTGACGAACTGCTGCGCGCCCTTGATGAGCTCCTTGAACTGCGCGATCGTGTTGATGTTGAGCGAGGCCTGCTGGTCGAGGTCGACCGGGGTGGCCATGCCGCCGACGAGGAAGCTCTGCAGATGCGGGTTCTTGCCGCCGAGGATGGCGTGCATCTTGATGAACTCACGCTGCCAATCGAGCGCCTCGAGGTAGTGCGCCACCGCCATGAGATTCGCGGCCGGTGGAAGCTTGTACGCAGGATGACCCCAGTAGGCGTTGGCAAACGGGCCAAGTTGGCCGCGGTCGACCAGCCCTTTGACGCGGTCCTGGATCGTCTTGAAGTAGGTCGCGCTCGATTTCGGCCAATCCGAAATCGATTGCGCTAGCGTCGCGGTTTCTTTCGGATCGGCGTCGAGTGCCGAAACGATGTCGACCCAGTCGAGCGCATGCAGATGATAGAAATGGATCACGTGATCCTGGATGCACTGCGATGCGATGATCAGATTGCGAAGGATTCGCGCATTGGGTGGCGGCTTCGCGCCGATCGCGTCTTCCACCGCACGAATCGAGGCGATGGCGTGCACCGTCGTGCACACACCGCAGATTCGCTGAGCGAACGCCCACGCATCACGCGGGTCGCGACCTTGGAGGATGATCTCGATTCCGCGAAACATCGTCGAGGAGGACCAAGCGTTTGCGACTTGGCCTCCTTCGACTTCCGCCTCGATGCGCAAGTGGCCTTCGATGCGGGTTACCGGGTCGACAACGATATGGGTCATCCTTCGCCTCCTTCGTCGGTCCGCGTGGGCGGCCCATCTGGTGCATGATCACCGCCCGTTCCCACGAGCTTCTTTCCGAGGTGTACCAACGTGTGCGTGGCAAACGCAGTGGTGACGCCGATGGTCGCCCAGAAGCCAACCTTGTCGATGTCTGAACCTGTTCCGAAGCCGGGGAACCCGGGCAGGTGGTCGTAGAACGGAGTCATCTTGTCCCAGAAGTCCGGCTCTGCGCAGCCGATGCAGCCGTGGCCACAAGCCACCGGCCAACTCGTGTTGTCGTTCCAACCGACGTTGGGGCAGTTCTGGAATGACACGGGGCCTTTGCAGCCCATCTTGTAGAGGCACTGACCCTCGCGATGTGCTTGGTCGCCCCATTGCTCGACGTACTGACCGGCGTCGTAGTGCGCGCGCCGCTCGCAGTTGTCGTGAATCGACTTTCCGTAAGCAAAAAGCGGGCGATTCAGCCTGTCGAGGGCGGGGAACCTTCCGTAGGTCAGGAAGTACACCAGCGTACCGGTGAGGTTCTGCGCGTTCACGGGACAGGCCGAGAGATTGATCAGAGTCTTGATTCCTGGGACCGCGTCAGACACGCCAAGCGCGCCCGTGGGGTTGGGTGACGCCGCCGGTATTCCGCCAAACGACGCGCAGGTTCCAACAGCGACCGTAGCCATCGCGTTGCTGCAAACTTCGTTGGCGATGTGCAACGCCGACTTGCCACCCACCGTGCAGTACGCGCCGTTCGCACCGGTCGGAATCGAACCTTCGATGACCGCGATGTACGCGCCCTTTTGGTTCTCCATGACCGACTGAAGGTTCTCTTCCGCTTGATGACCGGCTGCCGCCATGATCACTTCGTGGTAATCGATCGAGATCAGATCGAGGATCACCTCGGCCGCGGTAGGCTTGCTCGCGCGCAGGAACGATTCGGTGTTACCCGCGCAATCTTGGAAATTGAGCCACACCAATGTGGGCTTCGGTTTGTTCTCGAGCGCGTCGGCGATCATCGCAGTGGCGCCCTTCGGCAAACCAAACATCACCGCCATCGCAGAACAGAAGCCCATGAACTCACGACGTGACACGCCACGTGCTTGCAGCTCACGACGAAAGTCGTTTCCCGGTTCGTCCATCGCATCCTCCTTGCTGTTGCAGAAGCAAAGGTAGCGGCAGCCCGTTTAGTTGCTGCCCGGTCAACGGGACTCTAGCTCCGCAAACACCAGAAAAACAAGGCTCTCATCTCTGTTGAGAGCGTTTTTCTATACGGCGCGCGGTTCTTTCGTTTGTGAGTTCCGATGCGCAGGATTTGCGCCGATCTTGGTGCTCGAACGGCGCTCGGGTAGCATCATACGCAGATGTCCGACGGCGCAAACGAGTTCCGTTTCTTCGAGGTGGTCCAAGGCTACATGCAGGAGGCCGCCGATCTCGTTGGCCTTCCCGAACACGTGCGGCGAATCCTCGCCGAGCCCAAGAACGAGCTGATCGTGCACTTCCCGGTTCGAATGGACAACGGCGAGACCCGAGTGTTCAAAGGATATCGGATTCAGCACAACAACGTGATGGGCCCCTACAAGGGCGGGATGAGGTATCACCAGCAAGTCAGCCTCGACGAGCTCAAGGCGCTCGCGACGCAGATGACCTGGAAGTGTGCATTGCTTGGAGTCCCCTTTGGCGGCGGCAAGGGCGGCATCAAGTTCAACCCCCGCGAGCATTCTCACGAAGAACTTCGGCGAATCACCAGACGGTTCACCCATGCGCTTGGCAGCAACATCGGCCCTGCTCACGACATTCCGGCGCCGGACATGGGGACCAGCGCCCAAACGATGGTTTGGATGATGGACACGTACATCAACACCGGGCCTACCTACGAAAAGAACGATCAACGCGCGGTCGTGACGGGAAAGACGATCAATTCAGGAGGTTCCGAGGGTCGAGAGGCGGCTACGGGGCAAGGCGTGGTCCACTGCATCAAGGAGTGGGCGCGGGAAGCGCGCTTCGATCTCGAAGGCTCCACCGCCATCGTTCAAGGGTACGGCAACGTCGGCTCCCACGCATCGCTTCTGCTCTCTAAGCTCGGGGTGTCTACGATCGCGACCGGAGACCACACGGGGTACCTCCGGAACGACGAAGGCTTCAACGCGCACAAACTGCAAGACTACGTACGCGCCAACGGATCGATCGAGGGTTACCCGCGAGGCGAGAAGATCACGCGAGACGACTTCTTCGAGACCAAGGCCGATCTGTTCATCCCCGCCGCTCTCGAGAACCAGGTAGGCGCCGAAGAGGCGAGCAAGCTCGATGTTCGACTGATCGCCGAAGGTGCGAACGGGCCGATCAACCCAGAGGGCGGAGCCGTTCTCGCGGATCGCGGCATCCCCGTCATTCCCGATGTCTTGGCCAACTCCGGTGGCGTGACTGTGAGCTATTATGAGTGGGTGCAGAATCGAAACAGCGAGCACTGGGACGCTGAAGAAGTGCAGCGCCGGCTTCTGCACATGATGCGCCGCGCCTACCAGCGAACGATGTTCTACGCCGCAGAAAAGAAGGTCAATCCGCGCATCGCGGCCTACGCATTGGCGCTCGAGAGCCTTGCGACCTCGTACGAAGAGCGCGGCATTTTTCCTTAGAATATCTGGAAATTCTGGAACTCGTAGCGACCTCTCAGCGGCGGCAAACGCCTTGACAACTCAGGTCCACGGAATCACTTGCTTGAGTCATGTCTGCACAGGCGGTGTTCGAAGGATCCATCCCCGCTGAGGGGGTCGACGCCGTGCTCGGTGGCCTCGAGGAAGTGGGCACCACCGGCGTGCTTGCGTTCCAAAGCACCGCGGGGTCCGGTTCGATCCGCCTCGTGCACGGGCAGGTCGCGAACGCGGCCACAACCGACGACGAAGAGCGTGCGCTCGAGGTCTTGCTTTCACTTCGCGACGGAGAGTTCGCGGTGTACCCAAGACTCCCGCACTTGCCGGTCTCGCGGGGCACGGACACGACGCGACGAGGGTCGCTTGCGGTGCATCCTCCCCCGGACTTGATGCGCTACTGCGAGAACGCGGGGCTCACGGGAAGGCTCCTGCTCGAGCTTCGCGGGCGGCTCGCGATCGGCTACTACGAGAAGGGCGAGCTCAGCGACGTGAGCATCGACGGCGGGACCGCTGCCGACTTCGTCATTGCGCTCGAATGGACTGAAGGCACGTTTCGAGTGGACGCTGTGCCGCCGCCTCGGGAGACTCTCCCTCCCGCGCTTCGCGACAAGGCATCCCAGGCGCCGCCGAAGAACCCCACCGAGCTCCCGCTTCTGCAGGCATTCGAGGAAGGTCTCGCCGCCTTGGGCCGTGCAGACGCCACGCCGGTGTCGGGGCTCCGCCCTCGCATAGACGACGTGGACGAAGACGCCACGATTCGCATCATCCGAAGGCCCGGCGACGACGATGGCGACGAGAGGCCCGGGTCCTGGCACGCAGTCGACTATTCTCCCTCCTTCCCCAGTGAATCTGCTACAACTGCCGGTGTGCAGTCGAAGGACGACGGAAGGCAGATCGGGTTCTGGCGCACCCTCGGATGGGTGGGCGCGGTGTTCGTAGTGGTGGCCGGGTGCCTTTGGCTTCTTTCGGCGCTCCCGCCACTGGAGTAGTCTGGCCGTCGTGAGCCCGCGCTTGCGACCGAGTTGCCGGCTTCTGAGCCACTTTGCACGTCTGATCTTCCTTTCGGCTCTG
The DNA here is from genome assembly GCA_964195565.1 of uncultured Polyangiaceae bacterium. Taxonomy (GTDB): domain Bacteria; phylum Myxococcota_A; class Polyangia; order Polyangiales; family Houyiibacteriaceae; genus SG8-38. Next base: position 23,044 of record CAXMRN010000075.1, on the reverse strand, counting down.
ATGCATCTGCCTTTGCATCTGTTCTCGATCTCGAGTTCGAGCGCGCAGGATTCCGATCCCAAGGGGAGCCCGTACCAGCCTGGCGACGTGGTTGCGGTTCCCGTCGAGGACGAAGGTACCGACGCTGAAGAAGAAGAGTTCCGTGACCCGTATGGTGTGGCGAGCGAGGGGCGTCGCGCCGACCAGATCTCAGCACAAGTTCGCTATGTGCTCGAGGGCATCGTCGTCGTCGGGAACAAGCGAACCAAGGCACACACAGTTCGCAAGTTCATCCCGTTGAAGCAGGGGGACTTTCTCGACCCAGAGTCGCCGGAGTTGGTCGCGACCGAATGGCGACTGATGGGCACAGGGTGGTTCGACAGCGTCGACATTCGACTCGAGCGGGGCGCGGAACGCGGATACGTCGTGCTCGTCGTCGAGGTCAAAGAGCGCAACACCGTCGTCATCGAGCAACTGGTCGCCGGCTTGTCCGAGGGCGTCAGAAGCACCACGGACCGAGGGCGCACGCTCTTTCCTTGGCTCGGTTTCAAGATCACCGAGACCAACCTTGCGGGCCTCGGCATCAGGCTCTCCGGCACCGCCTTGCTGAGCGAGTTTCAGCAAGGGGGTAGGCTGGATCTCCGTTATCCGAAGCTCATCAAGAGTGAATACGGCGTCCGGTTCGGAACGTTCTTCCTGAATGGACGAGAGTTCTACGGGAACAGCCCCTTGGTGAGCGTCCCTTGCGGGCAGCCGACCTGCCCGGGGACCTCAACCGTCCTGAACGCGGTGGTTCGGTATCGCCGCGGCGGCTTCATGATCGGCACCGGGAAGGACTTCACCTCCAAGCTTCGGTACAGCCTCGACTGGATTGGCGACATCGTCAGCGTCCTCGATCGCCCCGAGGCGGCGAGCGAGCGCAGAGGCAATGACATCGCGCCGATCAACTTCGCGATCCAAGACGGCCGGAGCTTCGTTTCGTCTTTGCGGTTCGCCTTGATTTTCGACAAGCGAGACGACCCCGGCGTCACCAAGGAGGGCGTGCTTTTCCGCGGGGTCGTCACCGCGGGTACGCGTCTGCTCGGGAGCGACTACGACTTCCTCCAACTCGAAGCGTGGGTGCGGAGGTGGTGGCGCTTGCCTTGGAACCACACCTTCCGGTTGGGCGCGTTTGGGGGTGCGGCCTTTGGCAGCACGCCCTTCTTCTACCTATTTCACATCTCCGACCTGACCGACCTCATTCCGTCGCGGTTCTTGGAGATGCAACTCGATGCGCGTCAACCGCCCAATCTGTTGGGCACGTCGATCGAGAACAACTACCTCGGGGAGCTCGCGTGGCGCATCGACATTGGATACAACGTTCCGGTTTACGAACGCGTGCGCGACCGCGGGTTACGCGAGGTCAATCTCTACACCTTGATTGGCCTTTACGGCCTAGCCGACCTGCGAGATCCGCGCGCAGGCGTCAGTGGATACAGCGGGCTTTCCCGCTTTCCACTGGATCTCACCTTTGATTTTGGCTTCCGCTTCGACACACGAGTCGGAGTTTTTCAAGTGGGTTTCTCCACGCTTCTGGGGTTCACCCGCTTGTGAGACTCTGGCTCGCAGCATTGGTCTTGCTGACCGCGACGGTCGCTTACGCGCAGTCACAGCTTCCGCAGCGCGACTTCGGTGTGACGTGGTCGCGAGGCGCGCCGAAGGTGTCCTTCTCGGCGAAAGATCTCGCTGACGCGCGCGTCCGCCAAGAGTTGTCGAGCGGGCTGCGCAAGCGTCTGGTCGTGACGGTGAGCTCGCATCTCAAGAGCTCGAACTGGCAGATGGCCGTGCGTCAGTTCGGCTGTGACGTGACGCTCGACCTCTGGGACGACGACTATCTGGTCCGCATCGGCAGCCGCAGTGAACGGCTCGACACGCTCGAGCAGGTGCTCGATCGGTGCCTCTCGGTTCAGGGCCTGTTTGCCGGCGAGCCGAAGAGCTACGAGCCGCAGAAGGGGCGGGAGATGTACTTCGTCGTGAAGGTGGAGTTCAACCCGATCTCGAAGAAGCAGTGTAGCGAATTGATACGGCCGACGTCCGGAAATGATCCCGTTGGCCCCATCACCATCAACATCGTGCGGCGCCGGATATGTCGCGCTGACCGTACCGTCGAGTTCCGCAGCGAAGCCCTGAAGGTGCCCGAATGAGCCGTGTTGAGCGAAAGATACTATTCGCGATCGGCCTGTCGGTGTTTCTCGCCCTCGGAGGCAGCATTTTCCTTGCCCGGGGCGCCTTGCGTGAGGTGTATCAAGTCGGCGTGAACGAGCGCTTCGGCGCAGAGCTCGTGCACGGGGTCGAAGCCCGTCGCGGGCAGTTGATGGCGCTCCGGTCGGGCTCCGAGCAGGCGGCAGACGCGGTCGAATGGGCGGTCGAGGCGGAGCTTACCAAGAGCCGCCACACATCGAAGCTCGACGCACTGCTGGACGATCTCCTCGACAGATACGACATGGTCCACGGTATCCGAATCGAGGACGAAGTTGGTCAGGAGGTCGCCAGCGCGTCCCGCGAGCCGGAGCCCACCGGCGCCGTCATGCGAACCACGACTCGCGACCGAGAGGTCGAAGCGGGCGCGCGGAAGCTGCGGATCGCCGTCGAGGTGGCAGTTCCCGAGGTCTATTTCGAGCGCCTGCAAGAGGCGGGCGAGGTGGCGGAGGTGTACTCACGACTGCAGCGCCAGAGTGCCTCGGTGTCCGATGTGTACCTATGGGTCTTCGGATTCATGGTGTTTCTCGTCATCGTGGTCGCCTTCCTGATCGGCGCAATTGTCTCACGCCGCGTCACCCGTCGCGTGACCGCGTTGGCCGAGGCCTCTCGCCAGGTCGGTTCCGGCGACCTCACAGTGACGCTCCCCACGGGCGCGATGGACGAGGTGACGGAACTCACCCAAGCCTTCAACGACATGGTTCGCGACCTGCGCGATTCGCGCACTCGCATCGAGTACCTGCAGCGTATTGGCGCTTGGCAGGACTTCGCACGACGCCTGGCCCACGAGATCAAGAACCCGCTCACGCCGATCCAACTCGCGGCCCAAGAAATGGACGACACCTACGATGGTGAAAACGAGGCGTACCGAAAGAAACTCAAACACGCGCGCGCCATCATCGAAGAAGAGGTAGCGACTCTGCGTCGCCTCGTCAGCGAATTCAGCGAATTCGCCAAACTTCCGCGCGCTGACCTGATGCCCTCCGACCTCTGCGACCTCTCGCAGACCATCCAAGATTCGGTCCCCGCCATCCTCGAGGACGTTGGCCGGGGCACCTCCGCACCCGTGGAAGTACGGGTGACTTGTGCAACGGAACCCATCCGCGTGCGTATGGACCCCATGATGCTCAAGCGCGGCGTGGACAACATATTGCGAAACGCGATCCAGGCGGTCTACGAGGCGCACCCTTCGGGCGGTGGCCGCGTGTTCGTGCGGGCGTACGGGACGGACAACGCCGGGTTCATCGAGGTTCGGGACAACGGGCCCGGCATCCCCAAAGAGGACTGGGACCGCGTCTTTGATCCGTATTACACGAGCAAGGCGGAAGGCACGGGATTGGGGCTGGCGATTGTGAAGAAGGTGGTCTTGGAGCACGGGGGGGAAGTCAGACTCGATCGGGCCCCCGAAGGCGGTGCGAGGTTCAGCATCGAGCTTCCGCTGATGGAGGCGACATGACCGAGTCCGATGAGACCCAGCCAGCCCAGGCGGAGCCACGCAAATGGATTCACTGGCTGGTGACCGCGATGGTGTTCGTCGCGCTCTATGCGTGGATGACTCGCGGCAACGCATCCCCGCTGATGGGCGAGCCTGCCCCGGACTTGACTCTCGGAGTCGCGGCCGGTGCGCAACCGGGCGGGCCCGCCAAGGTCACCTTGTCGGACATGGGCGGGCAAGTGGTTGTCCTCGATTTCTGGGCCAGTTGGTGTGGCGCCTGTCGTCGGACGACGCCCATCCTCAACGATCTCAACGAGGAGTTTGCCGAGCAGGGGGTCGCCTTCTACGCCGTGAACGTCGAGCCGATCGACCGGAAACGGCTGCAAGCGGCTCATGCTGCCTTTGGAACCGAGTTTCCGTCCCTCCACGACCGAGCCGGGACGGTTCAAAGACGATACGCCATCGAGATGCTTCCCACGGTCATCGTCGTCGGGGCCGACGGGGTGGTTCGCTGGGCCTCGACCGGGGTTCCCAGCAAAATGCGGCTCCGAGGGGCGATTTCAGGGGCCCTCAATTAGCCGAAATCGGCCGTGGTTGACGGGTTGGTGCCCCGCTGTTAGTTTCGCCGGCCGCGTGGGGCTGATGGTGTAGGTCCCTCGGGGGTGGAGGAAATTCCTTGGTTCAGGCGCTTCAAGGTCCCAGCTTAGAAGAGCGAGTCGCACAGCTTCAGGAGCTGTTGGATGCGGCGAGCCCAGAGGTGCGTCAAGAGTATCAAGAGCGCTTCGACATCGCTTGGATCTATCACGACAGCGCACTAGAAGGCGTCGTCTATTCGATGGATGAGCTCAAGGCGGCCATCTACGATGAGGTCGTCACCGACCCGTCGCTCATTCCGGTCTACGACGAGGTCCGGAACCATATGGGCGCCATTGAAATGATCCGTGAGATGTCTTCGCGCCGGCGCTTCTCGCCCAACCTCGACGTGATCAAGAAACTGTTTGCTCAGCTCGCGCCCGAGGAGCTCGAGGGGAAGGGCCCGCCCAAGTACCGAAAGGACATGCCGCTTCACCGGCTGTACTTCCACGAGATCTCGCGGCCCGACAAGATCAGCTACCGCATGCGCCAGCTGGTCCAGTGGTTGGCAGCTCCGGAGACCAAGAAGACGATGCACCCCGTTCGGGTAGCCAGCAAAGTCCACTATCAGCTTCTGCACATTTACCCCTTCCCGCGGCACAGCGGAAAGGTGGCGCGCCTCGTGATGAACGTCATTCTCATGCGCGCGGGCTACCCGCCCGTCGTGATCCACGCGACCGAGCGACAGCGTTACTATGAAGCGCTGCGAAGCGGCGAAGACGCGACCGCGACACTCGTGAACCAAGCGCTCGGTGGGGCGATCGAAACGGCGATCCAGTACTTCGAAGAAGCGCCCCGCTAGGAGGCGTCTTCGAAGAAACGCGAGAGAGCGGAAATCACTGCGATGTAGCTCGCCCCCGCACGACGAGTTTCTTCAACGTTTTCCGGTGTAATTCCACCTATCGCGACCACCGGGCGAGACACGGTTTGGCAAACCCGCTCGAGGGCCTGAAGGCCCACGATCGGATCGGGGTTCTCTTTGGTCTTGGTCTCGAAGATAGGGCCAAAGGCGATCAGGTCTGCGCCTTCGGCCTCGGCCGCTACCGCTTGTTCTAGGGTGTGCGTCGAAACTCCGATCTGCATGTTCCCAACGACTCTGCGCGCATCCGCGATCGAGAGATCATCTTGCCCAAGGTGCAATCCGTCGGCGCCGACGAGGCGCGCGATGTCTGCCCGATCGTTGACGAAGAACGGAACCCCCGCGTGCGAGCATGCGGAGCGAACGCGTTTGGCAATCTCCAAGAATGAGACGTCGTCGAGCCGTTTTGCGCGAAGCTGAACCACGGCACAGCCCGCGTTCAAGGCTCGGAACGCCAACCCGAGAGGTCGGTCCGCGACCTCCGCGTCGACGATCGCGTAGAGAGAATCAATCAACAGGTTCGTCTCCCGTCAGCCTGCCGTAGAGTTCGGGGCGGCGGTCGCGGAAGAATCCCCAGTTCGCTCGGTAGCGGCGCAGGGCCTCACGATCGAATGAAGCAACCGCGACACCTTCCTCTTCCCGCCCGAGCTCGGCCTCCATCTCCCCACGGTGGTCACACACGAAAGAGCTGCCATAGAAAATGAGCTCCGCCTCGGTGCCGACGCGGTTGGCTGCTGCCACCGGCATCGCGTTGGCGACCGCATGTCCGACCATCGCGCGCTGCCAAGGCGCTTTGGTATCGTCCCCCGGCGCGCCGGGCTCGCTTCCGATCGCAGTGGGGTAGAGCAAGACCTCAGCCCCTTGAAGCGCCATACTGCGCGCGGCTTCAGGAAACCACTGATCCCAGCAAATACCGGCTCCGATCCGGCCGTGACGCGTGTTCCAGACCCGAAAACCGGTGTCGCCCGGACGAAAGTAGAACTTCTCTTCGTACCCTGGGCCGTCCGGGATGTGGCTCTTTCGGTAGACCCCGAGGGCGGTGCCGTCGGCGTCGATCGTGACCAAACTGTTGTAGTAGTTCTGGCCCGCCCGTTCGAAGAATGACACCGGCAGGACGACCTCGAGTTCGGCGGCAAGTGATTGCATCCGCGCGACCGTCGGGTGTCCGTCGAGCGGTGCAGCCAAGTCGAATGCCCGCTCGTCCTCGGTCTGCGGAAAGTAGCGACCCTCGAAGAGCTCTGGAGTGAGTATGATCCGCGCGCCACGTTTCGCTGCTTCGCGGACTAGTGTGTCGACGCGGTCGACGTTCTCCTCGAGTGCACCGTGTAGAGCGCATTGAACGATACCGATCGACAGAGGGGATGAGGTCATGGCGCGGCGGGCTCGGATTGGGTGACGCAGTGAAACGCTCCGCCTCCTCTTAGCAGGTCTTGTGCCGGCAGGCCGATCACCTCTCGGTTGGGAAACGCGCTCGCGATTTCACGCAGCGCGGCCCCGTCTTCGGGAACTCCATAGGTGGGCACGATGACCGCCTCGTTGGCGATGTAGAAATTGCAGTAGCTCGCCGGCAAAGGGGCGCCGTCGGGAGCCGTCACCGCGCCGGGCGCCGGCAGCTCGAGCACGTCCAGGCCGTTGCTGCGGAGGGTACGCTCAATCGAGCCGAGCACCTCCGCGTCAGGAGCGCCAGGCGCGGCCTTCATGCAGATCACCCTGTTAGGGCCTGCAAAACGGGCGATCATGTCGATGTGACCATCGGTGTGGTCGTGCCTCAGACCACGGTCGAGCCAGACCACTCGCCTCACCGAAACGAGGGCGCCCAACGCCTCTTCGAACGCCTCCCGCGTCAACCCAGGGTTTCGGTTCGGGTTGAGGGCGCACGATGCGGTGGTCAGGAAAGTCCCGTTGCCGTCGGTCTCGAGTGCCCCACCTTCCAAGACGACCGGACACTCGAACCGCTTGGCTTGGAGCCGATCGGTCAGCCATCTGCCGACCTCTTGGTCGAACGGCATCTCGTACTTGCCACCCCATCCGTTGAACGCGAAACACAATCCGCCTGGCTCGCCATCCGCCGCGTGCCCCAAGAGCGGGGCCGTGTCGCGCACCCAGCAATCGCCGTAGTCGGCGGTGAGGTACTCCACGTTGCGTGACTCCCCAACCAATGCGCGGGCACGTTCCTCGACCTGGTCGTTCTTCACGAGGAGTCGCACGGATTCGTTCCCCGCCCCCGCGATCGCGCGGGACAACGCGGCGACCGAACGTTGCGCTTCGAGCAGGTAGCCGGGCCACTCTTCCTCTAGGTACGGAAACGCGAGCCAGCAGCCGGCGTGTGGCTCCCACTCAGCCGGCAGCCGAAGTTGTTGGGTCACCGACAAAACCTACCACGCGAACACCCGGGCCTCACCGAATCGCGCCACCATGGCGTCCACGTGCTGAAGGACCGCGTCGCGTCGTTGGGCGAGGCCGTCGAGCTGTTTCTCATTGAGCACCGGGGCCAGCGGATCCGTCCGCAAACGCCTGGAAAACCGCTCGATATCCAGGGTTCGCACCGCCTCGATGGTCGACCGCCGAAACCGCTGAAGTGCCTTCAGTCGCGCCTCCATCAGACCGAGGCGCTGCTCTCCGAGCCAGAAGCCCGCTCCATTGTCCAGGTAGATCAATGGGCCACCCGGTCCGCGCGAACGGACGTTGGTGAAGTCTCCCCCCCATCGGTCGACGTTCTGCGTGAGGTAGTCGAAGAGGATCAGGTCGGACAGCTCGGCCGGGCGATGTTCGGTGTCTGGAGCCTGCGCGACGGGCCGACTTGGATCGGTTGCTTCGCGGACGCCGGGGCGGTGATTGAGGTCGGCTCGATAGTCGACCGGCCGTTGGTACGGGGTGACCGGCAGCGACTTCTGAATCCGCACCCAGCGTTCCCACCTCCGTCCCATGCGTACCCGCTTGAGCGGGTCCGGTATCCACCAAATGAACGCGCCCTTCACGGTCCCATCCTCGGCGACTCCGACCTCCGAGACTCGTTCGTCGTGTCCTGCGGCCGCCTCGAGCTCACTCCACTCGAAGATGCGACCCGTTGTGGGCGGCACACGGTCGAGTCCCAACGCGCGGTCCAAGTAGTACGCGGCCACCTCCGAGTACCAGTGGGCCGCGGAGAAGGTCTGCTTCGGTTTGAAGTAGCCGCGCGTCCCGTCCGCGAGAGTGATCTTGAACGCCAAGCTCCGACCGCCCTTGCCCTTGGTGACTTTGGCGATCCTCTCGCTCCGTAGGGCGGCGACCCGATCCGCGTCGGGCTCTCCCAAGAACGCCGGAGTCGGCTCCTGCGAGGAGCCCGAGAGCGGGCAGATCAGCGTCAGCAGGAGGAGCATGGAAGCGAGGCGCAGCACCCGCGGAAGCCTACCGCCGGCCTGCCCGAAACCCCCACTTTTTTGCGGGGAAACTAGCCGTCTGCGCCCAGTTCGACGCCGATCAGATTCGCCTCGTGACCGATCGATTGAGATCGCGCCGCGTCGTAGATCGCCCGGGCAAGCGACACGTCCTGGACGGCGAGGCCGGTGGAGTCGAAGACGGTGGTTGTGTGGCTATCCGGTTTGGGTAGTGCACCCGCGACGACCTCGCCCAAGGTACCCGCGACGTCGTCCAAGGTGAAGTCGCCATTCGCAAGCGGAACGTTGATCTCCCCGCTCCCCGCCGCTTGGTGGATGTCGTCGACATACACGGCCGCACCCACGAGGGTCTCCGTGCTCAGTTCGCGTTTGCCGGGGGCGTCCGCGCCGATCGCGTTGATGTGCGCACCGGGTCGAATCCATCGGGCTTGCAGGAACGGAGTACGGGACGGCGTGGCCGTGCAGACGATGTCCGCACCGGCAGCTTCCTCCAAGCTCACCGCACGCGCCCCCACCTCGTCGGCGAAACGCTGCGCCGTGCTCGAATTGCGATCGTGGGCCAGCGCCTCAAAGGCGCCGAATACGACTTTGTGCGTGCCGTGCAGGGTGTAGGCCTGCGCACCGCAACCGATGAAACCAATCGTCTTGGGAGGATCATTCGCGAGATACTTCGAAGCGACCGCGCCCGCGGCGCCGGTACGCAGCGCGGTGAGGAGGGTGCCGTCCATGACGCAGAGAGGGTAAGCGGTTGCCGGGTCGTTGAGGATGTAGACCGCCATCACCGTGGGAAGCCCGTGGCGCTTGCGATTCTTTGCGTGGACGTTGACCCACTTGATGCCAGCAGAGTTGCCGAGGCGTGCCGGCATCGCGCGAAAGTCGCCATCGTGGTCGTCGATCGGCAGGTAAACCTTGGGCGGCATGCTGGCTTCACCACGGCCGAATCCGGCGAACGCACGTTCAACTGCGGTCACCGCGAGCCCCATCGTCGTGACCTGCTCGACCTCGGCGCGGGTCAAAATCAGCGTTTTCATGGCCTGAGTCTCCCGAGAAATCCTTGTTCGGTACCTGGCGCTTTCTGTATAGTCCGCCGAGCCCATGCCCACCCGACAACTCACTGTACTCGGCGGTCACCCTACGGGACCAGCCGCGACGACCCGAAAAGACACCTGGTGGGTCTCCCCCCTCACCACGTTCGTCGTCCTGACCCTCTTTTCCATCTACGTCACTTGGGCCGCGTTCCAAGGCGACAACTACTACGCCAATCCGTACTTGAGCCCGCTCTATTCGCCGACCCTCTACACCGATCCTACCGTGGCCGGCGCGGCGCCACTTACTCACGCCTGGTTGGGTGCGTGGCCCGCGTGGTGGCCGAGCTTCCTGCCCGCTTCTCCGGCTTTGCTGATTCTCTTCTTCCCCGGTGTCTTCCGGTTCACCTGCTACTACTATCGCAAGGCGTACTACCGCGCGTTCACAGGGTCTCCTCCTGCCTGCGCCGTGAATCCGGTTGCGACGGGTACTTACCGCGGCGAAACCGCGTGGCTGATTTTCCAGAATCTCCATCGCTACGCCCTGTACTTTGCCGTCGCCTACATCTTCATCCTCTACTACGACGCCTTCATTTCCCTCTTCCGAAATGGGGAGTTCGGCATCGGGGTCGGCACCGCCGTGCTCTTCCTCAATGCGACTTTTCTCGCCGGCTACACCTTCGGTTGCCACGCCTTTCGTCACCTGATCGGTGGGGGCATGGACTGCATGTCGTGTGGTGAGGAAACCGTGCGATACGGTGCCTGGAAGAGAGTGAGCTGGCTGAACGCCAGGCATCCCAATTTCGCGTGGACGAGCCTGGTCTGGGTTGGGTTCACCGATGTGTACGTGCGACTGGTCTCGATGGGCGTGATCACCGACTTCAACACTTGGACGAACTAGCGATCGATGAACGTCAGCGAGATTCAAACCTTCGAACACGACGTGCTCGTCATTGGTGCAGGCGGGGCTGGCCTCCGCGCGGCCATCGAGTGCAGCGCGCGCGGGCTCAACACCGGCGTCATCTCCAAGAGCCTTCTCGGTAAGGCTCACACGGTCATGGCCGAAGGCGGCATGGCCGCTTCACTCGGCAACGTCGACCGCCGCGACAACTGGAAGATCCACTTTCGCGACACGATGCGCGGCGGGAAGTTCTTGAACCAGTGGCGCATGGCGGAGCTGCACGCCAAGCAGGCTCCCGAACGTGTACGGGAGCTCGAAGAGTGGGGCGCGGTGTTCGACCGAACGCCCGACGGCCTGATCAACCAGCGCAACTTTGGCGGGCATCGTTACCCTCGGCTCGCGCATGTCGGCGACCGCACCGGGCTCGAGCTCCTCCGCACGCTGCAGGATCACGGCATCCACCAGGGCATCCATTTTCACATGGAATGCACGGCCCTTCGTTTGCTCGTCGATGGCGGACGGATCGCAGGGGTGGCAGGGTATTGGCGCGACACGGGAAGGTTCGTCCTGTTTCGAACGTCCGCTGTGATCATGGCGACCGGTGGCGGGGGAAAGGCCTGGAACGTCACCAGCGACTCCTGGGAGTACACTGGAGATGGCGCGTCCCTCGCCTACGAGGCCGGGGCGGAGCTCATGGACCTCGAGTTCACGCAGTTCCATCCCACCGGCATGGTTTGGCCGCCCTCGGTGCGCGGCACGCTGGTTACCGAGGGGGTTCGAGGCGACGGAGGCATCTTGCTCAACAACAAGGGCGAGCGCTTCATGTTCAACTACATCCCGAAGCGCTTCGCGTCGGAGACCGCCGACACGATTCTCGAGGCCGACAAGTGGCCCGAAGATCCAAGCGCGCGCCGGCCGCCGGAGCTTCTCACCCGTGACGTCGTCGCGCGTGCGATTCGCGCGGAGGTGCAGGCGGGGCGCGGCTCACCCCATGATGGTGCGTTCCTCGACATCGCATCCCGCCGTCCCGCGGAGTCGATCAAGCGAAAGCTGCCGTCGATGTATCATCAGTTCAAAGAGCTGGCCGAGGTCGACATCACGACGACTCCAATGGAAGTTGGCCCTACGCTTCATTACTTCATGGGCGGCATTCGGGTGGATGCGGACACCCAACAGACGAACGTTCCTGGGTTGTTCGCTTGCGGCGAATGCGCCGCCGGTCTCCATGGCGCGAACCGTCTTGGCGGCAACTCGCTTTCCGACCTCATTGTGTTCGGACGGCTCGCCGGTGTCGGCGTCGAAGCATACCTATCCGAGCTCGGCTCCGCGCCCAGGGCCGACGATGACCAGGTCACCGCGGCATTCAGGGAAGCGACCGACATTTTGAACAGGGAAACAGGGGAGAATCCCTACCTGCTTCACGAAGCGCTGCAGGAGGTGATGAGCACCAACGTAGGCATCGTGAGGACTGGCGAGGAGCTCCAGACCGCGGTCGAGCAGCTCAAAGAACTCAAGGTTCGGGCACAGAACCTCAAGGCCCCTGGGACCAGTCAGTACAACCCGGGGTGGCACGAGGCGCTGTCGGTGAAGTCGCTGTTGGTCGTGGGCGAGGCGGTCGCGCGTGCGGCCTACATTCGTGAGGAAAGCCGCGGTGCGCACACGCGACTCGACTTCGAAGGTGAGCGCGACGAGTGCGGTCGCTTCAACGTCGTCACGAAGAAGGGGCCGGGTGGTGAGATGCAAGTCGAGAAGGTGCAACGCCCTGACCCACCGGCAGAGCTGGCGGCGATTGCCAACGCGACGCTCGAAGAGCTCGAGGGAGGCCAGGTAGGATGAGCACGCGCACCTTCAAGATCTGGCGTGGTGACTCGCATGGCGGCGAGTTCAATCAGTACGATGCGGAGGTGGACGAAGGCATGGTCGTCCTCGATGTGTTGCATCGCATTCAGGCGCTTCAAGCCAACGATCTCGCCATCCGCTGGAACTGCAAAGCCGGCAAATGCGGGTCGTGCAGCATGGAGATCAATGGGCGGCCAGCCCTGGCGTGCATGACTCGGATGAACACCTTCGGGCCCGATGAGGTCATCACGGTGCAGCCTCTCAAGGCATTTCCGGTCATCAAAGACCTCACCTGTGACGTCTCCTGGAACTACGAGCAGAACAAGCGAATCGCACCGTTCAAACCGAAGCCCCGGGGCCGGGACGGCGAGCATCGGATGTATCAGCAGGACGTAGACCGCGTGCAGGAGTTCCGAAAGTGTATCGAGTGTTTCCTTTGCCAGGATGTGTGTCACGTGGTGCGTGACCGCGACCGCAAGGACGCCTTCGTCGGCCCACGTTTCATGATTCGCCTCGCCAGCTTGGAGATGCACCCTCTCGACGATGACGACCGAGTTCCAGAGATCAAAAAGGAATACGGCTCGGGGATGTGCAACATCACGCGGTGCTGCACCGATACCTGCCCGGAGCACATCAATATCACCGACAACGGGATCATTCCTCTCAAGGAACGGGTCGTCGATCGATACTACGACCCGCTTGCGCGCTTGGCGCGGCTCTTCGCGGGGCGTAAGGTGCGTACGAAGACCCGCGCAGAGGAGCAGTCCGGATGACAGAACGCTTCGCCCTCAAACGCATTTCCACTGACGCGATCGAGCGCGCCGTCCAAAGGGCCGAGCATTACCGCTTGCTCAATGATCCAGACCAAGCCGAGAGCATTTGCCTCGACATCCTCGCGATCGAACCGGGGAACCTCCCGGCGCGTATCACGCTTATCCTGTCGCTCAGCGACCAGTTCCAGCAGGGCGGGGGCTCCCACGCGGTCCGTCGGGCGAAAGAACACCTGGCCATGCTCCCTGGGGACTACGAGCGCGCGTACTACGCCGGGCTGGTCGCGGAGCGTCAAGGCCGAGCGCATCTCCAGCACGGCGGGATGGAGCGCGCCTTTGCGTACGAGGGCCTCCACGAGGCGATGCAGCACTACGAGCAGGCCGAAGGGCTCAAGCCGGCCGGCGTCGATGATGCAATCTTGAGGTGGAACGCATGCGTGCGCACCATCGAGCGGGAGAGCCTGCAGCCGCGCCGCGATGAGCCGGAGCTGCCGCTCGAGTAGTTGGCCACGACAACCACTAGGAGATCACGATGTCACCATCCGCTCTTGCACTGATCGGTTACGCCGCATGGACGGTGTTGTTGCTCGTCTGGATCGTGCTCCTTCGAACGGTGTACGTGCTCAAAAAGGAGCGTGCGGCGAACGCGTTTGCGCCCTGGGGCGAGGACCTCTCCCCGTTTTCGGGGAGGCTCTGCCGCGCGCACGCCAACTGCTACGAGAACATCGCCGTCTTTGCGGCGTTGATCCTGCTTGCGATGGTGACGGGTCACGGTGAAATCACCGATCCGCTTGCGCGCTGGGTACTCGCTGCACGAGTCGCCCAGTCGACCGTGCATCTGATCTCGATCAGTGAGATCGCGGTAACGCTGCGAGTCACGTTCCTCTTCTTTCAATTGGGCATCGAAGCCTATTGGATCGTTCAGCTTGGCCTCTTGGGCTTCGGCTGATCGCGTTGGTTAGTGAAAATCGCGAGAGCGATGCGTTTGGTCGGCCAGGGCCACGTCCGGTGCCCATAGTGATTTGGCCATCAGGTGAATGACTCCGTCTGCCTTTTGAATCTCGCCTGTTACACCGAGTAGTGCGGCCGTCTTGGCGAGTGCGGCGTGTCGCTCGAACACTTGCTTCCACACGACGACGTTGACGAAACCAGTTTCATCTTCGAGCGTGAAGAAGGTGACGCCCGATGCGGTGCCTGGGCGCTGACGGCAGATCACCATGCCGACGTAGTCGAGTTCGTCTCCGTGTGTACAGTCGTGAATGCGCATGGCTTCAGGGATGCCTCGGGAACGCAAGGCATGACGGAGCCCTCTCATGGGGTGACCACGTGTGCTGTGATGAGTCGAGCGATAGTCCCAGATCACTTCATCGTCGCTCGCCAACGATGCGAATGAGATCTGACTCGATGCGGGCTCGAGCGGCAAGGAGTCTTGCGCGAATCGCGATAAGCTACGCACCTGCCAAATCGCGTCACGTCGGTTGAGGCCAAAGCACTCAAACGCGCCGGCTTCGGCGAGTGCATGCAGCGCCTTCTTGTTCAGTCGGGTTTGGCGAACGAAGGTCGCGAGGTTTGGGTATGGAGGTTCACTCGATTCGAGCCGCTCCCGCTCGATGACGCCGAGCCCCTTCACGTATCGAAGCCCCATCCTCACCCTGTAAAGTCGACGTTTTGCTTCGTCTACAGGGCTTAAGCTGCAGTCCCATTGGCTTTTGTTGATGTCGATGGGGAGGACTTCGACGCCGTGGCGTTTGGCGTCTTCTACCAAGGTGGCTGGGGTGTAAAACCCCATCGGTTGAGCGTTCAGAATCGCGCAGGTGAATGCGTCGTGATGGTGACATCGGAGCCACGCGGTGACGTACGCCAGCAACGCAAAGGAGGCCGCGTGACTCTCCGGGAAGCCGTATTCACCGAAGCCTCTGATCTGCGAGAACACGCGTTCGGCAAACTCCTCGGGAATGCCTTCGGCCAGCATGCGCGGGATCATGCGCGTTCGATGCTTCTCGATTCGCCCCGACTTCCGCCATGCTGCCATGTCACGGCGCAGCTGGTCCGCTTCTCCAGGTGTGTACCCTGCCGCTTCGACGGCAAGCTTCATGACTTGTTCTTGAAAGATCGGAACGCCGAGGGTTTTGCTCAAAATGCGTTCGAGCTTCGGGTGTGGGTAGAGGACTTCTTCTTCGCCTTTGCGTCGTCGTAGATAGGGATGCACCATATCGCCTTGAATGGGACCCGGTCGTACGATCGCCACTTCGATGACCAAGTCGTAGAACGTCCGTGGGCGAAGCCGTGGCAACATCGCCATCTGCGCGCGGCTCTCGATTTGAAATACGCCGACCGTATCGCCTCGTGACACCATGTCGTACGTGGCTTTGTCTTCAGCGGGAACGGTTGCAATTTCGAGTGACTGCCCCTTGTGCTCGCGCAGCAGATCAAACGCATGGTGGATGCAAGTGAGCGCGCCGAGGCCCAAGAGGTCGACCTTGAACAACGCGAGATTATCGACGTCGTACTTGTCCCATTGGATCACGGTACGCGCCTCCATGGTGGCCGGCTCGATGGGAACGATCTCGTCGACTGGACGATGACCAAGCAAGAAGCCCCCCGGATGAATCGATAAATGCCGAGGAAAATCCACTATTTGAGAGGCGAGAGACCAAAGGTGATGGGTCGCCGGGGAGTCCTTTTCGAGCCCTGCTTCTTGGAGAAGCTCGGGGTTGAGGATGTCGTCTCGGTGCCTGAGAAGCCGAGTGGCGGTCTCGAGATCTGTTCGAGACAAGCCGAGCACCTTGCCCACGTCACGCACCGCGGAGCGGATGCGATACCGAATGATGTTCGCGACCATTGCGGCATGTCGACGGCCGTACTTTTCGTAGACGTGCTGGATGACTTCTTCGCGGCGATCGTGCTCGATGTCGAGATCGATGTCAGGCGGCTCGGCACGTTCGACGCTCAAGAACCGCTCGAACAACAGATCCATGCGCACGGGATCGATGGCGGTGATGCCTAAACAAAAACACACTGCGCTGTTCGCGGCGCTGCCACGACCTTGGCACAAGATGCTCTGCTGTCTGCAGTACTGAACGATCTCGTACATCGTGAGGAAGTATCCTCCGTAGTCGAGCTTGCGGATGATCTGGAGTTCTCGTTCGAGCTGTGTTCGAACGTCAGCAGGCACCTTGCCTTGGTAGCGTCTACGCGCACCTTGAAACGCAAGATCGCGCAGCCACCCCTGCTCACTTCGTCCGGAGGGAAGGTGCTCTTCTGGGTACCGATAACGAAGATCATCGAGGCTGAACGCACACTGTTCCGCAATGTCGAGTGTGCGACGGAGGCTCGCTGGGTCGTCTGCGAAGAGGCGAGCGAGCTCATCCGCGGGTTTGAGGTCGTGTTCTGCGTTTGCACAAATGGTGTGGCCCGCCTCGGAAAGGACTTTTCCCCCACGAATACAGGCCAAAATGTCTTGTAGCGGGCGCCGGAGCTTGTCGTGATAGAGAACCTCGTTCGCGCCTACCGTCTGCACATCGAGCTCCTTTGCGACAGACCGCAATCCCTTTTCGCGCGGTTTCTCGCGGTCGGTGAGGTGACGTGCGCAAAGAGCGAACAACGATGAAGGGCCATGGCTTGCATGCAGCACACGCAGCGTGGCGGGGGTCGTGCACAGAAAGAACACGTCTCGAGCCTGCTCGAGGTCTGACGGAGTGATGAGAGCAACGCCTTTTTCACATCGTGCATGACCCAGTGAAAGTGAACGACACAGATCGGCATAGCCACGTCGAGTTTTGGCGAGCGCTACGACGTGGTGGGCACTTCCCTCGATGTCGACTGTGAGTTGTGCGCCTGTGACGATGCGGATGCCGAGCTCCTTGGCCCGCATGTGTGCACGCACGAGACCATAGACGCCATCACGGTCTGTAATGGCAACTGCGGGAAGACCGAGCGCGTGCGCCTGCTCAACCAACTCTTCGGGGAAAGAAGCACCTTCCAAAAAGCTGTGATTGCTCTTGACCCACAACGGAACGTAAGCGCTCATTCAATCGAGCACTCCATGCAAGAACCATCGCTTCCGCGGACGATCGTAGAAGAGCCAAAGCAGATCACCGTGGTCGGTCTCGGCGTAGTAGTAGTCGCGTTCGACGAGCCGCTTCCACCAACCCCCACTCACGCGGTACGGCCCGTACATGTGTTCGATCGCGTGGTCCTTTGCGAGCGTAGGGCCGGCCTCGGGTTCTTTTGGCCTGCGGGGAGGAAGAGGCTTCGGGCGGCTGTAAACACGCCGAACCATTGAAGAAAGTGGAGGCACCGAAGCTCGGTCGCTAAGCCGCGCGTGTTGGATGGGCTCAAAGCGGAAGGAGGCCTCTGGCAAATGGGCCTCGCGCACGTGGGCCGTCGTCACCGAGTGCTCGCCGTACGCTGCACGGATTCGATCGAGCGCGCGATGTGCAGCGCTCATGTCACGACGTGGTTGATGGCCGGGGAGCGCAACTTGTTCTGCACGTGCGCGCACTGTGTTGGCAACGATCTCCACTTCCTCGACGGCGCCTTGCAAGCTTGCTTCGCCCAATCGAAGACGGATGAGCTCGAGCACCAACATCAAATCCAAAGTCGGCGAAGCAGGCTCGATGTGCTCTTGATGAAGAGGCGCACGCTCCAAGTGAAGGGAAAGCTGCAGTGACTGAACTGCTTCGCCACGTGCACGAACCTGATGCAGTAATGAATGCAGAGCGCCTTTGATCGCGAAGAGCAAGCGGTCTTGATTGTCGTCGGGTGGGTCGACTTGAAAAGAGATACGCGATGGGTCGTCGAACGCGTGGGGTTGAATGGGCAACTGCATGCCCTCGGCAAACGAGTCGTGGAGTGCGCTCGCCTTGGCACCAAAACGACTGTGAAGTTCACCTGGAGGCAAAGCGAGAAAGTCGCCCAATGTTTCGATGCCCAACGCTCCGAAGCTTTCGCAAAGCTCACCAGGCAGATCGAACTCACCAAGTGGCGTCTCGTTCGAACGCTCACGCTCTTCGTCGGCACTCTGCAAGATGGTAACCCCGCCATGGGTCATCGCGACCGCGAGCGCTCGTTGGCGATGAAAGCCGACCGTCACCGAGTTTCGCCAGTGCCGAGCCTGCAAATACCGATGAATGGACGTCGCCCAGTTGCGGTAACCACCGTAAAGACGACGGAGACCTTCGGGGTCGATATGGAACGCGCCCGCGTGAGCGATCGCTTCGACTCGAGGGGAGAACGTTTGAAGAGAAGTGATCAGTTCGCGGCTGACCTCCGAGGCTCGTTCGGGCGACACGACGGCAGTGTGTAGGTTTGGGAGGAGATCACGCGCGACGGTTTGACGCATACCGATGCGGAGGCGGCTCTTTTTTGCGAGCAGATTGAGATGCGTGATGCGGCCATTGGGACCTTCATCGTCGACGACGGCGACCGGTGCGTCAGCCCAGTGTGGTTTTTCACGCAACAGAATTTGCAACGGAAGCATAGGCAACAGAACACAACTCACCCGTTTCATGATGCGCCTCGTAGACCTGCCGGCGCGATGGGCTTCGTCGACGCAAGCTCGGTGGCAAAGCCGACTTTGTCTTTGAGAACATGCGTGCGGACTTCGAAGCGATCAGCATGAAGAGGGCCGCGTCGAGGCTCGACACGCAAGCCTACCAATGGGCCGGAAGAAGGAGCTTCGTACGCACTCGAAGTGAGCAAGAGAACGCGTCCATCATATTGACGCAACAGACCTTGAAGGCGGCCTTGCCAGTTCACCGAAGAGCCGGGCGGCAGGGCATCGGTGAGGTCGATGACCGTCAACCCGAACGCACCGGACCGAGCAAGCCATTCAGTCGCACGAACCAATGCGAACGGACCCGCATGTCGCGGCACGTGAATCGCGATGAACGAATCGAGATCAACTCCTGCCGCCTCGAGGTCGGGAGGAAACAACGCGCCGCCCTTGGGCTGCACCCAGGCGACGAGCTCACCACATGCCTGCGCCTCGGTCACACACGACACCGCAGTCGTCGTCCGTGCACAAGCATGCTCCCCCGAGACCTCGACCAAGCGTCCCGGAGGTAACGACTCGGACAGAGGTAACGACTCAGACAACGGCAAAGCCTTCGCTTGCTCGCGCCGCTCCTTGATTTCGAGGACAGTCCCAACACTCATGGGACCACCCAATATACTGAACAAGCGAGCAGTTACAAGGGCTGCGATCTTTTGTTGAGAAGCAGTGTGATTTCAGTGTGTTAGGGGGGTGGAGAGTGTCCCTGGTCGTAGAGATGGAGGATGCCGGCGGCGATGCTTCTCAGGAGGGACATCGCCATGGTGAAGTGGTCTTCTAGGACTTCGAGGAGGAGCTCTTGGTCGATGCGGAAGGCGACTAGGTCTTCAGTCACTTCGGCTCGGAACCAGCGGCGTTCGTCGGCCATGGCGTCGATGGCGCCTACCGAGTCGCTCGGGCCTAGTTGAAAATGTTGATCTGGATCGGAGGCCCGGCAGTCGATGACGCCACGGAGTGGGAGCAGGAAGTAGCTGCTTCGATCGCCAACGTTCCACAGGACTTCGCCTTTGGGAAGGTGGACCTCTTGTACGTCACGGGCGAGGTCAGCGATGGCGTCGATCTCGCTATCGCCAAACGAAAATGTTTTTCGCAGAAACGCCATTCGCTCGACGAGATCAAAAGGTCGATCGGGAAACACAAACGCTTCCGACAGGGGGCCGAAGCCTGCGCTTGGCCCGAGCTTGCGTCGTGACTCGAGGACCTCGCGACTGGTACCTCGAAGCACGCGCTTGAGCAGCACGAAATGGTCTTCGAAAATTTCTTGTGAATCTTCGACGTTGATCGCGAGCGTGATCATGTCTTCGAGCGCGACGCAGTCGTAGCCTTGCTCCTCACCTGCAAGCGCGCTGACCCCGCCGACTACGCTACGTGGACCCAAGCGGCGCACGGTTCGTCCGTTGCGGATGATCTCGCACTCGCCGCTGACTACGTATTGAATCTCCAGTGCGGGGACCCCACTTCGGTAGAGGTGCTCCCCCTTTTCAAAGAATCGCTCCCGTGTATTAGCCGCGATGACTTGCGCGACCTCGGGC
This sequence comes from uncultured Polyangiaceae bacterium, assembly GCA_964195565.1. Taxonomy (GTDB): domain Bacteria; phylum Myxococcota_A; class Polyangia; order Polyangiales; family Houyiibacteriaceae; genus SG8-38. The sequence goes on along the minus strand of CAXMRN010000075.1, from coordinate 2,902 downwards.
GGCACTTCGTCGAGCCCCGGCATCGTGCGCAAGAACAAGAACCGCTGAAAGCGATCCATTTTGGCCTGCTTTTGGGATGTTTCAGGCAAGGCTTGGTACCTCCTGTGCCGCGATGGGACTCGTCTCTCGGGCGAGCTCCGCAGTGTGGTGCGCCGCGATTCCGCGGACCACTTCGCTCCGATCTTGCATCATCTCTTCGACCGCTTCTACGTGAGACAGCGGTTGAATGGCTTCGCCTAGGGCTGCCCCCGCGACTCGCGCACGCCGCGCCGGCGACTCCCCGTCATCGATGATGACGAGCACCGCTTCACGGAAAGAGCCCAGCAATGCGGCTTCGAGCACCTCTTGACCGGCGGCCTGCAGTTTCGCGTTGTCACTCGTGACGCCGCGCCAGACTAGGGCGAAGTTTTCTTCAGGGTGCCGGAGCCCCATCAGCCCGAACGCGCGCTCGAGGGCTGCGCGTTCCTTGTCTTCGAGCGCCACTCGAAGAAGCTCGACGTCGGTCGTCTCCGTCGTCCCGTTGCTCTCGATCGCCGCGCGCCATTGAAGAAGCTGCACGACCCGCAACAAGCTGCTCCGGAGCTGTTCCTCCAGGAGCGCGTCGTCGAGGACCAGCGAGGGCTCGGTTGCTCGCAGATGACCGAGCGCCCGCAGGATCTTCAGGCGTACACCGCCCTCACGTTCGCGATGCAAATGCTGGAGCAGAACATCAGCGGCCTCCTGTGACCCGAACAAGATGATGGTGTGAGGGATGCGGCGGCGCACCTTTCGGGGCGTCGAGAGATCCCCGAGGGCCTCGTCGAGTGCCACCAGGGCCTCGGGCCCGATGGCCACCACGGCGCGGCGCGCGGCAGCTCGCAAATCAGAGCTCCCCAGCAGTGGCAACAGATGCGGCAGGTAGCGGGGATCGGGACTGCTCTCCATCGCCCCCAAGGTCTCGAGCCGGACGGAGTCGTCGTCGCTCGCGATGAGCTCGATCAGGGCTTCGTGGAAGACCGGCCCGCCCTCATGTCGAATCGCCCGTGCGAGGGATGATTGAGTTCGTGGGTTACGCGAGCGCGTCCACTCGTCGAGCTTGGACGGGGATACCCCGGCGCCGTTTCCCGTCTCGTGATTCAACGACAAGAGACCGACCAATGCGGTGGCGCGAACGATCGACGCTTCGAGGTCCAGCTTCTCTTCGAGGAGTTCCCGGCTCGGTACCACGGCGGTGAGGGCCCGCAGTGCCGCTGCCCGAATCTCTGGGTTCTCGTCCGAGAGCATGCGGCGGGCGACCGGAATGAAGCGGCGATCGGTGGCCTCCGCAAACGCCTCCAATGCCCGGCTGCGGACTTCGGTCGAGGGATGATAGAGGACCAGGACCGGAATCAGGTCTGCTTTTCCGTGCCGATCGAAGATGTCGAGGGCAGCGATGACCTCTGCGTCCTGGTCACTGTTTAGCGCGTTGAGCAGAACTTCGAGAGAGTGGCGGTCCAACTCTTCGAGCTCGAGCTGCGTGTCGATGACCCCTTGCCGGAGTCGGGTGCGGAACAGATCGACGTACTGACGCCGGGTCGACATGATCGCGACGACCCACGCGACCACCAGGAAGAGCAAGACGACCGCCAGCTGCTGCGTCGACACGCCCACTCCGACCGCCGCGATGATCAGCAAGGACGCGACCGCTTGCCCGCCGCGGTGCCCAAACACCTCGACGATGCCTTTGGCGCGCTCGCGGCGCCTGCTGTCGAGCGGCAGGTAGAGCACCTCGACAGCGCTACGATAGAGGGTGTGGCGCAAGCTCCCGTCCACTGCTTTGAGCGCTACGGCGAACAGCAGGACAGGGCCCAACGCAAGACCGATGGCGCCCCCGAAGACCAGGGCCGGCAGCAAGGCGGAGCTGCGGTGCGCGCCAAACGCGCGCAAGAGCCAGCCGGCGCCCACCACTTGAATCAGCAGGGCCACGCTGTTCAGCCCCAGGTAGAAGCGTGCGAAAAATGGGCCGAGCCCCTCGGGCGAGATGTGGTCCGCGACCGTGCTCTTGAAGATGAAGTCCACGACGGTGAGCGCGATGGTTCCCATCACAACAAGTGCCAGGACCCGCGAGAGGTAGCTGTCTCGAAGCAGCCAGCCGAGCGGCCGTACACGTTCGGTCGCCGCGTGGTCCGTCGCGCCTTCGCTGGGCATGGTCCACAGGAACGGAGTCGTGGCTGCGAGCGCCAAGACCACCGAGGCTGCAAGCACGAGGTCGACTGGAGACGCGACCCGGAGCAAGCCGTCGGAGAGCAGCGACCCGAGCATGGCTCCGGTCACGCCGCCTGCAGCGATTACGGGAAAGATACGCTTTGCTTGAGTCACGGTGACGGCGTCATCGAGCAGTAGCCAGAACTGGATCAGGACGACCGTGATGAGGAGGCCGGTCCAGACATAGAAACCAAACGGCGCCCACGCGCCCATCTTGTCGAGGAGGGCCCAAAAACCAAAGGTCACGAGTGAACCGAACACGAGCGACGCCGCCAAGAGCAGCCGACGGTCGTTCACGCGGCGCAGAACCCGCTCGTGGAGCCTGAGCTCCAAGATCGCGAGCAGCGCGATCGCCAGATAGGCGCGAGGCAGATGGGTCGCAGGAAGACTCGTCAGGAACAGGGTGTCCCGCGCCGTCTCCATGACCGAATGCGCGCTCATGATCGCGAGCAGGCCGATGAAGCCCACGGCCAGATTCCTGCGATCTTCTCGGCGAATGGTAAAACCCATGTGTCAGGCGCAACGTACCGTCAAAATGGGTACAGGCACATTTCTAGTGCGGTTCGAGGGCCATACAAGGCCGCTATGTGCGGCGCAGGGATTCCAGCTCTTCGAGCGACCGCGGCCAGTCGCCCTTGAGCAACCTCGAAAGCGCGCGATCCGCGAGAAGCTTGCCCCC
>CAXMRN010000074.1:0-9410 GCA_964195565.1 uncultured Polyangiaceae bacterium | reverse complement strand
TGCCAAGCTACATCGAGCGCATGCTCCTCGACAAGCTCAAGAAGAAACTCGTCCACGAGTACGGCGAGCCCGAGCCACCGCCTACGCCGAGCAATCCCGGGTCAGACAGCGAAGGCTAGGCCGGTCGGCTGGGGCCCGACGAGAAGACCCTCTGCCAAACGGCGGAGGGTCTTTTCAATTCAGGGCAGCGGTCTATCCCGGACGGGGGTTCGAACGGATACATCGTACCGGCCCTCGTCCCCTAGGGGTGCCGCTGGGCTTTGCCGGTCATGGGGACGAACCTCACAGGGATGACCGACTCCTCGCGGAAACCGTCCTTGGTTCGGGTCACCTGAAGGAGGTTTTGGTAGTGCTTGCCGACTGGGATCACGAGGCGGCCTCCGACTTTGAGTTGCTGCTTCAGAGGGGCCGGAATCTTGGGTGGGGCAGCGGTGACGATGACGGCGTCGAAGGGGGCGTGCTCGGGCCAGCCTGCGTAGCCGTCGCCGTGGCGGACCTCCACCAACTTCCCGTAGCCGAGCGCCGAGAGAAGGGTGGTCGCCTGTGTGGCGAGCGGCTCCACAATCTCGATTGAAAACACCCTCACGCCCATCTCCGCTAGCACCGCGGCCTGGTAGCCGGACCCGGTCCCGACTTCGAGCACGCTGTCGCCCGGTTTCACTCCTGCGAGCTCGGTCATCAAGGCGACGATGTACGGTTGGCTGATCGTCTGCTGATGACCGATCGACAAGGGCCTGTCCTCGTACGCGCGGCCCCGCTGGGACTCCGGCACGAAGCGGTGGCGCGGCACCTGGCGCATCGCGTCGAGCACGCGGGCATCCCGGACCCCGCGCGCCTCGATCTGACGCGACACCATCTGGCTTCGCTCCTCCGCGCCGGGCTCGGCTTCGGGAGGAACGGCATGGGCCGGCTCCGACTTTTGGCTGCACGCGCCGAACACGAGCAGCGCTACCCAGGCAGCTCGTCTCATCGCCCGGAAAGTACCACGACAGCCGGGCGCGCGTCGCGGCGGTTGCTCCCCCGAAAGGCGCGGCTATCCTTCGGCGCCCAATGAGCCTGGTCGTACAGAAATATGGTGGCACGAGCGTAGGTTCGCTCGATCGGATCCGCAGGGTCGCGGAACGCGTCGCCGAGACCTATCGCGAGGGGCATCAGGTCATCGTTGTGGTCAGCGCCATGGCCGGGGAAACCGACAAGCTGCTGAGCATGGGCTGGGAGCTTTCCGATAGCCCTGCCGAGCGCGAGATGGATGTGCTCGCCTCGAGCGGCGAGCAAGTGAGCGCCGCGTTGCTGGCGATTCAGCTCAACGAAATCGGCGTGCCGGCGCGCTCGATGCTCGGGCATCAGGCCCGCATCTTGACCGACAACGTGCACCGCAAGGCACGCATTCGCACGATCGACGGGCCAGGACTTCGCTCTTCGCTCGAAACCGGGAACGTGCTGGTGGTCGCGGGCTTTCAGGGCATCGACGCGTACGGCAACATCACGACCCTCGGGCGCGGTGGCTCCGACACCTCGGCCGTGGCGATCGCGGCGGCGGTCAAGGCGGACGTCTGCGAGATCTGCACCGACGTCGACGGCGTGTATACGACCGACCCGGGCGTGTGTTCGAACGCGCGCAAGATCAAATGCATCAGTTACGAGGAGATGCTCGAGCTCTCCTCTCAAGGGGCCAAGGTCCTGCAGATACGTTCGGTGGAGCTTGCGATGAAGCACCGCATGACGCTGCACGTGCGCTCGAGTTTCTCGAAAGAGGAGGGAACGATGGTGACCGACGAAGAACACCTGCTCGAAAAAGTGATTGTGGCCGGCGTCGCAGCCGACAAGAAAACCGTGAAGCTGACCGTGCGCGCTCTACCGGATCATCCCGGCGTGGTCGCGAGCGTGTTCGAGCCGCTGGCCGAAGCCAACATCTCGGTCGACATGATCATTCAGAACGTGTCGAAGGCTGGGCACACAGACCTGACCTTTACCGTGAGCCGCGAGGACGCGGACCGCGCCGAGGACGTCGCCAAGGAGCTCGTCGCGAGCGTCGACGCAGAGGGCGTCGTGCGAGATGACGCGGTGGCCAAGGTGTCGATCGTGGGCGTCGGTATGCGCAATCACGCGGGCATCGCGGCCCGCATGTTCCGGCTCCTGGCCGACAACGGCATCAACATCGAGGCGATCAGCACCAGCGAGATCAAGACCTCGTGTCTGATCGGAGCTGACCACGCCGACCGTGCGGTGGTCGTGCTTCACGACGGCTTCGAACTCGAGAAGCCCGCTAGCTAGCGTCGAACCGGCGTCCGCGAGGCAACGTCTCGGCGGCTCGACCGATACCGGGTGGTGGGGAACGCACCTGGGACAGCGTCGATTCGCGCGGCGGCTTGTGTCGTGCTGGCGCTTGCCATGAGCGCCATCGTATCGGGGAGGCCCGTGCAGATTCGGCTGCTGCCTCTAATGGAGGTCGAAGCGGACGCCGGCCCGCACCCCTACCGTCAGAATGAACGAGTCGAGCGGGCTCGCGGCGTGGGTCGCGACCCAGTAGCCACGCGCGTCGGCGCCGATGAGCCAGCGAGGGTTGATGAGAAAGTCGACGCCAAGTAACCCGTGCAGGGCGAAGTCGCCGCGTGTCCGCCGATCGCGCACGGTCAGCAGGCCGTCGATACCGAAACCGATGAGCGGCACGAAGCGGGTGATATCGAGTGCGTAGACAGTCTCGAGCCCCGCCGTGCCAAGGTGCACGGGGCGCTCGTCCGGGAACACGTTGTAGCTGAGGAGCCCTTGAATGCTCCAAGAGTCGCCGAGCCCGCCACCGGCGATCAGACCGATATCGACCCCGTTGCGGGGCAGGGTGTTGGTGCTCGGCATGCCCGCGTACCCGACCTCCACGCCGAGGGTCGCTTGGTCCTCGTATGCGGAGGCCGCGGATGGGAGCGCCGCCATCAAGACGAGGGTCCCAAAGATCCCGACGAAGCAACGCACAGCGAGCCCTCTAGCACGGGGGTTGCGCTCGATGCGAGGCTACGTTGACTGGGGAGGGGCCGCGTGTATAGTGCCGACGCGATTTGCCCGGTTTTGCCGGTCTTTTGGAGGAAGCCTTGGCCAACGATTCTGCCGAAGACGAAAAACAAGCGCCGCTCACCGCGGGCCAACGACTCGCCGCACAGCAGGCGGCCAAGTCGGCTCGCAAGGCTGCGGAGCGCGGCCGCGATGCCGACCTAGTCGAGGAGAAAGCGCTCGCACAGGCCGCGGTGGCCAAGGACTGGCTCCAGGACAACCTCAAGCCCCTTGGGCTCATGGCCGGCGGCGTCCTGCTGGTCGCAGCGATCGGGATCGGCTGGTCGACGTTCACACGCGGTCAGGACGCAGCTGCGGGCGCCGAGCTCGCCGCGGTCCTGGACGGTGACGCGGACGACCCTGCCGCGCTGGCAACCGCGTACGCGGCAGTAGCCGATGGGCACGCCAACACCCCGGCCGCCTCGTGGGCGCGCATCGGCGAAGGCCGAGCACTCTACGCGCAGGGCGAGTGGGAATCCGCCCGCACCGCATACCGCGCGGCCCTCGACAGCAGCAATGATGAGGCGGTTCGTTGGGCGGCTCTCGAAGGGATCGCGTACTCGCTCGAGGCCGAGAAATCCTATGAGCAGGCGATCGAGCAGCTCGAGGCGTTGCGCGAGCTCGATGCCAACATCGCGCCCATCGCGGGCTACCATCAGGGGCGCATCTTGGTGGCCGAAGGCAAGCTAGACGAAGCCAAAATCAAGCTCAACGGTGTCTTGAACGAGCTTCGGCAGGCCGACGCGCCGCTACTTCCCTACACCCAGGAACAGACCGAGGCGCGCCTTGCGCTCATCGATCCAAGCCTGGCCCCGGCGGACGGGGTCGACCCCCGCAACGCCAACGAGTTAATTCGACAGATGAACGAAATGCTCCAACGGCAGCCGCCGGAAGAGTAAGCCTGCGGTATGCGCATTCGGTTCTCCGCCGTCCTGATCCTCGCCTCCTCGTTGCTTGCGGTCGCGGGCTGTGGAGCCGCGGGCACGCCAGCCACCAACGCCGACAACTTCGGGTGGGTGGAGCAGAACGACGCTTATGCGAGGCCTGGTGAGGGGGGCTTCAACGTCCGTTGGTCGAAGCAGCTGACGAACCGAGCGGAAGCTCGCTACTTGCCCGTGGAGCTCAGCTCGGCGGAGTTCGATAGGAAGCGAGAACGCGTCTACATCGGCACGACCGAAGGGAACCTCTTCGCGTTCGCGCTGAGCGGGCGGCGGCTGTTCTTCTACGACGCGGGCGCGCAGATCGAGTCGAAGCCCGCGGTCGATGTGGAGACCGGCGAGGTGTACCTCCCCAGTGTCGACGGCCACGTGCATGCGATCACGGTCGACGGCCAGCTCAGGTGGAAGACCAAGCTGATCGGCTCGATACGAACCCAGCCGGTGATTTCTCACGGCGCGATCTACCTCGTGGCCGAGAACGACACCGTGACGGCGCTCGCGCGTGACGATGGGCGCGTCCTGTGGACCTACGACAAGGAACCGGTGGAGGAGATCACCATCGCCGGTCACGCGGGATTGCTGCTGGAGGATGGGCGACTCTACGCGGGGTTCACCGATGGGGCGGTCGCAGCGATCAATCCGGCGGACGGACGGCTATTCTGGGAGGTCGAAACTTCAGTTGATGTCGAGCTTCGGCCCGGCAACGTCCCGCAATTCCTTGACGTCGACACCACTCCGGTTCTGATCAGGGGCACTCTCTACGTCGCGTCCTTCACCGCCGGCCTCTATGCGTTGAACGCAGGCAGCGGGACGGTCGAATGGAGAGACGGGGCGTTTCAAGGCGTGACGGGAATCGCTGGGGCCGGACGGATGCTGGTCATCTCGTCCGCCCGCCGGGGCGTGTCGCTCCTCGACCTGCGCACACGCGAGGTCCAGTGGGAAAAGGCCCCCGAACGCGGCGCCCCGACCCCCCCAGTCGTCACCTACAAGGGCACCGTCATCTACGGCGAAACCCAAGGCTCCCTCCTAGCCCTCTCCCTCTCCGACGGCCGTGAGATCGCCCGCGCAGAGGGAGGCGCAGGCTTCTCCGCCACCCCCTCCACCCAAGGCAGCTTCGGCGGAGCCATCTCCAACGGCGGCCGCTTCCTCTTCCTCCGCCTCAACTAAAAAGGGGACTGTCCCCTTTTGTCCGGGGTTAGTCGGGGTCGCCGGCTACTAGGGGGTAGACGACGCCGGCTATTGCGCCGCCGATGATGGGGGCGACCCAGAAGAGCCAGAGTTGTTTGAGGGCCCAGGGGTCGGCGAAGAGTGCTGTCGCGGTGCTTCGGGCTGGGTTGACCGAGAGGTTGTCGACCGGGATGCCGATCAGGTGGATCAGGGTGAGGCCTAGGCCGATTGCGACCGGGGCAAGGGCTGCGGGGGCGCGTTTGTCGGTCGCGCCGAGGATGATGAAGAGGAATGCGAAGGTGAGGACGATTTCGGCGGTGAGGGCTGCCGCCATCGAGTAGCCGCCCGGGGAGTGCTCACCGAAGCCGTTCGAGGCGAAGCCGCCGGCTTGAAAGCCGTCCTGGCCGGAGGCGATGAAGTAGAGCACGGCGGCGCCAGCGATGCCTCCGAGGAGCTGCGCAATGATGTACGGGACGAGCTCCGACGCGGGGAAACGTTTGCCGACGAGGAGGCCCACCGAGACCGCGGGGTTGAGGTGGCAACCCGAGACGTGCCCGATCGCGTACGCCATCGTGAGGACCGTCAGACCAAACGCGAGGGCGACTCCTAGGAATCCGATCCCAAGGCCTGGGTACCCGGCCGCCAGGACCGCGCTCCCGCAGCCACCGAACACGAGCCAGAACGTACCTACGAACTCCGCAGCAACCTTGTTTCCAAGCGCCATACTTCCTCCTTTGCCCGGTGTGGGCGAGCGGATAGTCTCACCGGCCGGGCGTCGTGTAAACCGGCGCCCGGATTGAAGCCTTTGGGCGGAAACTCAGCAGCGCTCGAAGCTTTGAACGAGGAGGGTTCCCATGTGTATCGGGCTTGCTTGCTCCAGTCGATGCACGGCTTTGGCCAAGCGCCACGTCGCAAGTGACACCCAGGGCGACGCCACGAAGAGGGTACGCGTCGAGACCAACCGGAAACCTGTTTCTTCGGCGAGCGCCCGCAGGGAGCGTGGGTGGTACCCCGCCACGTGCTGTTCGTCTTCCATGGTGGGGACGAGGTGAAGGCGATCGAGGGCCCATTCGAGTGCGGGCCAGTAGCTTCGCATGTTCGGGGTCGAGATGACGAGACGGCCGCCCGGTGAAAGGAGCCGCTGGAAGGTTCTCAAGACCGCACGACCTTGCTCGGGGTGGATGTGCTCGATCACTTCCAAGAAGGAGATTCTCTCGAAGCTCGCGGACTCGAAGGCGAGCTCATCGACCAGGCCGTGTCGGAACCGGAGATTCGGTCGGCGGAACTGTTGCTGGGCGAAGTTGATCGCCTCGCGATTGCCGTCGACAGCGGTGACCTCGGTGCCGGGAACCCCCGCGACCATGTCCGCAAACACGCCAGACCCGCATCCGGCGTCGAGCGCGCGCATGGAAGGGCCCACCTCGAGCATATCCAGGCACACCTCGAACCGGGTTTGGTGCCAGAACCGTTGAGGCGCGCTTCCCGAGAAGGCCGCCTGAAACTGATAGTTCCCTGGGATCTGGATCGCGTCGCCGAGGCGTCGTTCGCTACTGGTCATGAAGGGTGACCTTGCGTGGCGCCGCGTTCGCTCGAGGGGAGCTGTCGATCGTGCGCTGCACGGGGAGGAGCGGGCGGTAGCGCCCGAAGAGCTGATTGAGCCGGATCGCGCCGAGGTCGCGCACCATGGCGGCGCCGTCGGTCAGCACGTTGACCGTGGACGTTTCGTTGCACCGTAGGCGCACCGGCAAACGCTTGATGTCGTAGTTGCGCTTGAGGGCAATGTAGAAAAGCTCGACATCGAAGGCGAAACGATTGACGCGACCGACGCTGAAGAGATCCTCGGCGACGTGATCGCGAAACCCTTTGAGCCCGCACTGGGTGTCGAACCATCCGCCGGCGACCAAGCGCCCGACGACGGTGGAATAGATGTGGCTGGCCGCTCTGCGGAACCAGGGCACGTGAAGGTAATAGCTGGACTCGTCGAGCGTCCGGTCTCCGGCCACGAAGTGAAACTCTTTGAAGTCGAGGTACCAGAGCATCGCCTCGATGTTCGAGAGATCGTAGGGGACATCGACATCGGTGTAGAAGCGGTAGCGCCCGCTGGCTGCGAGCATCCCGCGACGAACCGCCGCGCCCTTGCCTTGGTTCTTGGGGTTCTCGAGGTACTGGCAGCCGAGGCTCCGCGCGACTTCGCGAGACTCACCGCCGTCGTCGCTGCCGTCGTCGACCAGAATCACTTCGTGCTTGACCCCGACAGTCCGTAAGTACTCGAGGAGCAACGGAATGTGACGGCGGGCCGCGTCGGCACCCCGGTAACTCGGCAGGACGACACTCACGTCGATCGACATCATTCCCCCCGCTCGCAACGTGCCCGTCGAAACGCCGCAGCAGCCTCATAGTTTGGATTGATCTGCAACGCGCGCTCGACGGCGTCGCACGCCGCCTCGCCTTCTCCCATATTCATCCGAGCCACCCCTAGATTGTACCAGGCGCGGAAGTGCATCTGTCCAGTCTCTGCAAGGGCCCGCTCGAACGAGCTCGCCGCTTGCTCGTATTTTCCGGTGTTCAGGTAGGTTACTCCGAGGTTGTTGAGGGCCCGCGCGTTCGACGGCCGGAGCTCGACCGCGCGTTCGAAAAGAGCGGCGGCTTCCGCCCAATGCCCGGCCTTCGCGTAGCGATGCCCGAGACGGTAGTGCGCCATCGAGCTCTGCGGCTCGACGAGCACCGCGTGGCTGTAGAGGGTCTGGTTGTCCTTCCAGACGCCGACCTGTACGGCCGCGGTGCTGAGACACATCGCAGCCCACACGATCCCGGCAGCGCTGATCAGCGGCCGCAGTTTGGTCCCCGTGTCGAGCGCGGCGGTGAACAGCGCCGAAGCCGCGATCGCGAAGCCTGCGAGGGGAAGGTACGCGTAGCGATCTGCCAGGACCCCCATCAGCATGACGACGACCGACGAAGGCCCGAGGAGGACGAGCATCCACCAGAGGCCACTGGCCACCATCCGCGACGCGGCGGACCAACCGCGGCGCGAGCCGACCAGGAACCAGGCGACGGCTAGCCCGGCTGCGAGCCACCCGGGGAACACGTAGCGAGCATCGTAGAGCCGCTCGATCGATAGGTCGAAGGGGAGCAGGGCCATCTGCAGGTATCGGAGAAACACGCCGGGCAACGCGATGAGAGCCGTGATGCCGACCCCGCCTCTGGCCACGTCCCCGATCGCGAAACGCAACGTGAGATAGCCGGCCAACGCCGCCGCCCAGACGACCAGCACCATCCATTGCTCGCGAAGCTTCCCACGGGACCAAGCCATGCCCGCCAACACGATCGGTAGCCCGATGTAGGCTTCCTTCGATAGCAGCGACCCCAAGAAGCAAGCCGTGCCGAGCAACAGCCATAGGGCGCGTCGTCCTCGGCTCGTCGCGCCCTCCACGCGCAGAGCGGTCGCCACCGCCAGCAGGGCAAACAGCGCGGCGAGCAGGTCACCTCGTCCGGAGACGTACGCAACAGTTTCGACCTGAAGCGGGTGCAGCGCAAAGATGGAAGTCGCGAGTAGGGCAGCAGGGCCCGCGGCCAACCAGGCCGACGCCACCAAGTAGAACACCAGAATCGCAAGGAGGCCGAGGAGCAGGTTGTGAAGGTGCATCGCTCGGGGGCTCATCCCAAACAGAGCGACGTCGGCTCGGTACGAGAGGTACAGGAGCGGCCGATAGCTGTCGTGCGCGGGCTCGAGGCCCGACAGCTTTCGATACGCCGGGTCGAGGTGGTCGTGTTGGGTCGCGTCCAGCCCCTCCATCCAGGGGCCGGCGTAGATCGGGTTGTCGCGGATCGCCTCCACGTCGTCCCATACGTAGGTGAAGTCAGCGGTCCGCGCGTAGATCGCGACGAACGCGAGCAGGACGCAAACCAGCCCCCATCGTTCCCAAGTAAGTGTCACCCCACAACGAGCCTAACGCGATCGGGGAACGTGAAGCCAAAAACGGTGGCGACGTAGGACTCGATGAGCGGCGTCCCCGACTCGATCGTCAGCCCGCACCTTCCCTGACCACAGGCGGTTGAGCCGTCGGCGCTTCGGGGCCGAACGGTTTCAGCCACAGGATGAGCGCCGGCATCAGGAGAAAGTCTGCGACCAGTGCCGCGGCGATCACGCCGGCCAGCAAGAGGCCGAAGCTCTTCTGCCCGTCCATCACGGAAAAGACATTGACCAGAAAGCCCGCCACCAAAATGGCCGAAGTGATGAAGAGGGCACGGCCGACGCCCTCCATC
>CAXMRN010000073.1:0-5506 GCA_964195565.1 uncultured Polyangiaceae bacterium | reverse complement strand
ACGGAGAGCGTTGGCAGCTCTTCGGCAAACCAGCTCTGCACCGCTTCGATGTCGTCAGGATCGACCCCGCCGTACTTGGCGGCTGCGTCGGCAAAAGCTGTGGTGGGCGTCGGCATGGTGATTCGGTCAGCGGAGCGGGTCGAGCTCCTTGCTCGCCTCGATGGCGGCCGGCACGGTGTAGTAGCAGTAGCGGCCGTCGCTTGGTTTCAGTAAGCGCCTTGGTCCACGTGGAAGCTTGTCCTCGTCTGGCAAGACGATCATGCCACGACGCTGATACCATTGCAGCAAGGCGTTGCCCCCGCGTTCGTCGGCGTAGAGCGCGGTCCTTCCGAACCGCCGTTTATTGAGTGAGTGGGTGACCGCAACGTCGAGGGCAATCGAGCCAAGTCGCCGAGGGATCTGGTCTTTCGAAATCGGGTGATCCTCGATGGTCGTCAGCGCTTCGTCGGGCGCGGTCGAGAGAAACCATACGAACACGCTTTCTCGGTCGTGGTCGTCGAGCGCCGGGACGCGGCCCAGGAGTTGGACGAGCGCGCACGGGACGAAACGGTCGTTTTTCGGATCGGAGAGCCCGACGGTGTAGCCGGCCGGCTTGCGCATCAGAACACGCCCGCCGATCTCGGCAAAGGGGACGTAGAGCATCCAGTTCCAGCCGTTATCCGCCCTGCTGGCGTCCCTGTCGATGATCGGCTGGACGTGCGAGTGCCACCACATGACGTGGGGGGCGGTCATCTTCGCGATGTGGATGGGGACGTCTCGACCGCTCTCGGTCGGCGCCCGACAAGGGAACGAAACGCCTCGCTGTCTTCTCAGGATGCCCACAGCTACCTCATAAATTCTAATCGCTTGCGACGCCAGCAAGTTTTGTTTACTAACCTTAGCGTGTCCAAACGGTCTTGGGTCGTCCTTGGCGTTGTGGCCAGTTTGCTCATCGGCACTGGGGCACCATCCACTGCGAGGGCCGACCTGGAGTCAGACGAGGAGCCGGGCGAGCAGCCCGAGGAGCAAGCAACCGAGGCACCCGACAAGCAGCCGAGCGAGGGCCCCAGCGAGGACCCGGGCGCGCAACGACGCGCTTTTACGGACGAACTCTCCTGGCAGCTTCTCGTGAGCTCGTACTACATGTTCAACGCGCAGCGCGTGGCCGGCCCCTACAACGCGTTCGAGTACCCCTACGCGGACTCACATGGGTTCGGGCTTGTGTTTGCGGGAGGAGACGTCGGATACCGAACCGACAAGTGGGGCGTCACGCTCAATCTCAGGTGGGGTCAGAACGTCGATCGTTTGTCCGAGTTTGCGCCGCTCACGCGCGGGTTCGCAACTTGGATCCCCCATGAGAAACTGTCACTCGACTTGGGCTACTTCGGCGCGTTCGTCGGCGTCGAATCGGCCGACGAGTGGGAGAACCCGACGTTCACCCGGGGGGTCATCTATTTCAGGATGCAGCCTTTCCGCCACCTCGGGTTGCGCGCCGCGATCGAGCCCCACGACAAGGTGGACGTCACGGTCATCGTTGCCAGAGGAAGCATCTTCGGAACCGAGTACCCGAGCGACGTGAGAAGCACGGTCCAAGCTCCCGCCGTGGGCGCACAGGTTCGGTACAGGCCCGGCGCCACGACCGAGCTCTGGTTTGGCGGAGTCACGAGCCCCAATGGCTCCAACGGGAACCGAGACTGGCAAGCGATCTTGGACTTCGTCGTCAGGTGGACTCCCGAGGCCGGAATGTTGTTCGTCGATGCCGACTATCAGTTCTCGTCGCGAGGTTCGCTCACCGGCCTGGCCGTATCGAAGCAGTGGGGCGTGAGCCTTGGCGGCAGCTACGACTTCACGGACGACTGGTCGCTTGGACTTCGTGGTGAGTACTTCGGGGCGACGGCGGGTGCCCAACCAGGAACCGTCTTCACCGTCACCGGCACCGTTCGCTACTCGCCCGTAGAGTACCTCATCATCAGTCTCGAGCCCCGCGCCGAGTTCGCGGGGAACGACATCTACTACGCCCGTCCGTTCGTCACAGACCCAGCCACCGGCAACACGGTCCCGTCACTGAACCAAGACTGGTTCTTCGGGTTCTGGATTGGGATGACCGCCCGTATCGGCAACTAGTCTCTCGAGAGAAACCATCAGTCGAACCAGCCCCGTTTGCGCAAGAACAAGGCGACGCTCCCCGCGACGAGCAACATGATGCCGAGAGCGATTGGGTAGCCGTACGGGTCGCTCAACTCTGGCATCGTCTCGAAGTTCATTCCCCAGATCCCCGCGAGCAGGGTGAGCGGAAGGAACACTGTCGAAATCACGGTCAGGAAGCCGAGCCGGCGGTTGAGGGTATCCTGCTTGTGCTCTGACCCTCGGTGGCGAAGCTCCTGGAACCGATCTTGGAGCCGATCGTCGAGTCGGCGCGTCGCGTTGGAGTTCGAAATCAAGACGCTCATCGAGCCCTTGACGGAGGAGAGGCTCAGCGCGTCGGTCTGCACTTCGGACAGAGTCCGGAAGGCTTCGTCCTGCTCTTCGCTGATGGCATCGGCGTGCAACAGAGCCGACTTCAGTTGAGCGAGCTCGGACTCCTCCACGCTGCCGGGGTCTTCGTCCATGCGTTGGTCCAACCGCAACAGCTGCTCTCGAAGCGCGCGCACCGCACCTGTGGTTCTGCCCCCTTGCGCCAACAGAATCGAGCACAGCACGCTTGCTGTAGAAAGCGGGCCGAGTTCGGACAAATCGATCGACTGCTGGGTTTCAACGGGCGTTTCGATCGGCTCGGGCTGCACCGTGACCAGCAGATTCTTCAGGCAAAGCGCCGCCATGTGCGCGCGTCGGCTACATGCCACGTCAGCAAATACCACCCACTCGAAGAAAGCCGCATCCCGCAAGGCAATGATGCTCGTCCCCTTCCCTGCCCGAAGTACGCGACGCTTCAAGAGGCCCCCCACGTCGAGCTCATCGAGAATGGTTTCGAGGTCGCCCGGTGAGTACTCCGTCAGGTCGATCCAGAAGACTCCGTCGCCGGCGCGCCAGCGACGCCGCGCATCAGCGGCTTCGACCGCCGTCAGTTGACCACTCTCGGTCAGCTCGAAAGAAGATGCTTTCACGATTCGTGATCTCTCACGCCAAGCTTGGTTCGGTCAAGGTGGACCCTATTCGACTCAATAGCCGTCGATCGGCTGTGGCTTCGGACCTTCGATTGGGACGCCCTTGGGCCCTTCGACCGGAACGCCGCTCGGCCCCTCGATCGGGTCCGCTGCTGGGCCTTCGATCGGGACACCACTCGGTGCGATAGGCTTCTTCTTGGGTAGGGGCTGGACGACGCCCTCGCGCGGAGGCGGTGGGGTTCCCACATCGTCCTCCTCGACTGCGGGGGGCTCGTACTGAATCTCGACGTAGGTAGACACGGGCTCCGAAGCTTTCCCGCTCAGCGGAGACAGGGTCACGGCCCCTACTCGCTGCTCGATGCATCGACGGTCGTTCATCGAAAGCCCGCGACCGGTTGCGGTCGGCTCGATGAGCATCCCGGTCGGACGCACGACGGCGCTGATGTCGATGCGAATCAGCGTTGCGCTGCTAGGTCGATAGTCGCGCACGCAGTCCGCGGCACTTCCGATCGCGGCGCGGAGCTCGGCCGCGAGGTCCCGACCCGGCTCCACGGGTGCAGCCTCGACGGCTTCGGCGGGTTCGGCTGCAAGTTCGGCTGCAACAGCCTCTTCGGGGCCCGCCGCCGTATCGGTGGCGGGGGGTTGCGCCTCAACTTCGACGGCGTCGGGCGGCAGCGCCTCGACGACGTTCGACGGTGCGGCGGGTTCTTCTCGGCTCTTGCAACCGAAGACTGCGAGGCCGAGGGCACAGCAAACCACGAGACGGGTCATACCTACATCTTACCGCGAACGGGTCCCCAGACGAAAGCGACTCGGGTCGCGGTTCGGAGAATCGCTCAGTAGCCCTTGATCGAAGTTCGGTTCTCATAGCCAGCCGGAAACGAGTACGTGAAGCCGACGGAGGGCTCCAGCCAGGAGCGGTTCGTTAAGAAGAACTGACCTTGGAAGGTGTAGCCAGCGCCGAAGCCGACCTCCAAGTCGGCTTGAGGGGCGACGCGAATCTGCATGCCGATGCGTCCGTGAAAGCCTGGGGTGAAGCGGTATTGGTTGTACCCGGTGCAGTACCAGGCATTGCAGAGAATCTGGGTCTCGTTGATGTGCCACCAGTTGAAATCGAACCAGCCGTCGAGGAACGGAGCAACGCGGGTCCGGTTGGGGGCGACGAAGCGCATCCCGGCGGAGACGAAGATATTGCTCAGGAGCTCCCTTCTCGTGTTCGGGGGCGCGCCTGGGAGGTTTTTGAGCTCGAGGCCGCTTCCGCGGAAGCCGAGCGCAACCATCGGCACCCACCACTTGTAGTTCCAGCCGATGCGCGCATCTACGGTGCCGCCAGGACGGACGATGTCTCGATCGACGCCGTTCCAGAGCAGGACGCCAACATCAATGCCGAACTCGATGTGGGGGTAGCGGCGCTCCCAAGGGTCCTCGTACTGTGCGCGGGATTTGGCCGGGATGTTGGTGGCGCTTGCGGCGACGATCAACGCGAGCGCGACCAAGCGCGGATTCACGGGGCGCCTCCGAGCCTCTCGAGCTTCGCGGCGTACTCCTCTGCGACCTCGTTGCGCCCCATCTGCTGGTTGTAGCCGGCGAGCAGCTGTAGAATCTCGCGGCTGGCGGGGTAACGCTCGTGGATGGCACGGAGGGTTTTCAGTGAGGCGGCTTTGTCCCCCTGGTCGAATTGAGCCACGGCGTAGACATAGCCAAATCGAATGACCTCGGGGCGGACCTCATAGGCGCGGCGAAGGTGCGTCATGGCCTCGGCGTGTCGATCGAGCCGAATCAGCGTGAGGGCAAGGGCAAATTCGACGGCTGCACGATCTGCCGCGCCTTTGAGCCCTTCACGAAGCACGGTCTCCGCCTCTTCGTCCCGCTGTTGGCTTCGGTAGAGGTCGGCAAGGTTCACGTACGCGGCGGTGAACGTGGGATCGATGTCGAGCGCCTCGCGCAGATTGCCCTCGGCGTGCTGCACGTCGCCAGCCAAGAGGGCCACGTGTGCCAGGTCCACCAACCCTTCGCCCCGGTCTGAGTTGAACGCCCGTGCCTCGAGGTACTCAGTCGTGGCGGCTTTCAGTGCTGCGCGGTCGGTCGCGCGCCATCTACCCGCGTGGATTCCAAGCAGTGAGGCAACTGCTTCGATGCGAACGGTGCGCACGGGGTCGCGAAGAAGCTCGCGGATGACGTCGGGACGCTGCTCCTCTGGAAGGTCCCTGGCGGCCACCGCAACGGTTCGCCGGACGATGGGGCTCCGGTCGTGCGCAGCTCGCATGAGCAAGGCGGGAAGTGCGGGCGATCCGAGGTTCCGCAGCTCGAGTAACGCGGTCGCGCGCACCATCGCGGGTGTCGTCGCGGTTGCAACGAGCTCGACGAGGCCTGCCTCCCCTTCCGGGCGTTGAGCTCGCGCTGCGTGAAGCACCTCGGCGAAC